>CBHTTJ010000129.1:0-17679 GCA_966095605.1 uncultured bacterium | reverse complement strand
CATACGGTAATGCGGGAGTTTTCCGGAGCGGGAAATGGCTCCTTGAGCGTAATGGGGAAGTTTTCGGCCATGGAAAAT
This sequence comes from uncultured bacterium, assembly GCA_966095605.1. Taxonomy (GTDB): domain Bacteria; phylum Verrucomicrobiota; class Verrucomicrobiia; order Limisphaerales; family JACDHS01; genus CBHWET01. The sequence continues at coordinate 17,601 of CBHTTJ010000129.1, read as the reverse complement.
AGCTACTCGATGCCAAGGTGCGAGTTTTCCGGCAGGGAAAATGGGTCTTCGGTCATAAAGTCGGAGTTTCCCGCGACGGAAAGTTGTTACTCAATGCTAATTCAGGTTACGCAGACCGGAGTTCTGGGTTTCTAGAACCGGTTAATAAGGCGTTGGAACACTCTTTGTTTTGTGATCCGTTTCTGCGATTCTGAGTCCGTTATGAAGAAGTTTCTTATCCTTCTTGCTGTCGTAGTTCTGATTTGGGGCGGCTTTAGATTCTTTCGAACCGTTTCCTACAAGAATTTCCCGCCCACTGCCACCGGCGGTTGGATTGCTTATGGCGACAGTCTCACTTCTGGTTTCGGTGCGGCTGATGGGAGTGATTATCCGGCTTTTTTATCGAAGAAATTAAATGTGCCGATTCGGAATTTCGGCGTTGCTGGTGACACCACGGCCGATGGCTTAAAGCGTCTCGATGCGGCGCTCGAAATTCATCCGCGCGTGGTGCTTCTCTGTCTTGGGGGGAACGATGGACTCCAGCATCTTTCGGCAGAGGACATGGTTTCGAATCTCCGGCAGATCATCCGGGCATTTCAGCGGGATGGATCGTTCGTTGTGCTGATTGGCGTCCACAGTGTTTCTGTATTCGACTCCAATGACGGAAAATTCAAAAAGCTGGCCAAAGAAGAGCACACGATGTATGTGCCCGATATCCTCGATGGTGTCTTGGGTTCACCGGGAAAGATGTCCGACAGAATTCATCCCAACGAAGCGGGCTACGAACAGATCGCCGGCAGATTGGCAGATCTTTTGGAACCACTCTTACCGAAGCTGAAGTGATCGGCGTCAGGCCTTGCTGCGTTTCAAAGAAATCAATGCCTTGAGCGCCAGCTCCATGAATGGGTAGGGCTTTGCGATGAATTCGTTACCGCCGCTAGCAGTCGATTTCGTTCGGGTTTCAAAATCTGTCAGGCTGGTGACGAAAATGACGGGCGTATTCTTGTGTGCGGGCAAGCCTCGAAGTCTTTGACAAAGTTCGAAGCCATCCATTTCGGGCATTTGCACATCCAGAATGATCAGGTCAAAAGCGTTTTCCGCGAGAACCTGCAAAGCTGTGGTCGGGTTTGAAAGGCAAACAGATTTAAGCTGGGCCCGATCCATGGCCACTTTTGCGGCGCGACGCGAAAGGGGTTCGTCATCGACGATGAGAATCAAGCCGGCTTCTTCGGAGGTCGGGACTTCTTTCGCTTCTTTCAGGAGAGAACAAAGAAAATCGACTGCCTGGCAAATGGTGCGAATGGAGGAGGGATTAATGTCATCAGGCTTGCTCGAAAGATCGTGCAGGTAAGCTTCCACAGCGGCAGCTGATTGGGCAATTTTTTTCTGGCCTACCGCTCCGGCGCTGCCGGCAATCAAGTGCGCTGCCTGCAGGAGCTCCGTCAATGTGGCGACTTGCTGTGCGCGTTCTTTCTGTCGAATGACTCGAACCAAAGTCTCCCGCAAGCGATTTACCGTGGAGGCAGTGTTGGCGAGAAAAGTTTTCACCAGTTCGTCCGCTTCCTGCACCACAGGAGTGGGTTCGAATTTTGCCTTTTCGGCAGCGGCTTCTGCTTCTTTTCTGGCTTCGGTTTGTTTGAAGAAAATGCGTCCGAGCGCCTTTAGAATATCTTCAGGCGCAATTTTGTTCTTGTCGAAAATCTCGGTTGCTCCAGCGCCTTTGGCCTCGCGAGTCAGGTCATTGGCAAATTCGTTGGTGAAGACCAGGATCGGCAGATTCTCGTATTGTTTTTGCGCGCGGAATTTTTTCAAGATCTGGAGGCCATCCATCTTCGGTAGCATCAAGTCGAGCAGCACGGCGTCGGGACGCGTTTCATAAACGAGGTAAAAACCCTCCTGCCCATCAGCGGCGGTGGCAACGTTATAGCCGTCCCGTTCCAACTTGGACTGATAAACTTTCGCGACCACGGGATCGTCCTCAATCAGGATGATCTTCTTCAACGTATTGCGGAAATTTTTTTGAACAGAATCAAAATCAGGCATAACTATTTTGTTTGGGCAAAAAAGGTTTCTATCAGTTTCAACTCAGCGCAAACCTGCTCAAACTGTGCTCCGGCGTTTGCCAGGTTGCCACTGCGGGCTGTTGCTTCGAGGGCGCGGAGAGGCGGAACAATTCGCTTCATACCGCAGGTTGAGCTTGAGCCGACCGCTTTGTGCGCAAGCGCGCCAATTTGTTTAGCGTCCCCGGCGGTGATCGCAACCTTTAATTGCGCGAATTGTTCATTAGTCTGTTGCAGGTAAAAAGTAACCAGTTCTTTCAATGCAGCAGGGTCATTGTCTGCGAGGTCCTGGAGACGTTCCATTTCCACGGGGCAATCAACTACCGGCGCTGGCGCTGTCGGGGTTTTGATTTCTGAAACCGGCACTGGCTCACCCGCCAGATGCAGTTCCCACTTCTGTAACACACCGTGAAGTTCATTCAGGTTTACCGGCTTGGAAAGATAATCGTCCATGCCTGCCGCCAGACATTTTTCTCGATCGCCTTCCATGGCGTTGGCGGTCATTGCGATAATGACTGTCTTTCTCGGAGAACTCTGTTCTGACTGCCGAATTTTTCCAGTGGCTTCGTATCCGTCCATGACGGGCATCTGACAATCCATCAGCACCACGTCATAAGGAACCTTCTCGAGCGCCTGCAATGCTTCCAAGCCGGTGCCAACCGTGTCGGCCTGGTAACCAATCTTCTTCAGCATGCCAATCGCGACTTTGCAATTCACCGGATTATCTTCCGCCAACAAAACGCGGAGATTGGACTTAGTAGGAGAAATCGGAAGCGGTTCGGCAATGACTCCCTTGGGAACAGGAACCACCGTGCGACTCGCCAGCGATGCCATCGTATCAAACAGCCTTGATTTGCGGATTGGTTTGACGAGGCAAAATTCAATGCCCATCTCTTTCAATGTGGCCGGTTGGTAGGAATGACCGAGGGAACTTAACAGGATCGAGCGTGTTTCCGCCAACTCTGGGTCGCCCCTGATTTGCGCGGCGACAGATACCCCGTCGAGGCCCGGCATTTGGAGGTCGAGAATCGCGAGGCGGTATGGCTTTTTGTTTTCGGCCGCGATGCGCATTAACTGAATCGCTTCCTCGCCACTCGCCGCGCTGGTATTTTCGATCTTCCAGCTATTGAGATAGTGTTGAAGGATTTCCCGGTTCGTAGCGTTGTCATCGACGACGAGAACGCGATAGTCTGAGAAATCCAACTCAATCTCGGGTTCCGCATGGCTTGTTTGTTTTTCGAAAACCGCCGTGAACCAGAATGTAGAACCTTTTCCGACATCGCCCGTCACACCAATGGATCCGTCCATCCGCTCGACCAATTGTTTGGAAATAGCGAGGCCAAGTCCCGTGCCGCCATATTTGCGCGTGGTCGAACCGTCGGCCTGCTGGAAGGCCTGGAACAGCTTCGCTTGCACCTCGCGCGAGATGCCAATCCCTGTATCCCGCACTTCAAATTTAATTACCGCATGTTTGTCGGTCTCATTAATTTTTGAAACCGTCAGCGCGACTTCACCTTTATCAGTGAATTTGATGGCATTGCTGAGGAGGTTGTTCAGCACCTGTCGCAGGCGGCCCGAATCGCCGCGCAGCCGCAGGGGAACATTGGACTGAACGCAGTCGGCCAGTTCGATTTTCTTTCGACGCGCTGGTTCTGAAAAGAAGGCGACTGTTTCCTCGACGCATTCCAACAGATTGAAATCCAATATTTCGAAAGAAAGCTTTCCAGCCTCGATTTTCGAAAAATCCAAAATGTCGTTGATAATCGTGAGCAGATTTTCTGCGCTCGAACGAATAGTTTCCGCAAAGTCTCGCTGCTGCTCGTCGAGTTTCGATTCCAGGAGAAGTGTTGTCATGCCGATCACGCCATTCATGGGGGTGCGGATTTCATGACTCATGTTGGCGAGGAACTCTGATTTCAAGCGTGCTGAATCCAGCGCTGCATCGCGTGCTTTGGCGAGCTCCGCCTCAAATTTTTTGCGCTCCGTAATGTCGTGAAAAGTACATCGCAAGGCGGTGAACCCGTCCGGGTCGTAGTGGCAACTCGCGCTGCCGACCACTGACAATCTCCGTCCATCCTTGCCTACCAATTGGGTTTCGATCGATTCGATGTCCTGTCCGGTCAACAAATCCCGAAATGCCTGCTGACAGGCCTCGCGCCTTTCCGGTGAGACAATGTCCCAGAATGTCTTCTGACGAAGGTCTTCCGTGGAATATCCCAGGGTGCGATGCCACGCCGGGTTGGCGAACAGAAATTTGCCGTGGATGTCGATGCTTTGAATCAGGTCGTTGCTGTGATCGAAAAGATCGCGATAACGCTCTTCGCTCGCGCGCAATTCATCTTCGATCCAAATTCGTTGCAGAGCGCCACCGCTTCGATCTGCCAGGGCCTGCAACAGGTCCAGATCGTTTTCCGTATAGGCATTTGGTGTGTAACTCTGGAGCGACAAAATGCCGACCAGCTGGGCCCGGAAACGAATCGGCACAAACATCAAAGAAGCGGCGCGTTTTGATTTGTTTCCTGCTGGTGACAAGGAGACTCCATCTGCGTTAGGCGCCTCCGGCTTGCGAAGGATCAATTGAGCGCCTTCCTGGATAATTTTCTCCGCCATGGGCGTGGGCTTCAGTTCCTCCGAAACACCCGGGATCGGTACTCGCTTGCCATCGATGGTGTCCAGGTAAAGAAGCTTCTTCATCTCATTCCGTTCCTGCGAATAGGAATCGAGGAAACAGGCATCAATGGAGAAAAGTTCGTCCGCCACTTCAATGATCACCTGCGCAGCATCCTGGGTCGTGACGGCGCTACTCATCTTCTGGCCGAGTTTACTGAAAGCAACACGTTCCGTTTCCAACCGCTTTTGTTCGGTGATATCAGAACTGATCGCGAGATAGCCCGTGATGGTTCCTTTGTCGTCTGTCAGCGCCGTGAGGGAAAGCCGAACCGGAAAGGCGGTTTGATCTTTCTTAACGTAGGTCCACTCCTGCTCGTCCGCGTGACCAGGAGCAACTTTTGCGACCAACGTTTCAAAACCAATTTCCAGCGCACGCCCCAATTCCCAGGAAAGTTCGCGCGATCGTCGCACGAGATCGTTGGTATCATGACAAAAAGCGAGGTTCTTCTCTCCAATGACTTCTTCGGCGCGATAACCCAACAAGCGTTCTGCGCCTGTATTAAAGGTGAGAATAACGCCCCGCGTATCTGTGGAAATGATCGCGTAATTGGCCGCGTTCAACACCGCGTTTTGCAGGGTGGAAAGTTGCGCCAGTTCCTGGATCGTTCGTCGCAATTCCAATTGCGACATCACCTGCCGACTTAAAACTCTTAATGCATCCTCCTGTGTTCGTGTCAGGAAGCGTGGCATGCGATCGATCACGCACAACGTTCCAATTGCCATGCCTTCAGGCGTCAGCAAGGGTGCGCCCGCGTAAAATCTAATGTGCGGATCTTCCGTTACGAGGGGGTTATCAGCAAACCGTTCGTCCTCTAAAGTATCTTCAACCACCATCAGTTTTTCCGGGTCGTTGATCGCGTGCGCACAAAAGGAGAGTTCTCGGGGTGTTTCAGTAGCCTCGATGCCAACCTTCGATTTGAACCACTGTCGGTTCTTGTCCACCAGGGTGACCATGGCAATCGGCATTCCGCAGATGGCAGAGGCGAGTCGGGTAATCTCCTCAAAAATTTCTTCGGTGGGAGTATCGAGAATACGGTAGCTGCGCAGAACCGCCAGGCGCGCGCGCTCGTTTGCTGGTATAACCGGGCTTTTCAATCTTTTCGTCCAGCGACCCTGGTTTCCCTGAATTGGCGTCGCCTGAAACGCCCTTATTTAAGCACGTTTCGAAAAGATTTCAAAGGTTGAGTCTGCGGGTGAAAGCGCCCGCGGAGTTATGCGCCCGTCTTTCTGTTTCGGGGAATTCCCGTATACCGCCCCCAAACCTTCGCATACAGGCTGTTGAACTCTGACGGCGCGATTCCGTAGCGGTTTTTAAATTTGCGGGTGAAGTGGGACTGTTGCTTGAAACCAAGATCGCTCGCGACCTCTTTCAAAGTGCGATTCGAACGGAGCAGGGGAATCGCATCCGTCAGGCGACGTTCGTCCAGCCACACGCCCAGAGCGCATCCCATGGTGGCCCGAATATGCCGCCGCAAATGTCTTTCAGAGACATGCAAATGTTGCGCGATAGCCGAAGCCTCGTAGCCATGGTCTTTCGCCACCTCTGCCAACTCCATCAAATCAATCCTGTCCAAAATCGCCATAATACGACCAAAAAACCAGTTCCAGTTGAGTCCATGAAACGTGAGGAATGGAGTCGCCGCGAAGGCACTTTGGTTTGTTTCCCGGCCAAAGTCCTGTTCCTTTGCGTCGCCTGCACGTCAGGGATATTGCGTGTTGTGTTTTAGGGGGAATTACTAAACCGGTCAAATGAAATAATCGATTTGGAATCACTTAAAGTGTTGATGGGGAGCGTTTAAACAAGCTGAAAGCTTTAAAACCGGGTTTTATCGCCCCTTATTCAGGGCAAAAATGACGTCGAAAGATACAAATGACTGCCTTGTGAAGCTTTTACAGAAGTATTTTCCTGCTAAAGGCCCTTTTCCTTGTCGAAAAACTTTTGTTTCTGGCGGGAGATGCCGAATGTTTCCGGCACAGGTCGAAGATTAGCGAGCTAGCCCTTTTTGATGCTGATTTTCAGGTTTTCTCACGAAAAAGGTTCAATTTCAGGATAAAACGGGATATTTCCCCGTTTTTTGGTGATGAACTCGTCACGAAAACGACCTGGTACCGTTTTTTGGTGAAAATATAATCACGAAAACGTCCTGGTACCGAGATCTTCGTGCCATTCCAATCACGAAACAGGTCTGGTACTGAGAATTTGGTGCAAAAATGATCACGAAACGGAGGGGGAGACAGATTTTAGTGCCATTCTGATCACGAAACGGGGCTGGTACCGAGAATTTGGTGCAAAACCAGTCACGAAACGGACCTGGTACTGAGAAATTCGTGCAATTCCAATCACGAAACGAGCCCGGTACGCTTATCCTGGAAAATTTTATCCTGAAAATGCGCCCGTCGCGCCAGTTTTGGAAAATTTCATTCCGGAAAAAGGTGCTGCTGGCTCGGAAGGGAGAAATTCATCGTGAAAAAGTCCGCTGCTGGCGAGTTTGGGAACTTTTGATCGCGAAAATCTCTCCTGCGAGCGCGTTGGTAAAAGAATCATTCTGGAAAAATGGTGGCGCGGCGAGGAAGGTAAAATGCCATTCGAGAAATCTCTCCGGCGAAGGGGGATCAGAGGATTTCGTTGTAAAAAGGTCACCCTCTGATTCGTTTTGACCATTGCCACACTGTTTTTGAGGCGAAGTTTCGCGGAGACCTGTTTTCTGGGAAGGACGAGCTCCCGCAAGTCCCAATTCTTTCTCCCCCGAGGCATTCTTGGCCCTCAACCAGCCAGGGACTCGTGGAACTCGTCCTTCCGGGTACAAAATTCGGGCCGGGAAACCCTTTCACGGTCTTTCCCGGCCCGACACTCCCGTCGCGTTTTACCGCGTCGCATTCGTGCCAAAGTGACTGGTCACGGTATAGGAAAACTTCTGTTTTTCGTGCGCCTTCAGCGGTTGGACAAACTTGATCTTATTCGCGTCGACCTTCTCGAACTTGGATGCAGTATCAACCGACCAATCTCCCGAAAAGTTTCTTCGGACATCCACCGTGACGTCAATTTCCTTCGAATTTTGCACTTCGATCTCCCAGGTTTCCTTGACGGTCCAGCCGACGACGTTGCCATGATTATCGAATTGCAGATTGGTCTTCTGCCAGTTCATCAGCGTTGGTTTCACCATCACCTCGCGGTCTTCGCCCAGTTCCAATTCCACGGCTTCATCGATCGGGATGTATTTCACCCAGGTGCTGCCGACGAACGAGTAAGCGTTGTCCTGTGAAACCACCCGCAGGGCTTTCACGCTTCCATCGGGCAGCGGCTCCGCACCGAGTTTGCTCGCGGTGTCGTTTTTGAATTTGTAATAGCGCATGACGCGATTGCCATAGCGTTCCTTCTCATACTTGTAATAGCTGGCAATCGGGACCTCCGCGGCGATGAAGGAAGGCAATCGTTTCGACCATTGATTTAAAATATTGTCGCGACCCTCCACCGTGTAGAGAAAGTATTCCGAAATACCTTCCTTGATGATATCGGCCCGGCTTCCGGCTTTTTCTTCGTCCTTCGCCTTGTCCGCGGATTCCAACAGTGCTCGACGAGCTTCTTTGCGCAACATGCCACTCATACCTGCCGGCGCGGTGGCGGGGAGCGCCTGCTTGTTTTGTTGTGCGAGATAAATAATTTCCTCCACGAGCCGAACCACGCCGACCACGAGACGCACCTGCGCATTTTCGTAATCTTCACCGCTGTTATTCGTGACGCGAACGTTGCCGGAAAGCGTCATGGCTTTTTCCTGTTTGTTTGCTTCGGCGACATAATCAGCCGACCAACTGATACCGCTGGTAAAGTAACGGATCTCCACCTGCGCCTCTCCGGCGAAATCGCTGTGAATGTGCCACTCCAAAGTGTTCTGCACGCGTGGCGGATAACTGACGTCTAGGACTTCCACCTGGTCGGCATGCGTGAGCGCACGAAACTCCAGCGATGTCGGATCGATCAACGTATTCGCCCAAAAAAACTCCAGTTTGTTCATCCCTTTGCGCAACGTCAGAAAGCGCGTTTCGCGAACGAGGGTCAGGTCGACGGAATTATAAATTGTCAGCTGCACTGAATTGCGTTGCGGAAGGCTGACGACGTTAACGCGGGCCTGAGCCGTCGCGACCGCCAGCAAAAGCGCGCCTGCGACACAAATTGTTTTGAGAAAAGAACGTTTCATTTGGATAAATTCCTTTTTTATTCGGAGTCGGTTTCAGCGCTGATCGGTTGATCGTTCGGTTGCACATTCAAGCGATTGATCTGGAATCGAATCGTGGTTTTGTTGGCCCCGGTGGTTTGTTTTGCGAGTTCGAGCGGGAATTCGATGGTAAAAGCGTTCTTCTTCACATACGGATGACTCGACTCCACCATTTTCCAATAGCCTGGAATGTGTTCGACAATCACCAGCGATGCGGCGGCCGTTTTGAAATTCTCCACTTCAATTTTGAATTCTTCGTCGGTATCCCAAAGGACCTCGGTGTTGCCGGCGTTGCGTCGAATGTTGGTGCGGTCGTTTTTGGTTTTCCGTTGCACCACTTTCACGTCGCGGCCTTGTCCGATGGATAATTTCATCTCGCGATCGACGGGTGTGAGAGTCGCCCAGTCTTCCCCTGTGAACGCAATGCCATCGGTGGCAACTTCGCCGGAGGCAGAGGGTTGATCTTTGGTCTTCAGGAAAATCCGCGCTTTGCCGGGAAGCAAGGTGTGTGTTCCGAGGGCGGAATGCTGGTTGTTCGTGAAAACATAGGAGAGCGGAAGGCCCACGGTGTTCTTTTCGTATTCCGGATCCCAAGGTTGACGCGCTGCGTCCCAGGTGAGCAACTTCTTGATCGGCAGGTTGTCAATTTTTTCCGAAAGGAGTTCGAGAACTTCTTCGTGTGCCAGATTTTTCTGAAAACGTTCGCCATAACCGATGCCGATTTCCGCATTGGCAAAATCTTCACCCGAATTATTGCGCAGACGCAGGTAGTTGCGCAACGCCATGGATTTCTCATCCGGCTGCGCCACGGCTTTGTAAACGATCTCGCGATTCAAACCGGTGAGGAGATAAGAAATGCGGAACCGTTCTTCGGTCGCTTCGTGACTGTTCACCGCCCAAACCAAAGCGTTTTCATTCGGTGGATAGCTTGTGTTGAGGACGGTGACTTTTTCCGGGTGAGTAAGAGGTCTTACTTGGATCGAAGTGGAATCGATGTTGACGCTGGCCCATGAAAAATCGACCTGGTTTACACCTTTCTGCAACGTAATGAGCCGCTCTTCTTCGACCAGAGTGGCGTTGGGATTATCCAGTGAAATGCTGATACGAGCGCGTTCCGGCAGCGCCACCAGTTTCACTCGGGCAAAGGACCAGTGCGGGGTGAATGCCACCGCAGAAAAACAAACGAGGGCAAATAAAGTTTTCATCTCCCTCAATCAGACGGGAAGCGGAAAAAAATACTCCGGGGAAAATCAAGGACAGAAGTAGAGGTCGGAGGTCGGCCTATCCTGAATTCGTCGAATCGACTCTTGTCGTCCTTGGCATTTCCGCTATACCTGCCTCGGTTATGACACCAAAGATTCTTGCCTTCGCCGGAAGCGCCCGGACCGCTTCGTTTAACAAAAAATTGATCAAAATCGGCGCGCAAGCCGCCCGCGACGCTGGAGCGGACGTGACATTGGTAGACCTTCGCGATTTTCCGATGCCGATCTATGACGGCGACCTCGAAGACGCCAGCGGATTGCCTGAGAACGCAAAGAAATTCAAAGCTCTCATGCGCGAGCACCACGGCTTTTTGATTTCCGCGCCGGAATACAACAGCTCCATTACGCCGTTGCTGAAAAATACCCTCGATTGGGCGTCACGAACCGAGACCGACGACGAACCGGATCTGGTTTGCTTCCGCGGAAAAACGGCCGCGTTATTAAGCGCATCACCCGGCGGATTCGGCGGGATGCGCGGATTGGTGCACGTCCGTTCCATGCTCGGAAACATTGGCGTGATTGTCATGCCGGACCAGGTTTCTATTTCCGCCGCCCACGAAGCCTTTACCGAAACCGGTGCGTTGAAAGATGAACGTAAAGCAAAACAAGTAGCCAACGTGGCGAAAGCTTTGGTCGACGCGACGCGAAAGTTAAAATCGTAATCCAATCATTCAACGAGAAGCTTCGTTGGCTGCGCATTGCTGTTGCCGGATACCTTCTTATTTTGAAATGATTCGCTTCGAACTGACATGAAATTAAAATCGCTTGTCGCTTTTGCTTCCGTGGCCGCTCTTTCCGCCTTCGCCGATGAAGGCATGTGGCTTTACAATCAGGTTCCCCGTGAGGCCTTGCGCGAGCGCTATCGATTTGAGCCGAGCGACGAGTGGCTGGAGCATCTGCAAAAATCTTCAGTGCGATTGAACTCGGGCGGCTCCGGCAGTTTTGTCAGCGAAGATGGTTTATTGATTTCCAATCATCACGTTGGCGCTGACGCCCTGCAAAAGCTCAGCACGAAAGAAAAGAATTATCTGCGCGACGGATTCTATGCCCGCAGCGAAGCCGAAGAAATCAAATGCCTCGATCTCGAACTGAATGTGCTGGATTCAATCGAAGACGTCACGGACCGAGTGAACGCAGCGTTGCCCAAAGGAGCCGATGTCGAAACAGCGGTCCTTGCCCGCCGCAAAGTCGTTGCCGACATTGAAAAAGAATCCCTGACGAAGACCGGTTTGCGTTCCGATGTGGTGACGCTGTGGCAGGGTGGGGCTTACCATCTCTATCGCTACAAACGATATACCGACGTTCGTTTGGTCTTTGCTCCTGAAGCAGAAATTGCGTTTTACGGTGGCGATCCTGATAACTTCGAGTTTCCGCGCTTTGATTTGGATATTTGTCTCTTCCGTGCTTACGAAAACGGGAAGCCAATCAAAGTTAAAAACTTTTTTCGATTTTCTGCGTCGGGCGCGAAAGATGGGGAACTTGTTTTTGTTTCCGGTCATCCCGGGAGAACCAGTCGTTTGCTGACGGTGACCGAATTGGCGAGTCTGCGTGATATCGCGTTGCCCTTTCGCCTCGGTTTGCTCAAGCAACGTGAAGTTCTCTTAAGCAATTGGAGTTCGCGCAGTGAAGAAAACGCGCGTCGGGCCAAAAAACTTCTCTTCAGCACCCAAAACGGACGCAAAGCCCTCGATGGACGCCTCGCAGGATTGCTCGACCCCGAATTGTTCTCCGCAAAAACAAAAGCGGAAGCTGCTTTCATCTCTCGACTAACAGAGTCGTCGTTGTCACGCGATCGCGAAGCCCTTGAAGGCTATAAGACCATTGACCAGGCTACCAAAGTCCTCATCGATCAGTATCATCGCTACACCATGCTGGAGGAGGCGCAGGCATTTAACTGCGAAAGTTTCCAGATTGCCCGCGCGTTGCTTAGAGGCGGGGAGGAGTTCGCGAAGCCGAATGGCGAACGACTGCGGGAGTTCTTTGATTCCGGCAAAGCGTCGCTCGAGTTGGCCCTGTTCTCTGCCAAACCGATCTATGAGGATGTGGAAATTCTTTTGCTCGCCGATTCACTCACGCTCGCCGTCGCGGAATTGGGCGCGAACGATCCGCTCCTGAAGAAAATCCTGGTTGGTAAATCACCACGGGAACGTGCGGCGGAATTGGTTTTGAATACCAAAGTTCGCGATGTCGCATTTCGCAAAAAATTATACGAAGGCGGAGCAAAGGAAGTGACGGCTGCGAACGACCCGATGATTGAACTCGCTCGCTTGATTGATCCGGAGGCCCGGGCGTTGCGAAAGAGCTACGACGCACAAGTGGAAGCAAAACAACAGGCGCACGCGGCAATTGCTAAATCGCGCAACGTGTTTATGGGAACGAGTGGTTATCCGGATGCGACAGGCACGTTGCGACTGGCGTTTGGCGCGGTCGCGGGTTACCAGGAAAACGGACGGAAGGTTCCGGCGGAAACGACTTTTCGCGGTTTGTATGAACGCTCTGCCGAAATGAAAAACAAGGTGCCATTCGAATTGCCGACGTCCTGGGCGAAACGGAAATCCCGTCTCGACCTCAACACGTCATTCAATTTTGTCAGCACCTGCGACATCATTGGGGGTAATTCCGGCAGCCCGGTTTTGAATCGCGCGGGAGAATTCGTTGGCATCATTTTTGACGGAAACCTGCAAAGTCTCCCGTGGGATTATGCGTTCAGCGATAAACAGGGCAGGGCGACTTCTGTCAGTTCGCCCGCGATCCTGGAATCCCTGAAAAAGATCTACGACGCCGGGGCGCTGGCGCATGAATTGCAAATTGGCAAACGGTAGTTTCCTTTGCGCCGCCGTCTTGGCATTATCCGTCGCGTGCGAATTGCATTCTTATTTCTTTCCCTGGTCGTTTGCTGCGGAGTTTCGGCAAAAGAAATCACTCCCCTTCGCAAACTGAAAAAATCGGAACAGGACGAACGGATCGCCGGAGACGTGAAGGCTGTGCTGGTCTATCGGCAGGGACTGGAAGCGACGACGAAATTTGCACTTCAGCAAACCAACTTTTTCACTTCCGCCCGCCCCACGGTGACCGATCTGCGTCGGCGCGAAGAAAAAGATGCGCTATGGCAGACCTGGAAGAGTTTCATGGATTACGTTCTGGCGCTCGACGCGATTGAACGTTACCACGCGCAATTTTATATGCTCTCCGGTGAACGTCGCGAGAGATCCTTTTTCGTCAGCTATGCCGCGTTCCTCGCGAAATACCGTTGCACCCTTGAATTGATCGAAGCCGGAAAACGCAATCCTACCCTGGACAAAATACTGAATGAACCTGTGCCCGAACTCGGACTTCCTGCGGGCAGCTACGCCAAACTTAAGTTTAAATATCTCAACATCACCACCGCAACGGAATTTGATGCGAGCCGAGGCCTGGCGTTAACGATGAGCAAAAATGCGGCATCGGAACTCCGGCTTGGGATTGATGAAGACGTTAAGTTCGTCGCCAAGATGGGATATGGCAAAGGCCCGATTCTCGCGGCGAAGAATGCTTTAAAGATTGTTCGTAGTGCCGGTGAAAAAGCGTGGTTTCCCGTGCAGGCCGGCGTCGCCGAATGGATGGGAGATACCAAAGTCTATCGACGTAATCGTTCGCTCATTACCGAGGCGCAATTGGATCAACTCAAAGACAAATTGTTGCCGGGCGATGTGTTGCTGATCCGTCACGAATGGTATTTGTCCAATGTGGGATTGCCTGGTTTCTGGCCGCACGCGGCGCTTTACATCGGCACGCCGGAGGAGCGAAAGAACTTTTTCGGCGACATCGCCGATTGGGTGCGTTCGCAAAAAGTCGGCAGTGGCAACTTCGAAGAACTTTTGAAGGACCGGTCGCCGATTACGTATTCGCGCAGCCTTGAACCCGATAAAGAACGGATCCCTCGGATCCTCGAGGCCATCAGCGAAGGGGTTTCGCTTACGGCTTTGGAACATGCCGCCGACGCTGATTCCGTGGTGGTCTTGCGTCCGAAGTTGCCCAAAATAGAAAAGGCGATGGCGTTGCTGCGGGCATTTCACTACGCGGGGCGTCCTTATGATTTTAATTTCGATTTCACCACCGACGCGGAATTGGTCTGCACCGAATTGGTGTTCAAAGCTTATGAACCGGCGCAAGGTTTCCACGGACTCCAATTTCCCTTAACCGAAATGCTGGGTCGCCCGGTCCTGCCCGCGAACGAAATCGCGCGTCAGTTCGATGAGCAAAGCAAAAAGTCCGAACAACAATTTGATTTCGTCGCTTTTCTCGATGGTTACGAACTCGAAGGCAAAGCGAAGGAATCAACTCTCGAAAGATTTCGTGACAGCTGGAAGCGCCCGAAGTGGCACGTATTGGCACAATAGTCAACGGCTACCATCGTACTCGTAAGCCCCGACATCGAGTCGCTGATCTTTCGCCCTCGGTTTAGACTCTTGATGCTTCAGGTATTCCGAGGTGAGCAGCGTAGAAAGTTCTTTTGGTAATTCACTGGAGCTATCGCGGCACTTTGAACTCCCCGCGAGGCGGAAGTCTTGTGTCGCTGTGTTTACAAATCCCGGGTTGCTCATTTTAAAAGAAGTTCCATTATCCTTGATCGTTTCGCGCGGCATCGCAGAATTGTTCCAGTGCTCCGGTAAACAATTGTGGGAGAGTTGAATGATCCCCTTGTCTTTCACTGGAGAAAATTTCCCGTTCGTCGTGGAGTAAACGATGTTGTTTCGGAAATCGCAGCGCTCTTCATCCGTTGAAAGCCAGAAAAGGTTCATCGGATCTTTGCGATACGAAACAATGGTGTTGTTAAAGAAATAAAGCATTCCTTTGCGATAATTTGCCGTTTTGCTGCTGTCCCCGCCGTAATGAACGACCTGATTGTGCGCGGCCGTGGCCGGTTTGATGAAAATATTTCCGTAAACGTAAGTCCGGCGATACGACGGCTCATTGCGAATGATCGCGCTGTCCTCGGCATCGACGAGATCCAGTTGTTTATCGCCACCTTCGATCCAATTGTAGCGGATCACCGTTCCGGCGGAACGATCCTTCAAATTATTGCCGACGCAACCGGGACGCAACGCACCGAGGTGATTAAACTGAAAAGTAATCCCCACAGCCGCGGTATAAATATTGTGCTGCCCGCTTTTTTCCATGCCGTTGCCATAAATGTGACATTTCTCGATCAGGATATCTGAGGAAACACTCTCGTTGTTCGAACTGACGAACAGTCCATGCGTGCTGTCGGTAAGAATGCAGTTCCGCACCGTCAGATGATGCGCTTTCTCGACGTAAAGCGCCGCGGCGATGCGATGATACGGTTTAGTTTCCCCTTTGCTCGTAATGAATGAGTAGGGTGGACGGGCGCCGCGAATTTCCAAATTCTCGATCACAATATATTCCGCGCCGAGACCTTTGGGAATGGTGGCTCCACCGATCTTCACGGTGCCTCGACTGTCGCCCCAGTAAGAAAGTTGTTTGCGCGTGCGGGCTCCGTTGCCATCGATCACGGGAAGTTTTCCGGTCGCATTCGGGATACCGCGAACGACGACAGGGGCTCGTTCCGTTCCGTTGTGGCAGATGACGAACTTTTCCCTGTAAGGCTCTGGCCTCCATTCAATCAGAACTTCATCGCCGGCTTTCAACGATTCCCATGGAACATCGCTGATATTTTCCAGTTTTTGTTTTGGACCAACGTGATAGGTCGCGGCAAATCCCTGGTGCGCGATGAGAAAAGCTGCACCGATAAAAAACAAAATCGCGTTTCGCCAGTTCATTACGGGAACAAGCCGCGAATCTTCTTCGCTTCCTGCACGCGCTTAATGCCAAGGCTCAACGCGGCGAAGCGCATCGAAATCTTTTGTTTGCGGCTCATGTTCAAGGTCTGGGTGAAGGCGCCTTCCAGAATCCGGAACAACTTGTCCATCACTTCACTTTCATTCCAGAAAAAGCTCTGCAAATCCTGCACCCACTCGAAATAAGACACCACGACGCCGCCGGCGTTGCAAAGAATGTCAGGAATAATGAACACGTCGCCTCTTTCGTTGAGAATTGCGTCTGCTTCCGGTGTCGTCGGACCGTTCGCCCCCTCAGCGAGAATCTTGCATTTTATCTTCGCCGCATTTTTCTCCGTGATTTGTCGTTCCAACGCTGCCGGGACGAGAATGTCGCATGGAAGCACGAGCAAATCTTCATTCGAAACCGGGTCGGCACCCTGAAAACCGACCACCGTCTTTTCTTTCGCGACATACTTTTCCAACTCCCAGAGATCGATTCCCTTCTGATTGTACAGACCGCCAAACGCGTCGCTGATACCGACGACTTTCACGCCGTATTTCACCAGGGAAAAAGCCGCGATCGAACCCACATTTCCAAAACCTTGAATCACCGCGGTGGCGCTGCTGGAGTTTAATCCAATGGTATCCATGGCGCGGTTGATAAGATAACCGACACCGCGACCGGTTGATTCACGCCGACCAAGGGAACCGCCTAGGCTGACTGGTTTTCCGGTGACAATGCTCGGAACAGAATGCCCCATGTGCATCGAATAGGTGTCCATCATCCACGCCATTACCTGTTCGTTTGTACCCATGTCGGGAGCCATCACGTCAATTTGTGGTCCGATAAACGGAATCATTTCCTGCGTGTAACGGCGAGTCAGTCGCTCGAGTTCACCGACAGAAAGTTTCCTGGGATCGCAAGTGATTCCGCCCTTGGCACCACCGTAGGGAAGACCGGTCAAAGCGCATTTCCAGCTCATCCACATCGCCAGCGCCGCCACCTCGCCGAGCGTGACGTCTGGGTGGTAACGCAAGCCGCCTTTGGTCGGTCCGAGCGTGAGGTGATGTTGCACCCGGTAACCGGAGAAAACCTTCGTTGATCCATCATCGCAATGAATTGGCAAAGCGACGGTCATGGAACGTTTGGGGTATTTAAGACGGTCCCGGTCTTTGTCTGGAATATCGAGGTAATTAGCGACCAAATCGAACTGCTGGCAAGCCATGTGGAAAGTCGGGTGATCGTAAATTTCCATATACACAGCCTAGCATCAGGGCAGGGGTGGTCAATCCGGCGAGAACTTAATCGAAGGTATTCCCGATTATGCGTTAACAATGGGGAGTAATCGATTTTTCGGATCGGTCTCGAAATGGATTTCAGAGGTTTTTCGTTTTTGGTTTCCTTGAACGTTATGATCTTCCGGTCGGAAGGAATTTCCTTAGGTCGCCATTTCAGCGCTGCCGTCCGTTCTATTTTTCCCGGCGATCCCATGATGGAGTTGGGGGAAAAGCTATTTTTCTACCTGGGAACGAAGTTGCGTGTAGGCAGTAAACTGGTTTTCAACCCAGCGCTAAAGTGGAGCCGAGGGGAAAACATTTTTTCCTCACAACTCCATGATGGAGCTGGGGGGAAACA
>CBHTTJ010000128.1:0-17794 GCA_966095605.1 uncultured bacterium | reverse complement strand
GATGAGAGTTTGCGTCCGGAAACGTTGCGACTGATTCAGGAACTTCGTGCTCAGGGCAACACGGTTGAATACTCCCTGGCTCCAGCCAAGGCTGATAAGCAGTTCAAACGCGCCCTGGAAATGAACGCCACGCACACGATGAAGTTGGAGCGCACGCCGACGGGAGAACTCATTGGAAAACTGAAGAATCTCAAAACGCGCGAAGAAAGAATTATTCAATCCCCCGCTGACTGGAGAAATAACTAAGCTCGTTTTCTTGGCGTTTAGAGATGGTACCAGTTGAACTCGCTGAAAAACGCGGGCCAATTCGTGGCAATCTCTGAAATGGACATGAAGAGGAGAAAGCCACCAAGCGCAAACCATTTCAGCCGGTCGTTTCGTGGTAGCAGAGAATTTAAACCATAGACAAACAGCAGCAGAAACGGAATCAAAGCGCCGGACATCAGGCGGCCCGAGACAAAGTATGGGTGCTCTCGAGAGGGATTGGGACAGTTGCCAAAGTCGAACATCACCGACAACAGCGCGTAAAACAAAACCGATGCGGTAAAGCAGCTGAAGCAGAAATACAATTTCGAAGCTTGTCCTTTTTCCTCGGCGTTTCGTGCCTTGATCAGTGCAGTAGTTACGAGGAGCACTGAAACGAAGAGATAACATTTCCCGATGATAGGAACTGTCATTGGTTTGCGGTGCCACCAGAACTCTCCTTGCCAAAAACTATCCATGAGTTCGGTGAAAAAAATATAAAAACCTTTTGGCATGAAAATGGGGTGATGAAACCATTCGGTAAAAGGTTTATAGGTCCAATCCAATCGCTGCATTTTCAAATGCGTTCCTCCGAAATCCCCGAACGTCAGCTTCATCCAGATCATCCAGGCCAGAGAGGGGAGGGCGGCGGTCAAAGCGAAGGTCAGGCCTGGTCGTATCAATACTTTCCAGCCATTAATTTTCGCTTCGCGGAAAAAGCCTGCGGCTGCCACTAAAAGGATTGTAAACAGAATGGGGAGATTGCTCGATTTCGTCAGGAAAGTGCCTGCAAAAGCCAACCCGGTCCAGAATGCCAGTCGAAGATCCTTAAAATTGCTCTGAAAAAAATAGATGAACGCCATCAACAACAACCCTGCCGTAATTGGAGAGAGCACATCGTTTTGTAACGAGTAAAATGTTGTTTGCGGCAGAAATGCCACAAGTGCTGGAACGGCGAGCCGGCCAAATTCACTTTGGGGGAAAATCCATCGGGCAGCGCGATACGAGATCCATACGAGGGCCATGATGAAGGCGCAGTTTGCAAAACGGAGCCAATACAATAGTCCCGCACCATCGAAGCCCAATCCTTTTCCAAGCCAATACCATGTGCCGACCAATGCATAATAAAGTGGTGGTTGGGACGACTCATGGTTTTGGGACGTCAGCCAGATTTCCTGTTCCTTGAGGATGAAGTCTCGCACCTGTTCGAACGGTTTCTTCCACAGCGGCTGCGGAAAAATCCCGTTTGGAAAATAATCGGGCAGGCCGAGATATTCCCGCGTGCTGTAGACGGCCAAGTACTGCGAAGATTCTTTCGAGAACTTTTCCAGGGTCCGGGGCAGATGCCCTTTCGAATATTTCAGGATTAAATCGAGGTGTGCCTGTTCGTCGACGTTATTGGAGAATGGAAAAGCTGCGGAATAGATGAAAACGTGGACAATTGCGACCAGGCCAAGAAAAAGGATCCAAAAACGTTCCCGGGAACTGCCGGGCTCATGGCCAGGTTGATGCACGCGGGCGCTTTAGCACGGCAGACTGAGGGAAGGCAAGCGTTGAATAGGGGGTGGGGACATTTCCAGCGATGGCCCGCATATAATATTAGGTGGAAAAAGATCTTTGTGGTAAGATCGGTGGCCTAAGCGACCAGAATTTGCCAGTTTTACGGAAAAGAAATCAGGGAAAAAGCCTGAATTTTTCCGGAAAACAGCTCTTGCCAACTGGGAAAACCGCGACTACTCTCTCCAACTCTTTTTGAGGAACCGTTGAATTTAGCGGTGTTTTAACCGCAGTTTAAAAGAATTTTATGGCAGTACGTATTCGCTTAAAGCGCACCGGAGCAAAAAACAACCCGGTCTTTCGTATCGTAGTCGCTGACAACCGCAGTCCGCGCGACGGTAAGTTCATTGAAGAACTGGGCACCTATTGGCCTACCAAGAAAGATTCCAATTTCCAACTGGATATAGCCCGTGCTGATTATTGGGTCAGCAAAGGCGCCCAGCCGAGCGACACCGTCGCCAGCTTCTTGAAGAAGGCCAAAAAAGCCACCGCGTAATTTTCCCTGGCTTATGCAAGCCTATCTGGAATACGTGGTGAAGGGTTTGGTCGCCAAACCCGAAGCTGTCACCGTCACCCCCGTTGAACGCAATGGGATGACGATTTATGAATTGCGGCTCGATGCTTCCGATGTGGGGAAGATCATTGGCCGAGAAGGGGTTACCATCAACGCGATTCGGTCGCTGTTGACGGCGGGCAGCGCGAAGAAAGGTTTGCGCTGCACCTTGGAAATTGTGGAGAGCGATTCACGCGGCAGCCATTAACGGCTGTTGCGTCAGTAGCCTATGAGCATGAAAATTGACGTGCTCACCCTTTTTCCGGAGATGTTCGTGGGACCGCTGGATTTCAGCATGGTTAAACGAGCACGGGAGGCGGGAATATTGGATTTGCGGGTGATTAATCTGAGAGATTACACCCACGACCGCCACAAGACGGTGGATGATAAACCGTTTGGCGGGGGGCCAGGAATGCTCCTGAAGCCCGAACCGATCTTTGAAGCAGTCGAAAGTCTGGCGAACGAGAAGACAAGGGTGATTTTGCTGACGCCGATTGGGCGGACGTTTAATCAGGGAATTGCGCGCGAATTGTCGAAGCACGAGCAGTTGCTGTTTGTGTGTGGGGCTTACGAGGGGTTCGACGAGCGTATTCGGACTTTGGCGCATGACGAGTTGTCGATTGGCGATTTTGTCCTGACGAATGGGGCGTTGCCTGCAATGATGATCATTGATGCCGTGTCGCGATTGTTGCCCGGAGTTTTGGGTGACGAGCAAAGTTCGGCAGATGAATCGTTCAGCCACGGTTTGCTGGAGTATCCGCATTATACGCGGCCAGCCGAGTTTCGCGGGATGAAGGTTCCGGATGTTTTATTATCCGGACATCATGCAGAAATTGAAAAGTGGCGGCGGGCAGAAGCGCTGAAGCGGACGCAGGAACGACGCCCCGACATGCTGAAAGATAAAGAATAAAAATTTACGGCCGAATAGCCGTTTGCAAATACTATGAACCAAGCATTACTTGATAAAATTGAGGCGGAACAGTACCGGAAGGACAAAACTGAATTTGCAGTTGGTGATTCCGTTCGCGTTCACACGAAAGTCGTCGAAGGCGACAAGGAACGTATTCAGATCTTTGCGGGTGTCGTTATTGGCAAACGCGGTCATGGCCTGAATGAAACGTTTACCGTCCGTCGTATCAGCTACGGCGAAGGTGTGGAACGTGTTTTCCCTTTCCATTCTCCACGTGTCGACAAAATCGAAGTGGAACGCAAAGGTTCCGTCCGCCGTGCCAAGTTGACCTACTTGCGCAGCCGCTTGGGTAAAGGTGCCACCCTCGTCAAAGAAAAAGACGAACAGGTTGCCGGCAAGCCGGCGAAGGGCAAAGCCGCCGCTCCGACTGCTGCTTAATCAAAGCGCCAGAACATTTCGAAAAAGCGAGGCTTTGCCTCGCTTTTTTATTTTCCCCGCTAGCGTCTTCTAGAAAGTTTGGGCAGTAACCAAGATGAATTCCCTCCCGTCAATAATGGAAGAGTGAGGGACTTCCAAACATCAAAACAACTCTTCGACTCCCAGTTTCTTCATCCATGAATTTTAAACATTTGTTCCTTGGGTTGTTTGCCGGGGCGCTTCTCACAAATGGTTATGGTGCAGAGGGGCCAACACGCAGCCGTTCCGAAGATGTTAATCATCCAGCGGTTCGCGAGCGGCAAGGTCTGCTGCCCTCACAGGATTTTCTGTTCAACGGATGGGGCGTCACACCAGCGGGAGAAGCCGTTACGATCAGCGACATGCCATTGAAAATGGTTGTTTCTCCTGACCACAAGCGATTGGTTGCCGTCAGTGGTGGTTTTCAAAACACCGGTTTGACCCTTCTGGACATCCAGAACAAAAAAGTGACCCAGTTCCTGCCCCTCAAAGAGTCATGGAACGGCGTGGCCTTTACGAAAAAGGGAAACGAGATTCTCGTCAGCGGTGCTGGCGGTGGGAAGCTTTACGTCTACGGTTATACAAACGGAATCGCCACATTTTCTCGCGCGATTGCTCTTGCTCATCCTCGCACTGCATTTCTCGCTGGCATCGCAGTTCATCCCGGCACCGGCAAAGTTTACGTGTGCAATGAAGGTGCTCACGAAATTGTGGTTCTGAATGAGAAGACTCTGGCAGTGGAAACGCAGATCCCGGTCGGCCAACACCCTCATAGCTGTGTGTTTGGAGCGAATAATACTCATCTTTACGTGAGCAACTGGGGAAGCCGCAGCGTCAGCCTCATTGACATCAAGATCAACAAACGGTTGCAGGACATCCCGGTCGGGCTGCGACCGAATGACATGCAGGCTGCGCCGGACGGCCGCATTTTCGTTGCTTGTTCGGGCGACAACTCCGTACATGTGATCGACAGCAAAGTGATCGAAAAAGTGCGAGCCGAGGCCAGCCCTAAGCGTCGTCCTCGTGAGACTGCCCGTGAAATTATTTCCACATCATTTTATCCCGACTCTCCGGAAGGAAGCACCCCCGACGCGCTCGCCATTTCTCCAGATGGCAAAACCCTTTTCGTCGCGAATGCGGACAACAACAATGTCGCCGTAATCAACATCACCTCCGTCGATGTCTCCGTCATCGAAGGTTTTATTCCGGTCGGCTGGTATCCCACTGCGTTGTGCGTGAGTCCAGATAACAAGACGCTTTTTGTCGGCAATGGCAAAGGGCTGCGGTCGCGTGCGAATTTTCCTCCTCAGACCGAGCGTCAACGAAACGTCGGGCACGTGGCCTTCGATTATATCGCGAGAACTCTCGAAGGATCCGTCTCATTCATTTCGCGACCGACAGAAGCGCAGATGCGTGATTACACAGAACAGGTTCGTAAAAATTCACCATTCACTCCGAAGAGCTATCGCACTGCTCCGATCAAAAGTGATTCCATTGTTCCCGACAGTGTCGGTGAACCGTGCCCGATCAAATACATTCTCTACATCATTAAAGAGAATCGCACTTATGACCAGGTGCTCGGCGACTTCAAAGATCACGAAGGTAAACCCGCCGGGAATGGCGATCCGAGTATCACAATCTATGGTGAACGCGTTACTCCCAACCATCACCAGTTGGCTCGAGACTATGTCCTCTTTGATAATCTTTATTGCAATGGCGAGGTCAGCCTGGATGGACACAGCTGGTGTGACTCGGCAATGGTTACGGATTACCGTCAAAGAAACTGGATCTCGTCGTACTCAAGACACGGTGTTGTTCCCGGAAATGAAGAAATGGACACACCCGCAGCTGGCTTCATTTGGGACCTTTGCCGACGAAATGGCGTGACGTTCCGGAATTATGGGGAAGGCGCGAAAAAAGTTCCCTCTGCGAATCGTGGCAGATGGAAAGGTGGACGGGACATGGACCGTGTGAAGAGTTGGATCGAAGATCTGCACGCCGCGGAAAAGAAAGGCGTTCTGCCGCAGTTTACAATCATGTCCCTTGGGGAAGATCACACGAGTGGGACGACGCCCGGTGCTTATACCCCTGACGCGTCGGTGGCGAGTAACGACCTTGGTTTAGCACGAATTGTTGAAGCGGCGAGCAAAAGTAAATTTTGGAAAGAGATGGCAATTTTCGTTATCGAAGATGATGCACAAAACGGTCCCGATCATGTCGACGCTCACCGCACCATTGGTCTTGTCATCAGCCCATATTGCAAACGCCATTTTGTCGACAGCACTTTTTATACGACCGCGAGCATGATTCGGACGATGGAATTGATCCTTGGGCTTCCTCCTTTGACACAATATGACGCCGGCGCCACGCCCATGTTCAACGCATTTGGAACGCATGCTCAATTGACGCCCTATACACCGATTCAGCCGGGCGTCGATCTGTTCGCGAAGAACGACAAGAAATCTCCGTTCGCGAAGGAATCGAGCAAAATGAACTTCAAGGAATATGACGAAGCCCCGGAAGATGAGTTGAATCGAATTCTTTGGTACACCGCGAAAGGTTTGGATTCTGTTTATCCAACGCCGATCCATCGTCGAATTGCTCCGCAGCCCTAGTTTTCTTCGAAATTTTAAAAAGCAAAGCCGCCTCGGATTTCCGAGGCGGCTTTTTGTTCCCCTGACCACCCTGACCTCATGAAGGTCTTATTGCGGCCTGCTTCCACATTTCGGCTTGTGCAATTGAATGTTGCCGCCGCCACCTGGTTTGACGGTGCCGCCAAGTTCACCACCCGCGGTGTAACCGGTTGAAAGAGAGATTTGGAACGTATCGTGTGTTCCCGGTTCACCATTGTCGGAGACAATCACGATCGCTGTTCCGGCAACGCCATTAATCTTCACGTTGTAGTGAATTTCGCGAGTGACCGCGCTGAGTTGCAGATAATCAGTAACGGCTGTCGACTTCACATGCATCTTGGTGCCGTGATCGATATAATTAATTCCTCCCCAGAATGCGCCTTTGCGAATGCCACCGCGCACACCGAAGCTGCATTTCTTTCCGTCATTGAAGACAAAGCCACCTCCGGTAAGCCAGTCGTCACACGTCGGTGGTTGAGGCGTCGGAGTCGTAACTTCGATAATGATTGTTTGTAAATCCGGGTCGTCGAGTGCTTGCAGGATGACAGCGGTGATTTGGCCAACTCCGGGTGTGAAGCTTCCGCCATTGGCAAGAGCATCATCGATCATCGCCTGAGCGGCGGGCGTTAGTCCGGAGGTGATACCATCGGTGAAGAACCAGATGGCCGCTTGCACATCGTCGCCGGTGCCTTGTTTATGATTCAGGATGTAGTTGATGCGGTTGTAGTCTTCCTGGAGATCCGACGGAAGGGGACCGGTTGAATCATAGAGTTGCACTGGATGCGTTCCCACCGGTGATTCGGTGTCGAAATAGGAAACGCAGAAGCTGGGATATGTCGTGTTGCTGACGTCGTATCCCGCGGGAACGCCAGATAATTGCACGATAAAGAAACTGGCATCTGCACCTTCGATATAAGCGGTAACGGGGCCTGGGGGAACGTCGACGGCAGCTTTAGCGCTGCTACATAACAGTAGCGCCGAGGCAGCCAGCAGTAGATTTAGACGTGAGAATACCTTGTACATAGAACTCCTTCTTTTTAGTTTTCGAGTTATAGGGTTCAGCGAAAGCCAAACACCTCCTTAACGCGCATCCTAACATGTCAAATGTTTGGTGGTATCCGAGAGATGCACGTTTTGTCGCTAGGAAAAGTTGTTGCAGGTGTTAGAAAATTCAGTCGAACGCATTTCAGGAAATTCGGAAAAGCCTGATCATCCTCGAGGCGACAGGGAATAAAAAAACGCCGAAGGAATTTTCTTCGGCGTTCGATAATGTCTACGTAATTCCGTTTATGCTCCCATGCCTTCTTCAAACGATCCGGCGGCAAGCGGGAAGCAAAGGTTGTCACGCGTATAAGCGATGCCATTCGCGCTCGTTGCATCGAGATCGCGATAGGCACTTTCGGCTTCGACAACCAATGGCGCGGTTTTTTTGCCCATCACCTGGCAATAACGTTGCGGATAACCCACATGGATTAAGAGTTCGGTGTAGCGACTCATGTTGAGATCGCCTGTGCCGATGTCGCAGAATTGCATGGCGCGTTTCTGCCAGCCACCCTCCATCATCCGCAGCGGAAATCCGGGGCGAATGACAAAGTTTTTCACATGTGCGGCATAAACGCGGGAGCCGACCTTGAGGAAGCGGCTTTCCCAGCTTTCACCTTCCCAGCAATGTGATGGATCAGCGTTTACGGCCAGCGTTTTGTCGCCGTCGCAGATTTGCACGAGCATATTGAAATCATCGGCGCACATCGCGGCGGTTCCCGGATGAATTTCGTGGGCGAGATAAATGCCGAGCTTGCGGGCGTGATCGCGAATCTTCTGGGTTTTTTTCACGAAACGTTCCTGGCCTTCCTTCAACAGGTCGTAGCCTGGACCAGCCCAGAATCCCCACGGGTAGCCGCTGGCCAATTCCCAGCCGAAAGCCACGCCCCAGAACATCGGGACAATTTTGACGCCGAGTTCAGCGCACAGATCGAGCAGCTTGAGAATATAATCTTCGGCCCATTTTTCGATATCGGCGGGAGATTTCTTCGCGACATCCGGCGGAATAAACGGACGAAACGTTGGGGTGCCGGTCCATGCACTGGTGTGGACCCAGAATGGACAATGTGCGGAAACACCGTCCAGACTCATCTTGGCTTTGGAAAAGGTATCTTTGATTTCTTTGGCGCTCTTGAAGCCCTTGTCGCTTTGCAGCATGTAATTGGACGGTTGCGCTCCCGCGGCACCGGATTTTTTGGCGTAGCTGAGAAAATCCGCCAGAGATTTTGCGCCATGCTGGGCGCCTTCAATACTCGCGTGAAAAATTGCGTTAGCCATAGATTTTAAGGATCAGTGATAATTGGTGAAACGCTTCGAGCAATAGCAAGGTGAACGAGGAAATCAATGATGTTTTCCGGCCGGCCCGTGTTTTAAAATGTGATTCGTAAACCGCGTTTAAACTGCCGATGGATACGCACAGCCCCACGCGGCGAAGCCGCTTCACCGGACCGCGGGTCTATGACCCGCAGCGATTTTCTTTAGCCGGCACTGGTTAATATAATCGAACTGTTCTGAAGTAGGGACATTGCTGCGGGGCACAGACCCGCGCTCCGGTTGGGCAATGTTCATCCGTGGTCTAAATAATTAATTTCTAAACCTGCGAATGCTCCAGCCCCAGGAGAAACCGTTTCCTCTCAAGCCCACCGGCGAAGCCGCATAAACCACCGTTCTTTCCCATGACTCGATGGCACGGGACGATAATCGAGATTGGGTTGCGCCCCGTTGTGGTTCCCGCGGCGCGAATGGCGTCGGGCTTCCCGGCGCGTTTAGCCAGTTCGCTGTAATTGATAGTCTCTCGATATGGAATGGCCGCGATTTGTTTCCAAATTTTCCGCTGAAAATCCGTGCCGTCGAAACGAAGGGGGATAGAAAAGTCTTTTCGCTTTCCCGTAAAATATTCCGCCAGTTCTGCGGCAGTTTTCGAAAGAATTGGATGCCGGTCATTGCGGCTCCAATTTTCCTTTTCCAATGGAACATGATCGCAATCGGAAAAATAAACGCCGAGCAGAGCGGAATCGTCCGCCACGAGTAACAAATCATCGATCGGACTTTTGAGGATGGAATAGCATTTCTCGACGGTCGTTGTTTTACTCGTGGCTCGCGTGATGTTGACCTTCTTCGTTTTCATATCCTCACCGTAAGGGAAATTATGCTGATCGCTCGCCATTTTCGGCCATGTAAATTAATTTTATTTCTGTGGCCGAAAATGGCGAGTTTTACCCGGCGCACGATGTATCTTGAAGGAATGAAACTGGACGCCCAATCATTTTATAAAGCTCTTTTGGCGCGAGATCGTCGGTTCGATGGTCTGTTCTTCGTGGGAGTGACTTCAACGGATATTTATTGTCGTCCGGTTTGTCCGGTAAAGCCACCGCAGGAAAAGAACTGCCGCTTTTTCCATACAGCGCAGGAAGCAGAGTTGGCGGGGTTTCGTCCATGCCTTCGTTGTCGACCTGAGTTGGCTCCGGGCAACGCGCCGATGGATAATGCGCAACGCATCGCTCACCTCGTCGTGCAACGAATCGAAGAAGGAGGCGACGACAAAAAAAACGCCTTGGAAACTATCGCTGCTGAGTTCTCGTTAAGTTCGCGTCAGATTCGCCGCATTGTGCAGGAGGAATTGGGCGTGCCACCCATTCAGCTGCTCCTGACCCGACGACTACTGCTGGCCAAGCAGCTTCTTACCGAAACGAAATTGTCCGTGATCGATATTGCGTTTGCGAGCGGGTTCTCCAGTCTCCGCCGATTCAACGACGCATTTAACACGCGTTACGGCATGCCTCCGACCCGACTCCGGAAAAAAGCGGTCGAGGATGTTTCCGCCGTCGAAAGCTTAGGCACCTCGACGCTGCAACTTTCGTATCGCCCCCCGTACGATTGGCCTGGAATCCTTTCATTTCTTCGTGATCGCGAGATGAAAAGAGTCGAATGGGTGACTGATGATTTTTACGCGCGGACGGTGCAGTTGGGAAAATCCAAAGGCTGGATCAAAATCACGCACGCAAAATTGCAGAACGCATTGATGCTTGAGTTTACTCACACCCTGGCGCCAGTGTTGCCCGCGCTGTTGAATCGTGTCCGCAATTTATTTGATTTAAATGCTCGTCCCGAAATGATTTCGCGCCATTTAAGTCGGGACGAAAGATTGGCGCCTTTCATCAAGATGAATCCTGGCATGCGAGTGCCGGGCGCTTTCAATGGATTCGAGACGGGACTTCGCGCGATTCTCGGTCAGCAAGTAACAGTCAAAGCGGCGACCACAATTGCCTGTCGTATCGTGGCTGCTTTTGGGGAACCCATGGTCACTCCGTTTCCGGAACTGGATCGGTTATCACCGTCTCCGGTGCGTATCGCCCGCGCCAGCGTCGATCAACTCGCGAACCTGGGAATAGTGAGCGCGAGGTGTAAAAGTATTCTTGCTCTCGCAGACGCTGAGGTTTCGGGCAAGCTGTCACTCGACAGCGGAAATCATCACAGTCCGGAACTCACGATTGAGCGCCTGAAGGAGTTACCCGGCATCGGTCCGTGGACAGCCAATTACATTGCGATGCGGGCGTTGCGTTGGCCGGATGCGTTTCCAAAGGAGGACATTGTCGTGCGGAACAATCTCGGTGGTGTCAGTGCGAAGGAAGCCGAAGACATATCGCAGGTATGGCGCCCGTGGCGAAGTTACGCCGTTCTTCATCTTTGGAGAAATGCTCCTGGAGACACGAATTTCAGAAATTGACACGAATTTTACGGATCCAGGGTGGACAGATTTCTGGCGTCCGGAAAATTTCCCCTTGCGCGTATGACACCGATTTTCCCTCCCGGGAAAGCTCCGCATTATCTCAAGGACCCATTTTCCGGGACGGGAGATTTGGGAGTTGCCGCCAGGTTGTCATTTCGAGTTCTAGAAAACTCCCTCGTACGCGTACAACACCCTTTTCCGGGAGTTGGAATTGGACTGTACGGGAAAAGTAGCAGTTTAGAACTCTTGGAAGGCCCTTGTACGCGTACAACACCGTTTTTGAAGAGTTGGAAATTGGATTGTACGGGAAAAGTAACCGTTTAGAACTCTTTGGAGGTGCCTTGTACGCGTACAAGATGATGTTTAAGAACCCGGAGGAGGCGTTGTACGCGTACAGACGAGTTCCGAAGACTTCTGAATGGCATTGTACGCGTACAACGTCTCTTCCAGGACTTCCGAAGAGGCCCAGTACGCGTACAAGGCACTTCCAAAGAGTTTGGAGACGCGTTGTACGCGTACAAGGGCACTTCCGAAGTCTTCGAAACCCGTCTGTACGCGTACAAGGGAGTTTTTAAGAGTTCGAAAGTGTTGTTGTATGCGTACAAGACGGTTTCCAAACTCTCCCGCAAGCGGGTTCTACGCGTACGATGCCTTTGCAGGAATCTGATTTTCAGGAATTTGCGCAAAAGTTCAAAGAGCAGGCATCAAAGTTCAAGGATTAGGGCCAGGCGGAAATTCACGTTTTGTGCCAATTCATACAGGACTTACGATTGGCGGGAGAGAGTTAGAGAGAGGGGCCGCTTGTAAAAATGTCCCGCAACGGTTGACTTAAGAACGCTCAGAAAAAACTCGGAAGCTCCTCTCCTCGTTCCTGCGTCACGCAGAGAGGGAGTTCTGTCTCACTTTGCCTTGACCCAGGATTCACCTTCGTAGTAGAAACCCTACGTTATCCCCGGGTCTCCCCTTCATCGTTCGTTACCTAAATACTATGAAAACCCGTTACGATCGTTCTTGTTCGCAAGCCGCTGTCAGAACGTTACTTCTCGCAGCGTCCGTTCCAATCACGGTCTCCACGTTTGCCAGCACGGATTATGGTCCAGCGATTTACCGGCCGATGTCCGGTTGTAGCAAATGGTACACGTCAGGCAGCGGTCACAAATTCGCTGTCTGTCACGACATGGAGGGATATTACGCCTCGACGATTTCCTATCTAAATCGCTGCGATATTTCCGTGAGCATTCATTACATGGTCAATGGCAAGCAGGATGCCACCAGCGATTATGCTGCGGGTGAAATCGATCAGCAGGTTCGCGAAGCTTACTATGCCTGGCACGCTCGTTGTTGGAATACGCACTCGTTCGGAACGGAGCACGAAGGATTCGCGAGCAACCCCGCGTGGTATACCGAAGCGATGTATCAAGCGACTTCGGGATTGCAGCGCCATCTCGCGAACGACTACGGCTTCGCGAAAGATCGCAATCACATCGTTGGCCATGGCGAAGGCCAGAACGCGGCGTGGCGCACGTATGCTTCCGCGAATCTTGGCATTGATCCCACCTGTAATTCTCACACGGACCCCGGACCGTATTGGGACTGGAGTCATCTCATGCAATTGATCAACGGACAGAATCCGCCGTATCTATTTGGTTCCGATGTCATGGGCTGGACGGCTGGACACAGCATGAGTGCGTTGAGTTGGAACGGAACTTCATGGCCGGGAATAATGTATGGCGATCAAAACGGAGATGACGCTTATGTCTACAGCCCGCCGACGTCCTACACCGGCCCGGGGCAGGGGATTGTGAACGTCAGCGTTTATCCGCAAAACGGCACCACGGCGAGCCACAACATGCAGATGTTTTATAAAACGTCGGCGGACAATACCTGGACCGCTGCTAAATCATCGCCGGTCGTAAATTATTCGGCGCAGAATTCGTGGATCCGTCTTAACCTCGATTTGAGCGCTTCCACATATCCCGGCGACACCATTACCCAATTGCGTTTGGATTACGATCAGGTCAACAGCGGTACGCGTTGGATTGTGAACCATGTGGTTTCGCAGAGTTCGTTGCGTTGGAACTTTGATACGAGTTCCATGTATTGGATTCCTGGCAATAATGTCTCCGCGATTACGTGGACCGATTGCTGTGGTTGGCCTGGCATCATTTACTTTGATCAAACCGGCAACGACGGTTTCATCTATAGCACGCCGCAATATTTTACCGGGACGTACAAATATCTGGGCGGCGCGAATGACAAAATCCATGTGCGCGTTTACCCACAGAATGGAGCCACCGCCAATCACGACATGCAGGTTTTCTGGAAAACAACCGACGACAATACCTGGACTGCTTCAAAGTCTTCCGCCGTCGTGAACTTCACGGCACAAAACGCGTGGGCAGACGTTTATTTCCCGGTTGGCACACATCCGCTCTGGAGTTCGGCCAATAATGGCAGCGGTGGCATAACGGAAATCCGCCTCGATGTCGATGCCGTGAACCAGGGGACGCGCTGGATTATTGATTATATCCGGTTCGAACATTGATTCCCCCGCAGAGTTTGGGCCTGCTGCCTTTCGGCGCAGGCCTCCTTTTTTCCCACTTCAAACAACAAAAACATTCACAACAAAACGAAATGAAACCCTATCTGAAGAATTCAGCAATTGTCCTCGGGGCACTTGTCGGCGCTTCCGCGTATGCGAGTACCGATTATCAGCCCGCGGTTTACCGACCGATGTCCGGTTGTTCCAAATGGTATACTTCCGGCAACGGCCACAAATTTGTCATCTGTCATGACATGGAAGGGTATTACGCGTCGACGATCTCGTATCTGAATCGCTGCGATGTCTCCGTGAGTATTCACTACATGGTCAACGGCAAGCAGGACACGTCGACCGACTACGCCGCCGGCCAGATCGATCAACAGGTGCGTGAAGCCTATTACGCCTGGCACGCGCGTTGTTGGAATACCTACAGCTACGGCACCGAGCACGAAGGATTCGCGAGCAATCCAGCGTGGTATACCGAGGCGATGTACAAAGCGACGGCCGGACTGCAGGAACACCTTTGCGACGCTCATGGCATCGCCAAGGATCGCAATCACATCGTCGGTCACAATGCCTGGCAGAGTTCGGCCTGGCGAAGCTATGCTTCCGCGAATTTTGGTGTCGACCCGAATTGCAACTCTCATACTGACCCAGGTCCTTATTGGGATTGGGCGCACCTGATGGATTTGATCAATCCGCCAGCACCGCCTGTAGTGGTGGTGAAATCAGGTTCGCGGGTAACGGGTGATTTCAATGGCGACGGAAAAGAAGACGTTGTTGTCGCGTATGATTACGGCAGCGGGACGACGAAGCTTTGGATGTTTCTTTCGACCGGGTCTGCTTTCTCCACTCCCGCTATCTGGTGGGCTTCAGGAACGGGTAGCTTCGATTCCACTAAAGCGCAATATATCGCAGGGGATTTCAACGGCGATGGCAAGACTGACGTAGCGGCGTTGTACGATTACGGCAGCAGCACGAGCAAAATCTGGATTTGGACCTCGAACGGTTCGGGATTCAATGCGCCTTCCGTCTGGTGGGCCTCGGCTCCGGGTAACTGGAATGCAAAACGCGCGGAGATGTTCACTGGCGATTTCAATGGTGACGGCAAGAGCGACATTGGCATGGCCTACGATTACGGCAGCGGTACGACGCACATCTGGGGATGGCTTTCCACCGGGAGTGGATTCGGTGCGCCGAGTGTCTGGTGGGAATCTGCAGACGGCAGTTTCAACTCGCTGAAGGCAACTTATCTCGGAGGTGATTTTGACGGCGATGGAAAAGGAGACGTGGTGGCCGTTTACGATTACGGCAACAGCACCACAAAATATTGGAAGTGGACTTCCACGGGAGCTGATTTCGTTAACCCAGCCGTGTGGTTTACCTCCACAACTTGGAATTCTGCAAACGCGAAGTATTTTGCCGGCGACTTCAATGGCGACGGAAAGATGGATATGGCGGCGGCTTACGATTATGGCAATCGCACCGTGAAGTTCTGGGAATGGAATTCCACCGGGACGGCCTTTGGTGCATCGGCGGTCTGGTATACTTCCACGACCTGGGATTCGTCCCTGGCCAAATATGTTGCCGGGGACTTCAACGGAAGCGGCAAATCAGGAGTCAGCGCGCTCTACGACTACGGCAGCGGTGTGAGCAAGCTTTGGACCTGGACGTCTTCCGGATCAGCTTTCACGAGCGATTCCATCTGGTGGGCCAGCACCGGCTCGTGGACGGCCAGCAAGAGCACTCCGTTCTAATTTTCTCCTGCGTCAAAGCGGCGATGAGCTTCGGCTTGTCGCCGCCTTTTTATTTTAACCCTGGGCAAAAACCGGAGGGGTCGTTCCTGATTTCTTCCGTCAGAGCTTGCGCCGATTGAATGGAATTGTGTGGTCGCGTACGTTTTTGACGGAAGTTATGAAACCTCGGCATGTCGCCAAGCAAATCGGGAGACACTCCCGTGAGCACGCCGTGGATGGTGCGGAAGAAAAGCCGAACCGGAGAGGGCACCGTCGCTTCTGGCGTATCTTTGGAGTGACGGCTTTATTCCTCATTATTTTAGGAATCGCTGGGCGACTCTATCTTCCATTCTTCGCGCGCGATTATGTCAATCGTACGCTCGACCGCAGTCAGCTCTATTCCGGGACCATTGGGGAAGTCGATATCCATCTCTGGCGCGGTGCTTATTCCATTCACGATATTAATATCAGTAAACGCTCGGGAAATGTTCCGGTCCCGTTCTTCGTCGCGAAGAACGTGGACTTCGCTCTGGAATGGAATGCGATATGGAATCATCGCCTCGTTGGACGTGTTTTGATGGTCGAACCGCAATTGAACTTCGTGGATGCGCCTTCCGACGATGAAAAGCAATCCGGTCTGGGGGGAGCCTGGCTGCAAATGATCGAGGACCTGTTTCCCTTCAAGATCAACAGCGCTGTTATCAAAAACGGCTCTATTCATTTTCGCGCTTACCAGAAGAAACAGCCATTCGATGTCTATTTGTCACAGGTTGAAGCAACGATCGACAACCTTGGAAACATTCGCGGGGAATCCACCCCGCTGGTGGCGAAGGTGAAAGCGACGGCGTTGGCCATGGACGAAGCGAAGTTTGAGTTCAACATGACCTTGGATCCGTTTTCCTATTTGCCGACGTTTCATTTAGCAACTCGATTGCTTGGCCTTGACCTCACCAAGGTAAACGACGTTGCTCGAAGTTATGGAAAGTTTGATTTTGAACGTGGCTGGCTCGATCTCATTATTGAAGCGGATTCGAGGGAAGGTCAGGTCAGCGGCTACGTGAAGCCGCTCTTTAGAAACCCGAAAATCTTCAGTTTAAAAGAGGACATCAAAGACGAGAATGTCCTGGCGCTATTCTGGCAGGCTCTTCTCGGCGTGGTTAAAACTGGTTTTAAGAACTGGCCGCGTGATCAGGTGGGAACAGTGATTCCGTTTACCGCCACTCCGTCCGGTGGCAGTCCCGATATCGTGGCGACGTTGGGCAATCTTCTCAAAAATGCTTTTGTCCGGGCTTATCTTCCGCGACTTGAAAAACCCGCGGACGTCCCAGAAGGATTGGAATTTCAAGCCCCGGAAATATCCGATCCGATTTCTCCTGAGGAAACTTTATGAAAGCGAACGCAACACCAGACGAAGCCAAACAAGAAAGCTGCTCTCGAATCGCCGACCGGGAT
This sequence comes from uncultured bacterium, assembly GCA_966095605.1. GTDB lineage: Bacteria > Verrucomicrobiota > Verrucomicrobiia > Limisphaerales > JACDHS01 > CBHWET01. The sequence goes on along the minus strand of CBHTTJ010000128.1, from coordinate 941 downwards.
AAAACGGTGAACCGAATAAGTTCAGCACTCTGCGGAACAATTTTTCTGCTGCTCTGTTTCGCCCTCGTCGTTGTTTTGGGATGTGGAACCGCCAAAAAGGAGAACAAACGCAATGAGTTCTTCACCTCAGGTAATCGCGAAGCAGATCAACGGGCCAGTCAACGCATGGCGAAAGCCGAGCAACTTGCTGGATCGGGGGAAGGTGGCGGCGAAAAGAAAGATAAAGCGGGTGACGAAAAAGCCGAACAGAAACGTTCCCTTTACGAACGGCTCGGAGCTGAGCAGGGGCTGACGAAGATTGTCGACGATTTCATGGCGCGAGCTTTGCAGGATCCCCGCGTCAATTGGGAGCGCAAGGGTGTTAAGCGCGGTGGCTTTCACTTCGGCGCCAATAAAAGTGTTGAATGGAATCCTTCAGCCGAAAATGTGGCGCGCGTAAAGAAACACCTGATTCAGTTCTTTTCCCTCGCCACGGGAGGGCCGCCTGAATACCAGGGAAAAGATATGAAATCGGCCCATGCCGATATGCATATCAGCAACGCGGAGTTTGATGCCGCCGTGGGCGATCTGAAAGCTTCCCTCGACAATCTCCAGGTTCAGAACCGTGAACAGAAAGAACTGATTGCCATTGTCGAAAGTACTCGACCGCAAATCGTGACGCAGCGGTGAACAGGCAGATTATTTTCCCCGACGCATCAGGCGTTCGGGGCGAATAACAGGAGGTGTGCTGTTGGTTTCCGCGACGAACGGAATATTGGCTTTCAGTGATCGTCCGCTCTTTGTTTTGAGTTCTTCATTTTGCGTCACGACATCTTCGACCTGGAATAGTTGCGCGGTGTCTTTCGGCGTATAAAAGGTCTTCATCTCGTCGGTCGTGAAAGGGCGTGCGCCGCGTCGACCGAAGACAACGGTTTGATTGCCGGTTTCGTCAGCAACACGAT
>CBHTTJ010000127.1:0-17962 GCA_966095605.1 uncultured bacterium | reverse complement strand
AAACGTCAGGCGCGAAACCATGTCAGGAGGCGGGAATGGTCAAAACCTGTCCCACTTTTAAACGACGCGGATCAACATTGGGATTGGCCTGCAACAAGGCGTTGATCTTCACTCCGCAATCTTTCGCAATGGAAGTCACGGTGTCGCCGGATTTTACCGTGTAACTCTTTTTTAACGCCGGAGGAGGCGATGTTTCACGACGGACATTGGCATTCGCCTGCGTGCGTCCGCCTGGATTTTCCGGAGGCAACAAAGACGCGTGCGTCTGGGGTGCAAGATTACTTGCCAAAACCATCCGTGTTCCCAGTTGTGTTTGCAGGAATTCGATCTGGCGTTTCAGCGCGTTGTTCTCCGTGGTCAACCGCTCCAGGTCGCGCTGCACACCGATATTCATCGGCGCCACAAAATCACTTTTCACCAACTCCGATTTATAGGTGCGAATCCAGTCGCCGATAATCTTGGCGTTGTCGGCATTTGGGCGGAGTTTCAAATACTGCTGCAAATGATAAATTGCGGCGGCGTAATCTTTCATCTGTTCGCCACAGACGAAGCCCAATTCGCGATGCGCGGCGGAATTGCGTGGATTGGTTTCGAGCGCTTTTTCGTATTCGTCCACCGCGCCTTTGTAGTCCAGACCGCTCACGCGATTACGGCCGTTGATGTAGTGGAGGTCCTTTTCCTCGTCGACATTACTGCTGGATGAAGGCAGACAACCGCTCAGCACCGCAGTTAAAGAAAGCATTGCGGCGCATCGGAAGATCATCGACCGGAAACGCATCGCCGAAAAATTAATCGAAACGGATGCAGATGAGCAAGAACCGATAGAACGATTGCGGATTGCTATTTTCCACCGCGAAAAGCTATTAATTTGGCGTGCCCACGGTAGGCGAACAATTACGCTTTGCGCGCGAAGCGCAGAAGCTGACAATCCATCAAGCCGCTGAAGCGACGAAAATCCGCAGCGACCACATTCGCGCTTTGGAAGAAGGCGATTACAGCGTTTTTTCCGCACCCGTTTATGTGCGTGGCTCAGTCCGCACCTATGCAACGCTCCTGAAGTTGCCCGCACCCAAAATAATCGAGCAGGTAAACGCGGAATTGGCTCAGTCACCGAAACACCACGAGCCTTCGCTCGCGCCCACTCCCTCACGGAACATTTTGGATTTCTTCATGTTCCAGGTCTCCCGGCTCAACTGGAAGATCGCCGCGCCGATCATTGTAATTCTCGTGGTCGTCGGTGGTGGGATTTTGGGAGCACGCCTTTGGTACGAGCATCGGAACAAGGATCCTCTCGCCGACCTGAAACCAGCTCTTTATAAGGGCACAAAGCCAGTTGGCCAGACTCTGCCATTGCCCGGTTCGCCCCGGCGTTAAGCCTGTAAAAGCGTTTGATTTTCGGCTCTTTCATCGTAGTTTGTCCGCCTTGTCATGCCGGAAAAGAACAAAACGAAGAGCCCTATTCGCGTCGGTTTAATCTCCCTCGGTTGCGCCAAAAACCTGGTGGACGCAGAAATCATGCTCGGATCCCTCCTGAAGAGCGGGATTGAAGTGACGAACGAAGCCGAAAACGCCGACGTCGTCATTGTAAACACCTGTTCTTTCATCGACGCGGCCCAGGAAGAAAGTGTTGATGCTATTCTCGAATCTGCCGAGGTGCGCGAAGCCAATAATCGCGGTCAGGGCCTGATTGTTTCCGGATGCATGCCGCAACGTTTTCGTGAAGACCTGCCGAAGTTGCTGCCCGAAGTCGACGCGTTCATCGGAATCGACCAGGTGGCGCAAATCTCCCAAGTGGTTGAGCAGGCGCTGGAACATCGCGCGGAAAAACTTTCGAAGGGCATCACACCAAAGCAACGCGGCAACAAAGCGAACGTCGCCGCGAAAATCGCGGAACTGGACAAGAAAAATCCCGAAGCCAGTCATGACCACGAAGAAAATATTCGTGGCACAGATAAATTTGGAAATACCAAAGCCGTTGTTTCCCCGATCGCCTTCAAAGCACCGTCCGCGGACGCCCCATTTGTCGACATCAACGCTCGCCCCAATTTTATTCCCGATTTCGGAACGCCTCGTTTCCGTCTGACGCCGAAACATTTTGCGTATGTAAAAATTGCGGAAGGCTGCAACCATCCGTGCAGTTTCTGCATTATCCCTCGCATGCGCGGCACGCACCGAAGCCGCCAGCAGAGCGACATCGTCAAGGAAGCCAAACAACTGATCGCTGACGGCGTCAAAGAGTTGAATCTGATTTCCCAGGATTCGACGTACTACGGGCTCGACCTGCGTGCCAATCACAGTCGTGCGATTTCTTCTCCGGAAAAATTTAGCGCGGCCGCGAAGTCCTTGCCGACCGATGCGACGACACTTTGCACCCTGTTACGCGAACTGAATGCCTTGAAAGGCGACTTCTGGATCAGACTGCTTTACACCCATCCAGCGCATTGGACCGATGAATTGATTCAGACGATCGCCGAATGTCCGAAAGTCGCACGCTACATCGACATTCCACTCCAACACATCCATGGCGAAATGCTGCAGCGGATGCGTCGCGAAACGAGTCAGGAATATATTGTCGAATTGATCCGCAAGATTCGCGCGGGGATTCCCGGCATTGCGATTCGCACGACGTTTATCGTTGGATTCCCCGGGGAAACCGAAGCGCATTTCAAAACATTGCTCAATTTCATTCGGGACACAAAATTCGAACGTCTCGGCGTCTTCACCTACTCACAAGAGGAAGGAACGGTTGCGGGCAAGATGATGAATCAAACCCGTGACAGTGCTAAACAAAAGCGCCGCAAGCAAGCGATGGCCGCCCAACTGAAGGTCGCGCGGGAAATTTCGAACAACTTCGTTGGACGCGAAATTAAAGTCATCGTGGAAGGCCAGGCGAGCGCTAAAGAATTGGCGAAAGCGAACGTCTCGTCGTGGGAACACGGCTTGATCCGCTCGGGAGCTGCGGCTCAATTGAATCTGAAGGGAACGTATCTCGTGGCGCGAGGTGAAGCTGATGCGCCGGATATTGACGGACGCATCTATGTCCGCGGCAAACTCCCGGTCGGTGAATTCGCCACGGTTAAGATTATTGGTCACACCGACTACGACCTCATTGCCGAGCCGGTGTAAAAGGATCAATAAGCTTTTTCCAACGGCGGGCGCACACCGAACTTCTTTGCGAGCGACAAACACATCGAAAGGTTTTTAACACCGTTCGTGCATGTGGGATCGGAAAGTGAGGCGGCGGCCACACAAACGCCCGTGAACAAGCAACGCTGCAAGTCCCAGCCCTCATGCAGACCGAACAAGACCCCGGCGCAGAATGCGTCTCCGGCACCAGCGGTGCCGGCGATAAATTTTGGCGGAAGCTTCAGAGATGGTTGCCAGAAATCGTCGCCCTGGCGCGTCCGCGCAAAACCACCTTCTGGAAAATGAATCACCACGAGTTCGCGAACACCCTGTTGCAACAGTGTCCCGGCAGCATGACGCAATGCCACCGTATCAAGTTTGCCATCGGCAGAACGCACTTTGAAACCAGTCGTTTTGCCGGCTTCAATTTCGTTCAGGATACAATAGTCGACGTGCTTTAAAGCCGGCGACACGATCTTGGCGAAACGATCGCTGTCCTCGCTGACGACATCGACGCTTGTCTTTACCCCAGCGGCCTGGGCACTCGCGAGCAAACGAGCGGCTTTCGTCCCGAACTTTGCGTCAGGAGCATCGAGCGCATCCAATAACAACAAATAGCCGAGATGAAAAATTTTTGCCTTGGTGCGCGAGAAATTCAGATCAGCACCCTCCCAGAGGGCGTTCGCCCCACGCATATGGAAAAAGGTGCGGCGACCGTTTTCTTTCTCGGTCATCACGTCCGTGTAGGACGTCGGCGCTTTCCCGGTCGCGGTGATGTGTTTGGAATCAATTTTGTTTTTTCGGCAATCGTCGAGGATTCGTTTGCCGAGATCGTCCTTACCGACAAAACCAGCGCCAAACAACGGAAACGGCGCGCCCATTTTGGCCAGGTCGACGAGGAGATTATAGGGTGAACCGCCGGTGCCTTCGGATTGACCGAGGATATTACCCAACTGTTCACGCTGCGGATAAACATCGATCAACTTGACTTGATCAATGATCCAATTGCCACCCGCGATCAAACCGCGGCGGCCTGAGGCTTTATTCTTCATGAAAAAACGGCGACGAAACGCCTATTAAAGGGCTGAAACAGCCACGATATCGCGGCCGAGTGTAGCAACTTGCCTAATAAATGCAATGGTGCTGATGAAGTTCGGGGGCCAGTAATCCAGTGGTCCGGCGTTACCTGGTCGAACCTGTTTAAATTTTGAGCAAATTATCAGGTAAAGCATCAAAGGTCGTAAGGACTTGAAGAACCCCTTTTCAATTCCCTAATTTGCGGGTAATAATTTTTTATGCCAGAGCATGCGAAGGCAGGGGAACAAATATACAAGGGGATTCCGGTTTCATCCGGGGTCTGCCGTGGGCGCATTCTCGTGCTCAATAAAAAAGAGGCTTCGATCCCGAAATACAATATTTCCGAAGCCGACATTCCCAAGCAGGGTCAGAGGCTGGAACAGGCTCTCCTGGAAACGCGCCGCGAAATTGTTGAGGTGCAACGACAGGTTAATGAAGGCGTAGGTGCGGAGAACGCCAGTATTTTCGATGCGCATCTGCTGGTGCTCGAAGATCCTATCCTGATCGACGAAGTCACAAAACTCGTCGCGTCCAAAAAAATCAACGTGGAATGGGCGTTCCATCAATTCTCGGAAAAATATGTCGCCACCCTGGCGAAGATTGATGACGAGTACTTGCGCGAGCGTGTCTCCGATATCCGTGATGTCACCCAGCGAATCATGAACAATTTGTTGGGGCGCAGTGATGGCGGACTATTACTCAAGCTGCACGAACCGTGCATCATTATCGCCGAAGATCTGGTTCCTTCGCAGACCGCTGTCCTTGATAAAAAGATGGTGCTTGGATTCGGTACTGATTGCGGCAGCAAAACTTCACACACCGCGATTATGGCCCGGTCGCTGCAGATTCCAGCCATTGTTGGATTACAGGATGCGAGCGCACAGCTTAAGAGCGGTGATTACGCGTTGCTCGACGGTTACACCGGCAGTCTCATCATCAATCCCACAGAGCAAACGCTCTTCGAATACGGACAACTCGCCCGCCGACAGGTGACGTTGCAGGAGAAACTCCGTGATCTGCATCAACAGCAAGCCATTACGCTGGACGGAGCACGAGTCGTTCTTTCTGCAAATATTGAACAACCCGGCGATGCCGAAGCGGTGAAAACGTGCGGTGCCGAAGGGGTTGGCCTGTTTCGCACCGAATATCTTTTCATCAATCGCGAGATTCTTCCGACAGAAGAAGAACAATATCTTGCCTATCGACAAGTCGCCGCCGCTTTGAAGCCCCATCCGGTGATCATTCGGACATTGGATCTCGGTGGAGATAAATTTCTGTCCCATCTCCAGGTGCCGAATGAGATGAATCCGTTTTTAGGCTGGCGCGCCATTCGGTTCTGTTTGCAGGAAACCGCTATTTTCCGGGCGCAGTTACGGGCGATTTTGCGAGCGAGCGCGGAAGGAAACATCAAGATGATGTATCCGATGATTTCTTGCGTCGCCGAGATAGAACAAGCGAACGCGTTGGTCGAGGAATACAAATGCGAGCTGCGTCGCGAAGGCATTCCTTTCGACGAAAACCTCGAAATCGGGGCGATGATTGAAATTCCGTCGGCTGCAATCGCCGCCGATACCCTCGCGAAGAAAGTGAAGTTCTTCAGCATCGGCACCAACGATCTGATTCAATATTCGCTCGCGATCGATCGATTAAACGAGCGAATCGCTCATCTTTACGAGCCGACGCATCCTGCCGTCCTCCGCCTCATCAAAATGGCGGTCGATGCCGCGCATAAACACGGAATCTGGTGCGGAGTTTGTGGCGAAATGGCGGGCGATCCCGAATTGATCCCACTTTTGTTGGGGTTGGGCGTTGACGAACTCAGTGCCGCCCCGGGGATTGTCCCCCAGGTAAAATTCCTGATCCGTCGGTTGAAGATGGATGAGGCGAAAGCCCTCGCACAAAGCGCCTTGCAAAGTGAGTCAGGTGTGGAAATTTTACAGAAGTCCAGAACGTTAGCCCGGGAAATCGCCCCAAACCTGTTCGAAAACTGAGGTTCAGTCTGAGCAGTCCGGGTAGTTCGGCGAAAAACTTGTTCCAAATTCAGCGAATTTGTGGATTCTCAAGCTCCTTTGAAGACGGAAGCATCTAAAAATATATGAAAGTTCTGATTCTCGCCGCTGGTTACGCCACTCGTCTCTACCCTTTAACCATGACGCAACCCAAGCCCCTCCTGCCAGTGGCTGGGAAACCGATGATTGAATATGTCCTCGATAACATTGCCCCCATTGGAAACATCGATCGCGTTTACGTGGTAACGAACAATAAGTTCGCCGGACATTTTCAAAAATGGGCGGACAATTACCGTGCGACGAAATCAAAGCTCGATTTCACGATCGTCAATGACCAATCGACCGACGATTCCAACAAGCTTGGCGCTATTGGCGATATGCACCTCGTCATCACCAAGGAAAATGTGGATGATGATCTCATCGTCGTGGCGGGCGACAATTTATTCAGCGAGACTTTGGAAGGCTTTGGGAAACTTTGCCGCGAGAAGAAGGCGCCGGTCTTGGCCGTTTATGACGTCGGGAGCCTGGAGGAAATCAAGAAGTACAACTCCATCACCCTCGATAATGAAGGCAAGATTACTTTCTTCGAAGAAAAACCGAAGCAGCCAAAGAGCACGTTGACTGGCATCGCTTTATACTATTATCCGAAATCAACCCTCCCGTTAATTAAGCAATACATCGCAGAAGGCAATAATCCGGATCAACCGGGCCGTCTGGTGCAATGGTTGTATCCCCGCACCCCCTTCTATACGTGGACGGTCCCTGGGATTTGGTTCGATATCGGATCCAAGGAAAGCCTCGAAGAAGCGAACCGCATCTTCTCCAAAGAGTTGGCAGGAGCGAAATAAGAGAGCGTTACATTTCCCGACTGTCGGCTTGCGTTGTCCAAAAGTTTTGCTAGCGTTCGCCTTCGCTGGGCGAGAAATCGTGCTGGCAGCTACGCATCAGTCGGTGTAATCTCTCCCCTAACTGTGCCCGCGTGGCGGAATTGGCAGACGCGCTAGATTCAGGTTCTAGTGAGTAACATCGTACAGGTTCAAGTCCTGTCGCGGGCACCAAATCTTTAAAAGCAGCGCATTCAATGGCAACTATTCGTCAGGCTACGAAGGGAGACGCCGCACAATGGCGCGAACTCGTCGAGGAAACATTTGGGAAAGAATATCCCGCCAAGGAGGTCTATGATCCGGCGTGGATTGAAGCGCAGCTCGATCCTTCCAACGGAAGCGAGACGTGGGTCGCCGACAACAATGGCGAACTCACCGCCAGCATCACGATTCTCAAGGCTTCTGACGTCAATCAAAACCCCGTCCTGAACCTCGGCCGCAATTTACATCGACGGACCAGTTTCGGCGACGGATCGGCCAAAGCCCTCCTGAAAAGCGTTTGTGATATCGCGATGGAGCGGAACCAGATGATCGTTGCGCGCGTTCCCGCACTCGACAACTCCCAGCAGATTCTTTTCGAAAACGCCGGCTTTGCCTGTGTCGGCTTTCAACCGTTCAAACACATGGTTCAGGCGCGAACGGGAATGCTCTATTACGTCCGCACTTCGAACCAGGTGCTGATGACTCGATTGCCGCTTTCTGAATCACTGCCGCAGATCAGCGAATTGGCAAAGGTCGCTCTGGAAAAGCTTAAGATCTCGAATCCAATTCGAGTTCGGGACGGTGCGACTGGTTATCCGTTGCAGAATGAATTGCAGGTTCATTTAGCAACCTACGAAGACTTCCAATTGTGGCGCGACCATTGCCAAAGCTCTAATCCGCCCACCGAAATTTCCGGAGCCTTTAATCTCGGCCTTGGATTGATGCGCGTGGATTCCACCGGCACATACCAAGCCGTGTTGGGTCAGCAGGGAGAAACGATCGTTTCTGGTCTGGCGTATTATTTTGATGGCGTGGACCGTTGTATCCGCTTCATCGAAGCGTTTTCTATAGATGATCTGTCGATGGGTTCGTTACTGCAGCAGGCAGTCAAATCGGTGCAGGAACAGTTCAGCCCCGTTTACATTGAAATGGATGTCCTGGTAACGGCTCCGCGTTTGTTGAAAACAGCCGAGCAATTGGGTTTCGTTCCAGTTTCGTATCTTCCCGCTTTCTATCTCAAGAACGGCAACTTCGCTGATGTCGTTAAGATGGAAAAGTTGAACATGGCTTACGCTCTGGATGGCGTTGACTTCACGACGGAAGCGCGCGCCATCGCCGAGGTCATCGATCGCAACTTCCAGGATCAAAAGGTTGGCGTGGCGATAATCAACTTGTTGCGCGGCCTGCCAATTTTCGAAGGTCTTGGTGACGGCGAGTTGCGCAAAATTGCACGCCTGTTTACCCAGAAACTGTATCGACCCAATGAGCGCATTTTCAAAAAAGGCGACAACGGCGAAGAGGCCTACATCGTGATGCGCGGCCAGGTGGACATTTTATTGGAAGAAAATTCCAACCCCATCGCCTCGGTGCCCAGCGGCAAGATCTTTGGAGAAATGGCATTTCTCGACGGCGCACCGCGGACTGCGTTCGCCGTCGCCAATCAGGCCAGTATTCTTCTCGTTGCCAAACGATCGGAAATGAATGCGTTGGTCCAACGCGAACCGCATCTGGGAATGGTGGTGATGAAGAACGTGGCGCTGGATCTGTCCAATAAGCTGCGCCAGGCCAATTCTGCGATCGCTTCCCTGAAGAAGTAATTACCAGTTGACGGCCACACTGTTTTTCTTGCCGAACTTGTCGTGGTAAAAGAGTTGTTTTTCCGCCATTCCGTACTCGTGTACGAGTTTCGTGATCTTTACGTCGTAACAGCAATATTCGGCGATGTTCAAAAGCTTTCCTTCCTTGAACCACCGGATCGCCTGAAGACCTTCCGCGGTTTTCTCGACACCAAAGGTAGCGACGGCAATTGAATCAAGGGAAATACGGTGCTGCAGCGTTTTCTGCAAATCGATCAACATGTCGAGTGATTGCAACTGCTCCCGATCAAAGAAATCGTTGTGCCCCTGGAGCACTTCATAGTCGAAGCGTTGCTGATTGAATCCAACAACCAGGTCTGCCCGGCGTAACTCTTCGATCAAATCGTTCACCTGGCTTTCGCCGTAAATTTTGTAATCCCCGCGGGCCGTGCTGTAGGTAACTCCGACGCTCATCCGCATGTCACGGATACGATGCCATCCACCTACTTCCTCTGCTGATTTCTGAGTTTCCAAATCGAAGTAGACGATGTTTTTCATGACGCGGCGCGAATCTTAGACAGTGGACTGCAGTTAAAAAAGATATTTTCAACCCATCGTTTGCTTTCGGTTAAAAATCTTTTTAACTTGCCGGGAATGATCAAGATCGTCTTGTTCGACATTGATGGCACGCTCGTCCGCACGGGCCGCGCCGGTGTAAAAGCTTTCGCACAGGCATTTGCCAAAGAGTTTGGCCTCAATGATGGATCGGAGAAATTGAAGTTCGCGGGGCGGACCGATTATTCACTCGTCCGGGAATTTTTCCTGCATCACGGTGTAACACCCACTCCCGATCACTTCAGTCGCTTTTTTGCCACATACCTTTCTTTACTGGAACAAATCATCGTGCAATCGGATGGCGCTGTTATCCCGGGCGTCCCTAAATTCATGCGCGATTTAAGAAGTCTTGAGAATCCGCCCGCCATAGGCCTTTTGACGGGAAACGTGAGACGGGGTGCGGAAATCAAATTGAATCACTATTCGCTCTGGCATGAATTCCAGTTTGGCGGATTCGCAGATGACCACGAGGAACGTGATCATATTGCGGCCATCGCGAAACATCGTGGGTGTCAGTTTATCGGCAAAAATGTGAACGACGAAGAGGTTCTCGTCATTGGCGACACGCCCTTGGATATTCGCTGCGCCCGAGCCATCCGAGCCAGGGTAATTGCAGTGGGAACTGGAGGACATTCCCGGGAGGAGTTGCAACAGCATCATCCGGATTGGGCTGTTGCGGACCTCGATGCTGTCTCTGCTGCTGAAGTCTGCGCTTAATGAGAGTGAGGCACCCCGGTGCCGCAGCGGCCACAAGAACGAGGATTACCAGAACAACTGGCGCCGGCACTTGATGCCTCGGCATTGGAGTTGGAAGCAAAGACCGAAAATTTCTTGCTCAGCTTTTTTGAACCACAGTGAGGACACTCCGTTCCATCCCAATTTGAGGAGCGCACAAGGATTTCACTGTCGCGGTCGCACTTACCGCAATGAAATTCGTAAATCGGCATACCTCTAAAATATCCGGGGTGTGGAACAACTCAAGTCCGGTTCTCTTCCAACTTCCGTAAAAAGCAAAAATGCCTGCCCCTGTTTCCAGAGGCAGGCATTGCGTTTTGGTTTTCTAATTATTCCGCAGCACCGGCATCAGCGACTTCGATGACGCGGTATTCCGCACCACCAGAGACGTCAGCCGAGCTGGAAGAACCAGTCGCCGTGATCGGCGAACCGACATTGCTCCAGGAACCATCGCTGCTCTTGGATTGGACCTGATAGGTCTTGCCAGCAACGGAGTCCCAGTTGACCGAGCTCGAGTTGGCCAAAGGTCCAACTGGATCGGTCACGACAGCAACCGTGAAGTTCTGCGAGGCACTCTTCGGAATGCCACCGTTCGTCGGATCATCTTCCACCGTGACAGTGAACGAGTTCGTCGTTCCGGCATAAGTGGCGTCAGGAGTCCAGGTGAACGCACCGGTCGCAGGATCGATCGTGGCCGTAGCCGCGTCATCCGCACCGAGGCCGTAGCCGAGACCAGCGCCTGGATCTGGATCCGTGCCGGAAGCAGTGAACGCCAACGTGCAACCCGTGTTCATCGTGATCTGGCTGCCGAGGCTGTAGTTGTAAACAACCTGGAAGTTATCGAGATACACGGTGTAGGCGCCGGAACCACCATTCCCGTAGAGGATCAGGTGTTCGAGCACGCCTTTAGCCGCGGCGAGGATGCTGTCGCCGGTGAGGGTCTGCATCGGTTCGGTCGGCAGGTTGAACGTCAAGGTCGTCCAGTTGCTGGCGTTGACAGTGCGAGTCGGAATCGGAGTCGTGCCGACTTGCGATGAGCAGCCGACATATTCGATTGCACCCGTTGTGCCACCATTAGCACCGATGTTGGCGCTGGTTCCGGTTTCGCGGAGACCGAGGCCGACCTTCAGGGACTTGGTGGTATAGATGTCGAACTTCAAGGAGTGACGGAAGTCAATCGTTGGGTTCGGCAACGCAGTGGTGTTACCAGTGGTCAAGCGGACCCATTGATCGGTCTGGCCGGTCTTGAACGTCCAGGCAACTTTCATCACTTTCGCGCCAGCGTTGGCGTTGCCAGCAGGGAAGCTGGTTACGACCGTTGTATAGTTGGTCGCGGTCGTGTTGATGTAGTTGGTGGTCGTGCTGGAATTGAATGGTTTCTTGAACATCACGTATTCGTTAGGCGTGCTGTTCGTGAACGTTTCGAAGTTCGCAAACGCTTCCGTAACAGTAGCAGCACCGAGCGTGAGCGTAGGAGCTGTGTTCGGAGGAGTAACGCGAATCGTGACCGTGCGTTCGTCCCACAGAGCAGGAGAACCATTGTCAGTCACGCGAACAGTGAAGATGTTCGTGCTTGAACCGGTTGAGGTCCAGCTGAAGTCACCCGTCACAGGATTGAGAGTCGCACCTGCTGGAGCGCCAGTCATGCTGAAGGTAAGGGTGTCATCTGGAACATCATCATCTTCGCCGCTGGCGGTGAAGGAAACGACATCGCCAGTGCTGATTTCAACAGCCTGATCCGGAACACCACCCAAACGTGGAGGAGTATTAACCTTGTTTACAACAACGACGAGGTTCTTCGTGTCGCTCAACGCTGGCGTGCCATCGTCGGTGACCACGATAGGAATCGCGTTCGTGCTTGGGCTTTGATCAGGAGCTGGAGTCCAGGTGAACACGCCAGTGTCAGGGTCGATCACAGCGTTCGTCGGAGCGCCAGCGCCGAGGCTAAATTGCAAACCTTGAGCCGGGACGTCTGCGTCGGTCGCACTATTGGCAACTGTGATAGTCGCACCAGTGTTGATGACGAGGTTCGACGAGGTCGAAACTGCGGTCAGGTCGTCAAAGTAGACGTTGTAAACACCCATGCCGCCGTTCGGGACGATGGAGATGTTTTCAATCGTGCCTTTGCTACCAGTGAGAACGCCGTCACCCGTGAAGGCAGCTTTGCCTTCGGTCGGTATGTCGAATACCACTTCGGTCCAGTTGCTCGCAGCAACGGTGTGGGTCGGAATCGGGCAACCATTGGCTTGCTTACCAGAGACGCCAACATATTCGACCGTTCCAGTCGTACCACCGTCGAAACCAATCGGAGCAGCGGTGCCCGTTTCACGGAGACCGAGGCAGACTTTGATTGATTTGTCAGACCAGATCTTCACGCTGACGCGTTGATTGAAATCAACGGTCGGGTTCGGATCAGCATACGTGTTCGTATAGGAAGACGTGGTGTAAGTGGTCAAACGGATCCACGGATTCGTTGTGCCCGTCTTGAAGCTCCAGGTCGTGTGCAAGACCTGCGCGCTCGTATTAACGTCAACGTCAGGATACGGATTCGTCTGATTAAGGATTTCGGTCATGTTCGGGCTGGCATCGAGGAAGCCAACCGTAGTGCCGGAGTAAACCGGAGGACGAACGAGGATTGTGCCGTTGGCAGCTTCGACATCTTGACCTTCGAAGTCATCAATCGGAGTGACCGTGGACATCGTGGTGCCCAGGGTGAGCACTGGAGCAACGTTCACGTCATTGATCGTCACGTTGAAGGTTTTCGCCGATGACAAGACTGGGGAACCGTTGTCCGTGGCGCGGACAGTCACAGGAACGACGTCAGGACCAGCGGATTCACCCGGAGTCCAGGAGATCGCGCCGGAGGAGGAATTGATCGTCATACCAGCTGGTGCACCAGGATCGAGGCTGTAGGTAACGGAGTTCGCCGGAAGATCGGAATCCGTGGCGGAGGCGGTCACCGACAAGGTGCTGCCTTCGCTAACAGTTTGATCGGCGATCGTCGCCAACACAGGAGCCGTATTCACTTCGCTGACCGTCACGGTGATGGTTTCGAAGTCGTTCGAGGCTGGAGAGCCGTTGTCGGTCACGCGAACCGTGATCGGATAGCTGCCAGGACCTTGAGCTTCGGTCGGGGTCCAGGTAAAGGCACCCGTCGAACCGTTGATGCTTGCGCCAGCAGGAGCGCCAGCGTCGAGGCTGAAGGTCTTGGTCTGACCAGCGTCAACGTCCGTGGCCGTAGCCGTGAACGCGAGAGCGGAACCTTCTTTCACCGTCTTGCTACCGATCGCAGCGAGAACTGGAGCATTGTTGCCAGCGCTGAGCACAGTAACTTTGATGGTTTCGAAGTCTTGCGCGCCACCTTGGTCGGTCACGCGAACCGTGATGTTCCAGACACCAACTTGCGCAGAGGTCGGAGTCCAAGAGAACTTACCAGTGCGGCGTTCGATCGTCGCGCCAGCAGGAGCGCCAGCATCGAGGCTGAATGCGAGGGTGTTTTGAGCAACGACAGCGATGTCGTCAACCCACACCGTATAAGCACCCGTGCCACCTGCACCCTGGAGGATGATTTCTTCCAAAGTTCCTTTAGCACCACTTTGGAGGATCTTGCCGTCGCCAGTGAACGCAGCTTGTGGTTCGAAAGGCAGGTTGAAGCTGAGAGTGGTCCATGTTGCAGCAGGAACCAAACGATTTGGAATCGGGTTGCCACTGACAACGTTGGTCACGCCAGCCCATTCGATGGAACCTGTTGTTCCGCCGTCAGCACCATACGCAGCGCTTGTGCTCGTTTCACGAACACCAACGCCAACCTTGATGGCTTTGCTGGAATAGATCTTGAAACGAACGATCTGGTCGAGAGCGATCGTGGGGTTCGGCCAGGTCGGAGCACCGAACGTGTTGAAGCGGACCCAATAATTAGCACCCGCGGTGGATTTGAAACTCCAGTTGGCTTTGACAGCCTTCGTGCCGCCGACACCAGCAGGAGCGCCGGTCTTGACGGTGGAAGCATCAGCAACCGTCGTGTCGATGAATCCGATCGTCGTGCTGGAATTCGAAGGCTTGCGGAACATTTGTTCAGCCGTGCCATCAGCAGTGCCTTCAAACGTAGCGAACGTCGTCGTGGTCACGACTTTGTTCGGATCCGTTGCGGCAGCAGTGAAGGTCAATGCGCTGTTCGGAGCAACGCTCTTCGCACCAATCGCCGTCAGGACTGGCGGCGCATTTGGCGTCGCAGCACTGGCTGTGTTGGAGTAGGTGGAGTTGCCGTTCGCGTTGTAGCTGCGGACACGATAGTAATAGGTCGTTTGCGCGGCCAAACCGGAATCGGTGTAGGTCGTGTCGCTGGCAGCATTCGTGGCGATCTGAGTGAACGGACCGGCAGCAGCCGTGCCACGTTCAATCTTGAAGCCGACTTCGCTGTTCGCGTTGTCAGTCCAGCTCAGATTGATCTTATCCCACGTCGTGGCACCGCTTCCTTGTGAAGCAGCGGTCAGAGACGTTGGGGGATTTGGAGCCGTCGTGTCGCTGGCGACGTTCGAGGCAGCCGAATTACCAGCCGTGTTGTAGGAATACACTTTGTAGTAATATTTGGTGTTTCCAACGAGGCCAGTGTTCGAATAGCTGGTCGCATTGATCGCAGCGGTGGCGACTTGAGCGAAGTTGGTTCCATCCGTTGAACGGTAGATTTTGAAACCATCTTCGTTAGCCGCACTGCACGTCCACGCGAGATTGATCTGCGCGCTGGAGACAGCGGTCGCAGTCAAACTGGCTGGAGCAGCTGGGATCGTATCTTTTGTGGTGTTGCTCGCGGTATTGGAATACGCGGAGTTACCAGCAGCATTGTAAGCGCGAACACGATAATAATATTTCGTGCCGGAGGCCAAACTGCCGGAGGTATAGCTCACAACACTCGCACCAACCGTGGCGATCTGGGAGAAACCGCTGGTCGCCGAGGTGGAACGTTCAATCTTAAATCCGGTTTCAATGCTGGAGTTGTCTTTCCAGGTCAGCTTCAGCGACGTGGAAGAAACAACGGCCACAGCCAATGTGCTCGGAGCAGATGGTGTGGCAGCAGTACCTTTGATGCCGTCCATCAAACGAGTCCAGTTCCAGTATGGTCCTGGGTCAGTGTGGGAGTTACAAGTCGGAGAAAAAGCGTAGTTGGCATATACCCAGGTCGACCAACCGGGATAGCTCTTCTGACCGTGACCGATGATGTGGTTACGATCTTTCGGCTTGCCAGCCTTTTCGATCAAGTGCTTTTGCAGCCCGATCGTGGAGGTGTACATCGCGTCCGTGTACCAGGCCGGATTGCTGGAGAAACCTTCATGTTCGGTTCCCCACATGTAATGATTCCAACAGCGGGCATGCCACGCATAGTACGCTTCGCGCACTGCCTGGGCAATTTCGCCGGCGGGATTGTCAGTGCTACTGTCTTTCTTGCCGTTGACGCCGTAATGGATACTGGCGGACGTGCTGCAGTGCGACAGGTAGGACATACTGGAGGCATAGTAACCTTCCATGTCATGGATGACGCAGAAGCTATGACCGTAACCTGACGTACTGTAGTTACAGGCCACCCACTTCCAGATGGCCGGACCGTAGTCGGTGCTCGCTTGCATTGCCATTGGAGCAGCAATACCTGCGAGAACCGCGAGTTGCGTGGCGCGACCCCGAAGGGCGTGCGTCACTGCGGATGGGTTTTTAGTTTTCATTTTTTTCATGCGGACGGTTTGTTTGCGGAAAGCAAAAAGGCAATGACAATGAGGCAGGGGGACGCCCTACCCATTTCACCATCTGGAATGTGTGGATTACGACTGGCCGTGGATGTGGCTAGCCTGGGTTGGATGGATGGTTTTCATTGCGGGGTTAGAGTTTTTGTTGTTTTAGGGATGCGGTGGAGTTGGAGTTTAGGTTTTTGTTATTTGTTAGGAGTGGGTGTTTTTTTACGAAAGACAAAGAAACTCAGGAACAAGGCCACACCACCCAAGACAACCAGCCAGATCAGCCAGCTGTTTGAATTGGTGCCAGTGGAAGCTGCAGCGACTGGAGCGGCCGCCGCCGGATTTGAAGCGGCTGGTTTGGCCGCATCCGTTTTCACTTCAGGCTTGTTCACATTGACATGAGCAACTTCGGGAGCCTTGTCGAGGTTTTCAATCAAAGGATCCTTATCACTCAATTCCGGGTGTTCTTTAAATTTCTTTTCCAACTCCGCACGAGCCACAGCCTTGATCTGGGCCAATTCTTCCTTCATAGGCCCGAGGTTCAGATTTGTGACCTGATTCATCTCGATCCCGTATTGGCTATAACCTTCCGAAAGCCAATCATAGATATCCACCGCATGCTGAGCATTCAGTTCACGCTCAGGGATCCCGCAATATTTCGAAATCGCGTACGTCCAGCTTTCCAACTCACCTTCCTTGGCGTAGGAAGGCTTTGGAACTTCGTTATAAATCTTCTTCAACAAGGCCGCCGCACCCAGCATGTTGTAATAAGGGTCGTCCTTCAGAACCTGCGGATCCTTGCCGATCAACTGGGCCGCTTCCGTCAAGCTATGGCCGAAAAATTCATTATCCCACAGGGACATGATGCCATAAGGGCGAGGCATGCCGTTTTCAGGGGAAACAGTTTCGCCCGGGGGCCACTTCAAATGTTCCCAGCGTGTTTCAGCGAAAGCGATGCCTTGAAGGATTTCGACAGGCACATGCATTTCGTCCGCGGCTTTTTTGAATAACGCCGGGTAATTGGCGTCTTTCATTTTCTGCGTGAACTGCTCGATCAACGCTTCCCGCTCCAGATCTTCTGGAGTTTTTGGCGGATCATCAGCACGCACGGTCGAAGCACAGACCAAAACTGCGGATGCTGTTAAGGTAAAAAGAATTTTGGAAAATCGGGGGAAAACACCGTGAACGCTGGTAGAAACTGACATAGGAACGGACGCGAGAGCAAAAGACGCCTCGCCTGACG
This sequence comes from uncultured bacterium, assembly GCA_966095605.1. GTDB lineage: Bacteria > Verrucomicrobiota > Verrucomicrobiia > Limisphaerales > JACDHS01 > CBHWET01. The sequence continues at coordinate 772 of CBHTTJ010000127.1, read as the reverse complement.
GAGTTTTCTTTTCTGACTTCATGGGAACGAGGAAACGTTTTACAGGGAAGAGTATCATAATGTCAACAGCATTCGTCCATTTAAGGAACAGTTAAAACTTTTAGGGGACGCAAAGTGAGACACTCGACTTCGGATTTTCGTTCAACGACTACCACCACTCCATCAAATCTTCATAAAGAGCTGCTTACGAAAAGAAAACAAACGTTTGCTCCCGGATTCCACCGCCTACATTTTGGAGTTTCGCCTGAAAATGCCGCCTCATAATTAGATACACTGATTAAAGTTGCCGGATTTCGGCCGAAGATTAAAAATTTTAACGTCAAAAAACTTTTTTTTGGTCCAAAAAAGAATTTTTGGGGTTGGAAAAATCGTTTTTGGAAAAATAAAAAGCTTTTTTATGATGAAATTTCCGTTTTTGGAAAAAAAACCGGCCGATTCAGGGCAAAAAAACTAATTTTGGAAAAAAAAGTGAAATTTTGATCCTCAAAAAACTTTTTTTTGATCCAAAAGGGAAAATTTCATGTTGGAAAAATCGTTTTTGGAAAAAAAAAGAACAGTTTCATCCTCGAATTTTGGGTTTTGGATACAAATTCGGCCTTTCGATTCTTAAGAGCTTGGAAAATTGACCAAAACGGCTTGAAAAGACGCTTTGTCTTAGCTTTTACCGAGGTCTGTAGAATACCGGGCTTTAGAACTCGGGGCGCGTAAGTTCAACTGACCAGCCAAAACATCCCGACCAGAAGTGTCAAAACTGAAGAAGCGCCCATGAGGT
>CBHTTJ010000126.1:0-18170 GCA_966095605.1 uncultured bacterium | reverse complement strand
AAGTGGGAGGTCGAACCGGTGTCGATTGCTTATCTGGTGCGGGCTGCGTGTATCAGATTGGCCTACGGAGCGACGTGGGAGGCGTTGCAGTATCGGAACTGGTCGGATACCCAGTTGGCTTCGTTGCAGAAAGATTGGGAGTCGGTCGATTTAATAAAGGGATTTCAGGAAACGGTTGCCTTTCAGCGCGCGGGCCTGGTGAACCATTGCCAGCTGGAACGAATCGAGGCAGCGACAGCAAGCGGGCCGTCTCTGAAGGAGATCGTTCAGAATCCGCGTTACGTCTGGATGGAATACTCCGAGTATAAACGTCGGCAGCGATATTTGCAGGAGGGAACCTATCAGGACGAAAAAGCGTTGCTCTTATTTTATCGCGATCGGGAAATAGCCGTGAAGGAAGCGACGATGGCGCCAAGCTGGTCTGCAATGAAAACGATGCGAGCCGTGACTGACAGCGGGGTTTTTCAATCTACAAACGTTTCTTCAATGCAAACAATGGTCAATTTGGGCCAGGGACTGCTGAACATGCAAAATCGGAACGAAAGCGGCGGAGTTTTCGGTCGTCTTGCGGAAGCAGAAGCTCAACGGCGACTTATTATCACCGCCATTGCTCTGGAGCGTTATCGCATACGCCATGGTGCTTATCCGAAAGAGTTGGACGAGCTCTCGCCGGAAATCGTGAAAACGCCCTTGATGGATTTCATGGATGGCAAACCGCTCCTGTATAAGCCGACGGAGACAGATTTTCTTCTGTATTCAGTTGGACGCGACCTGGCGGATAACGAGGGAAAGATGCGGGTTCCTCGCCAACGTGGACCTATTTATGGAGCGGACGCTGATCGTCCAACAACCGTCGCGAGCGACATTGTTTGGCCGCGGGTGGCGTCACAGCGCGATCTCGAGGAGAAACGCCGATTGGAAGAGGAACAGCGGGCCATGCGTGAGAAGGCGGAAGAAGAACGGCTCGCGATGCAGGAAACGTTGCGTCAGGAGCGGGTTAAAGATCTTTTGGCGAAAAAAGATCAATACCGGACTCAAGACGCAAAATATCATGGGAAACTACTGAGCCAGCTTCTGCGGAATGAATCAGCTTCCGAAAAATCGATGTCGATCGATCAAATGCTGACGCTGTCGCAGGTCATAACCAACACCGAGCGGGACGTGGCGATGTTTGTGGTTCCGGTTAGCTTTGATGCGGCGAAGAAGGTTGGGCGGTTGACGCTCCTCGTCGACGGACAACAAGTGGATCCGTTTGAAAGCGGAATGATGACAACTCTCATAAAATCTCCGAATGGAAATTGTCTTATCACCTGGAACACCGCTTTTTCCCCGCCCGGGCAGCACGCATTGCAGGCTTGTGTTGTCACGGGAATGGAATCGGAGAATGACGATCCTTTGGAAGTTGGCGGACCAATCCTGCCATTCACTTCAACGAATGTTTGCCAGTTTTTTCCGGCGAGAATGCGTTTCGACGGTCGCAGTGCGTCATTGTATGCAAAGCTCTCAAAACCAGTGGCGACTTATTCCATTGAAATTAAGGCCGAGGACGGAAGTTTGTTGCGAACCATCAAAGGTTCGACGACCAATGGGATCATCAACACGATCTGGGATTGCAAGGACGAGCGCGGGAGGAAGTACACCCGTGGCACTTTCACCACGGATTACAATGTGGACTTTCCAGACGAAGCGAAACCTGCGGTTTCTTCGCCTTAGATTTTCGGAAGACTCGCCGCCGCGATCGCCTGGCCGTGGCGTTTGTCTTTTTCATCCGGCACATGAAACGCGATCGTGGATGAGAGTTCGGGAAATTCTGTTTTCAATACTTCTTTAGCCCCATCGATGATCACGTCGCCTCCGCGACCACTCGTGACGCGTCCGAGAATCAGGACATTTTTGCAGTCGTAGAAATCCGCGTAATGCGCCACGGCATAACCGAGATAGGTTCCGATGGTCTGATAAATCTTCACGGCGCGGGGATCGTTTTGTTCCATCGCCTTTTGCACGGCTTTCAATTTTTCCGGAAGGCCGAGCTTCGCGTCTACTTCGAGGCCGGAAGCGGGAATCAATTTGCCGACAGCCTGTTGGGAGAAATATTGGACGCCGCAACCGTAGTCGCCGCTCCATTCATCGCGAGCGGAATTCGGATTATAATCCACCGGCATGAACGCCAGTTCATTCAACCAACTGGTGATATTTCCTTCCGGGGTGACGTAACCGCCTGCCTGGCTGGTCCCCATCGCGATGCCGAGAACGGAATTCTGATTCAGTGACATTGCTCCAGCGAGAGCGGTCACTTCGCCATCGTTTACGATTTCGAAAGGGATGTTGTTCCATTGCCGTTTGATATCGAGGAACATGTTTTTGACGACGCGTTCGAAAACGTCTTTAGAAACACCGCGGAACAAGGAGGCCACCTTGACGCGATTGTTGACATAAACTCCCGCCGCGCTTCCACCGATAGCATCCACCCGAGGAAGATGAGCGGCGGCTTTTTTCAACGAGTCCATGATGCCATCAAAATGATATTGCGGATCAGGCTGCATGTAGGGATCCCAAACCACTTCTTCGCTGAAGATGACTTTTCCATCAATCACCGCTGCTGTTTTACGATCGCTGCCCCCCAGATCGAATCCAATTCGGTTGCCGTTCAAGTGTCGGCCAAGCGGAGTCGTGGTGGCCCGTTCGGCAGGGACGTCCTTCGTAATGACCACTTCGAAAGGACGTTCGTAAATGCGGTTGCCCATAATATCCGCATCGAATTTGCCAGTCGTGGCTTCGTTAAAATATTTCTGGAGCTGTTCGCCAATCTTTTTCGGTCCATCCCAATAAACGCGAAAGCCGCCGCGGGACCAAAGCATGAATTTTACGATGCGTTCAATGTAAACAAAGTTTCCCGACGAAAGCGGATTCGTTTCCGGAAAAACATTCGTGGCAAAATGAAAAACAGAACCATCGGCTTGTTCCAGCGCAATGCGGACAGGAATGCCGCCATTTTGTTTCGCCTGCTGACGGAAATGACGATTCGCGAGGACAGCGGGACGAAAAGCAGGGTCGAGGACGGGGGTAATCTTTGGAGTGATTAAGGACAGACCGTTGTTTTCGTTCATGGGCGGAAAAATTGACAAAGCGGGCGCTTCCGAATCAAGGAACAAATTGTTTTTTGCTGCCCGGAAATTGTGATGAAACGAATTAAGGCGACGAATGATTCCCGGAAATGCTCGGCCTCTCTTGAGTCGTGACAAAATGATATTAATCCGGCTACTCTGCCATGGTAGCGTGATAAACGCTTGGTGATAAATGAGTTTGCTTGAGACAACCATGTCGGGCACGACCCGCGATTATGCTCGCGAAATGGAACGGTTGGTCACCGTTGTTCAGGAACTTTCTCTTGCCCGTAATCTTGAAAACGTCACTGCCATCGTGCGTCGTGCCGCTCGCGAAATAACCGGGGCCGATGGAGCCGCCTTTGTTCTCAGAGAGGAAAATCTTTGTTATTACGTGGATGAAGATGCAATTGGCCCATTGTGGAAGGGAAAAAAGTTCCCCATGGAAACTTGTATCAGCGGTTGGGTGATGCTGAATAAAATGCCAACGTTTATTGAGAATATTTACACCGATTCTCGGATTCCAATCGACGCCTATCGGCCAACCTTTGTTAAGAGCCTGGCGATGATGCCCATCCGCGTGGCTGCACCAATCGGAGCGATTGGTACCTATTGGGCGAGCAATCATTGCGCGACCGAAAACGAACTGAAGCTGCTGCAGGCACTCGCCGATACCACGTCGGTCGTGATGGAAAATATTCGCATTCATTCCGAATTGGAAAACCGGGTGAAAGAACGCACCGCAGAATTGGAATCTGCGAACAAGGAGCTGGAGTCATTCTCGTACGCCGTTTCCCACGACCTGCGCGCTCCGTTGCGGGCGGTTCGAGGCTTTGTGGACGCTTTGCAGGAAGACTGTGCGGGGCAGTTGGACCAGACCGCAAAGGATTATCTTGACCGCATCGCCCGTTCCGGACGTCGCATGGACAACTTGATTGAAGATTTGTTGTCCTTGTCCCAGAAATCCCGCGCGCAGGTTAAGAGGGAGCACATCGATCTGAGCGTTATGGCGCGTGAGATCATTTCGGAATTACAAGTCGCGAGTCCCGGACGTCAGGTGCAAATCAAGATTGCGACTGATGTTTTGGCTTTTGCGGACATTAACTTGATGCGTGCCGCGCTGGAAAACCTTTTGGCCAACGCCTGGAAATATAGTTCGAAACGCGAAAGCGCCGTGATTGAGTTTGGTCGTATGGAAACTGACAAAGGTCCGGCTTACTTTGTGAAGGACAATGGGGCTGGTTTCGATATGGCTGACGTGGAGAAGCTCTTTACACCCTTTCATCGCCTGCACTCGGATGAGCAATTCAAAGGGACAGGAGTGGGATTGGCAACGGTACAGCGGATCATCCAAAAGCACGGAGGATCTATTTGGCCGGAAGCCGAACGCGACAAGGGGGCAACGTTTTACTTCACCCTGGGCTAAACGACGGGCCTTTCAAAAAAACAATTGTCCGGCGCGCCGATTCTCGGCAAACTCTGCGCCCCATGCATCAAATCAACATTGGTATGATTGGTGGCGGCACCGTTGGCAGCGGTGTTTATCATCATCTCCAAAACAATGGCGCCCTGATGGAGTCGCGTCTTGGGTTGAAACTTTCCCTGCCAAAGATTGCGGTCCGTTCGCTCGATGCGAAGCGCGCTTACGACATCCCCCGATCCTTACTGACGACGGATTGGAAAAGTGTCCTCAACGATCCTGCAATCAATCTCATCATTGAATTAATTGGCGGCACAGATCTCGCCAAAACAATTGTTTTGACGGCTTTGAAACTTGGGAAGCCCGTCATTACCGCCAATAAGGCTCTTATTTCGGCGCACGGCGAAGAGTTATTCGCTGCGGCCGAAAAATACGGGACGAATCTTTATTATGAAGCCAGCGTTGCGGGTGGCATTCCAATCATCAAGGTGCTGCGCGAAGGTTTCGCCGGGAACAAGATTGTCCAGATGTACGGAATTGTTAACGGCACCTGTAACTACATTTTGACCCGCATGAAACATGAGGGTTCCGATTTCGAGCCGACTCTCAAAGACGCGCAACGTTTGGGTTATGCTGAGGCTGATCCGACACTGGACGTGGATGGTTTTGATGCCGCACATAAGATTGGAATTCTTGCGTCGCTGGCGCATGGCCTCTGGGTTAAACCCAATCAGATTCATGTGGAAGGCATTCGTCCGGTGACGAAAACGGACATCGAATTTGCGAATAAGCTGGGATACACAATCAAACTTTTGGGTAACGTCAAATTGGTGGATCAACCGGCGGGAAAGAAGAAGGCTTCACGCAAATCGATCCAGGTTTCGGTTTATCCGACCCTTGTCCCTAATGCGCACGTTTTGGCCAGCGTGAACCAGGTATTCAACGCGGTCTTTGTGCGAGGTGACGTTGTTGGGGATACGTTGTTTTACGGACGTGGGGCAGGGAAGGATGCAACTGCGAGTGCTGTGTTGAGTGATATCGCGGATGCAGCGCTTGATTTGAAGTATGGATCGAAACAACGCATCCCGCCGTTCGTGCCTCACGAGAGGAACGCGGAAGTCGTTTCCGTAGACGACATTGTTTCCCGATATTATTTGCGTTTGACTGTCGTCGATCGGCCGGGAACCTTGGCCAGAATAGCCGCTATTTTGTCGGAGTCACAAATCGGAATTTCCTCGGTAATTCAGCCGGAAGGCGCCGAAGGCGAAACTGTGCCATTGATTTTAATGATGCATAAGGCGCCATATTCGGCGATGAAGAAAGCGCTTAGTAAAATAGCCAAATTGCCGGTGGTTAAGGCCGCTCCGGTCATGTTCCGCGTAGAAAACTTTGAGTGAGGATTGCGAAAAAATAACGCAACGTGAAAAACGAATGAATTCTATCCAACCCAATTCCGGTAATCGCTGGCGCGGCGTAATTCACGCCTACAAACAATATCTGCCGGTCTCTGATTCAACGCCTATCGTTTCTTTGAACGAAGGGAATACGCCTCTCGTTCGCGTCGACAATTTCGTCAAGGCCATCGGAGGAGAATTTGAATTGTGGTTGAAATACGAAGGGCTGAATCCTACTTGTTCCTTTAAAGATCGTGGGATGACCATGGCTGTTTCCAAAGCCAAGGAGCGAGGCGCCGAAATCGTAATCTGTGCGAGCACGGGCAATACTTCTGCGGCTGCTGCAGCTTATGCGGCCAGGGCCAAGATGAAATGTGTCGTTCTGTTGCCGAACGGAAAGATTGCCCTCGGTAAATTGGCGCAGGCGTTGATGTATGGTGCGACGACTATTGCTGTCGAAGGAAACTTTGACGAAGCACTCCGTATCGTCCGAGAATTGGGTGAAACTGGAAAAGTGGAAGTGGTGAACAGCATTAATCCTGTCCGTATCGAAGGCCAGAAAACAGCATCATTTGAAATTTGCGATCAACTGGGCCGCGCTCCCGATTTCCATTTCCTTCCGGTTGGCAACGCCGGAAATATCACTGCTTATTGGCGCGGATATAAAGAATACCACACAGCCAAGAAATCTGACCGCCTCCCTCGGATGTTCGGTTTCCAGGCAGCGGGTTCAGCTCCGATTGTTGATGGTGCTCCGGTTGCCAATCCTCACACGGTTGCAACGGCGATTCGCATTGGTAATCCCGCGAGTTGGGAACACGCGACAGCAGCGTTGAAGGAATCCAATGGTTTCATCGACAAGGTTACTGACGAAGAAATCCTCGCTGCTTACAAATTGATTGCGCGGACCGACGGCGTTTTCGTGGAACCGGCTTCGGCTTCGTGTCTTGCCGGTTTGATCAAGTGTGTGAAAGCGAAAAAGATCCAAACGGGTAGCATCATCACAGCGACGATGACTGGTCATGGTCTGAAGGATCCGGATAATGCGATCAAGACCGCTGGTTTTGAACCATTTGTCGTGGAGCCGAAAATGGATGCCGTGATGAAGGTAATCGGACTTTAATCGTTTTTAGAATTGGGACCACGCCAAAACCTGGCTATCCACCGGAGTTCCGGCAAAATTGTTTCGCCAGATGCCTTTGCTGTCGAGATACGCGAGGCAGTCGTACTGCCTGCAATGGACGATCACGGGAACGTGTGGTTCGGGCAGATAGTCCACAATCACGGAGGAGTTCCTTTGTCTAGTCAGTAACTTCAACGACTTCTCCCGTTCTGTTAGCTCCTGAATCATGGTTGATATGGAAACGATAGGAACAGCGAGAGCTCTGCGCCAACCAGTTTTTGTCCGACCCCACACAAGAATTGTTGCGGCTTATATATCACGAATGATTGAGAAATTGCGCTGGCATCAAGGAAAAGTCCCATTAAAGTGCGCCGCAATGACCCGTTGCATTCAATTCGTTGTTCTTCTGATTTCGACGGTCTGCTGTTTCGCTGCGGACCCGATTGACCTTGGTTCTCGTCGTGAACTGTTCGTTGATAAATTCCTGATTGAGAAAATGGATGGGGTGGAATTCAAGATGCACGAGCCCCATCGCGAAGGCCCCGCTGTCGAATTTGATGCGCCGTGGGAAGGAGGATGGTCCTGTTACATCACCGTTTTCAAAGATGGCGATTTGTATCGCATGTTTTATCGGGGGCTTCCGATAGCCGGCAAAGATGGAAGTTCGAATGAGAGCGTGTGTTACGCAGAATCAAAGGATGGTATCTCCTGGACCAAACCCAATCTCGGACTTTTCGAAATTTCAGGAACTCTCTCCAATAACGTCGTCTGGACCAATCCGCCTTATGCTCATAATTTCAGTCCATTCCTGGATGATCGGCCAGGTGTGGTTCCTGAGGAAAAGTACAAGGCACTTTCCGGTTATATGAAAACCGGCCTGCATGCCTTTAAGTCTGCAGATGGAATCCATTGGGCTCCAATGCAACCCGGTCCTGTCTTTACGAATGGCGTCTTTGATTCACAAAATGTCGCCTTCTGGTCTGCGAGCGAAAACGCCTACCTCTGTTACTTCCGCACTTACAAGAAACTGCCTGATGGAAAAAATTGTCGCTGGATATCCCGCACGACGAGTAAAGATTTTCTCAATTGGACGGAACCGGTGGATATGGAATTTGGTGATACACCGCCAGAAGAACTGTATACGAACGGCACCCATCCATACTTCCGTGCCCCACATATATATATCGGCTTAGCCAAACGCTTTTTCCCGGACAAAGTGGCGGTTTCGGCGGATCAGGCGAAGGAACTGGTTGCAAATCCACATTATCGCGTGGCTTCGAGTGATTCGATCTTTATGACCTCCCGAGGCGGAAATCATTACGAACGCACTTTTTTAGAGGCGTTCATTCGTCCGGGGCCGACCGCGCATGATTGGATTGCGCGTGACAATACGCCTGCGCTTGGGGTTGTTCCGGCCAACGAAAGAGAGATGTTCATTTATCGACTGGCGCACTATGCGCAGCCGACCGTGCATCTCGCTCGCTATACCTTGCGGACGGATGGATTCATTTCGATTCACGCGCCATATCGCGCGGGTGAGATGCTTACCAAACCCTTCACCTTCACCGGCAATACCCTGGAAATTAATTTCGCCAGCAGCGCGGCGGGTGGGGTCCGTGTGGAGATTCAAGACGAGAAGGGCATCCCTATCCCTGATTTCTCATTGACCGATTGTCCGGAAATGTTAGGCGATGAAATCTCGCGCATTGTGGCGTGGAAAAAGGGAAGCGACGTTCGTTCTCTTTCAGGCAAAACGGTGAAGCTTCATTTTGTCATGAAGGATGCTGATCTTTATTCGCTGCGGTTCTTTTAGGCAGGCTTTTCACCGCAGCGGAATCAGAGTTGCGAGTGATGAATCGCGGTTTAGGTTTTACAAAGAGTCGAAGACTCAAGCCGCTCCTTTGCATTGAGTCTTCGTTTCGTGGAGGACTTGAACATGCAAAGTGCACTTGAAGGAGAACATCGGGGAATAAGCAAAGCGAAGCCTGTCACGCCTCAGGTCACTCGCCTTCAGGATAAGATCGTTAATAGCTATTTGATTGGTGAGCCCGCAAGTGGAACCTGGGTGATTGTTGATGCTGGAATGTCGTCTCGCCACGCGAAGAAGATTTTTCGCGCTGCTGCGGAACGGTTCGGCGAGGAATCAGTGCCGACTGCTATTTTGCTCACGCACGGCCACTTTGACCACGTCGGTGCGGTAAAGGCGTTGCTTCAGAAATGGAACGTGCCGGTTTATGCTCATCCCTTGGAGTTGCCTTACCTGAACGGAATCTCCGATTATCCGCCGCCGGATCCGACCGTGGGGGGCGGTCTGTTCGCCCGCCTCTCTCCTATTTTTTCCCGACGAGGGATCAATTTGGGAGGAGCGATTCGCCCGCTGCCGCAGGACAATTCGATGCCTGGATTGCCGGGCTGGAAATGGATTCACACACCGGGTCATACGCCTGGGCACGTTTCTTTCTTTCGAGAACGCGATCGCGTCCTCATCGCTGGCGATGCGTTTGTCACCGTAAAGAATGAATCTCTTTTTGCCGTCCTTCTACAGAAAGAAGAAGTCAACCGTCCTCCGGCTTACTTCACGAGCGATTGGCGGGAAGCACGCCGTTCGGTGGAACGATTAGCGGAGTTGGCGCCTGAAGTGGCTGCAACCGGACACGGTGTCCCTTTGCGTGGGGAGATATTACGGCAGGAACTTTCCTGGCTGGCATCCAATTTTCGAACCATTGTTCCCAATCGCGGTCGGTATGTTCGAGAGCCTGCCGTTGCCGATGATCGTGGGGTAAAATTTATTCCTCCACCGGTTCCAGACCCTTTGCCCGCAACATTAGGAGTTGCCGCCCTGGCATTTTGCGCAGGGCTGCTTTACGGAAAATTCCGTCGCACTCGGAAAGAAGCGTAGCCGCGTCCTATTTCACAGCCGCAGATTTTTTTGTTGGAGCTGGCAAGTAAAGGATCCGTGTCGGTTGAGTCGGCAAATACGCATTACGTTGTGGAATTTGGGCGCGATCGAATTTCTTAAAATCTTTTATTCCACCCACGCGGGCTATTCTCAGGGAACTACGAAGGAGACCCTTTCCGGTGCTCGTCGAATCGCTGAAATGTCCTTGTCCATATCCCACACCATGAGTGCCAGATAGATTTGAAGAGAAATATTTCAAGCCAACGATCTTCTTGTTCTCGTCACGCAACCAATCAATGAAGACGACGGCATGGCCGCCCGCAGGGGTTGTGCTGTAGCTGAGAAAATCTCCCGGGCGCGCATCCTCGAAGTCAGTAACCGCTTTGCCGAGTCCATACGAAGTAATGGCGCGTTGTTCGCAGTCGCCTTTGCCTTCGATATACCAAAGCTGCAGCATGTTGAAGAGGTCGTGAAAGGTCATGTCATTGAAGTCATCCTGGTCGAGTCCTTTTTGGATGTTTCGCAACTTCATGGCGCGGAGAAAAACTTCGAAAGTAAAGCCGCAGCAATAACTGCAACGCGACCCATCTGGATACGCTTTCGCAACGACCATGCCTTTGAACCACATGTCCTGCGTGACACCGTTATAAATGTCATATTCCCGCGGGGTCCAACCGCAGTGGTAGGGATACGTTCCGTCCAACGGATACCCCGAAATCACTTTCATGACGTAGGGATTCAATGATTCTTCACTGTCGTCTGTCACCATCTCTTCGCGTGCATAGGCTTTGGCCAACGCTTTGTCGACGGGCGAAAAACCTCGTTCATCCACCGGATAGGGTTTCGGAGTGTAGCTATAACGCTTGGGTATCTCGGTCGATTTCTTTTTCGTAGAAACCTTTGTGGAGGCGATATTCGATTTTGTTGCGGTCGTCGCAGTTTTCCCCCGTGGTAACGGACAACACGCCGGATCAGAATGCTTACAGCCGCTGCTCAGCAGAGCAAATGCAACCGTGAAAAAAATGGAGGCTACGAAACGGGTGCGCAGCAGGCGATCGACAGAAAGGGGCGAGTTCACGTGCCCAAGCGTATCAAGAACCTCACCAGGGATGCAGCAGAAATTACTTCCTCACCGGCCGACGAATTGAATGCTTAAATCAAATCGCTTTAAGGTCGCGCCTTCTGGAAATCTGGTCATAATCGAATCCGTGCCGAGATGGGTCCTACAACTTTTCGTTTTTATTTCGCTGTTCGTTTCGAATCTCCATGCCGACCCCGAAAGTATATTGATCGAAGGCTATACGTTTTTCCGGCCGCAACCTTGGAAATGGGAAGCCGAGGGCAGGGGATCGGCCGTAAATCGATTTCTCATTTCCGATACGACTGATGTGCGGTTTTATATTTTTCCACAAACCGAAAAGGAAATTAAGGAGCGGCTTCTTGGTAATTTTGAAAAGAACGCTCTTTCCAAAACCGACAGCGTGAAGGCGGGCGACGCCACGCTGACTTACGTCACGATCTGGGGAAAGCCGGCGGAGAAGTTGAACAAGGGTAAAATGCCTTTGAAAGTCGTGGGTGTTTGCCTGCGAACATCTCAACCCAAGAAGCAAATCCTCGTTCGTTTGTACGGCCCTCCTGACGAAGTGGACGCGGCGACGTCTCAGTTCAAGCAGATGGTTGAAAAAGCGGTGGAGGAATCGGGTAAATAATTTCCTTTCCGTTGGCAGCGAGTTGCCTAATGTCCGAACACCGACCCATATGATGACAGCAAGAGCTTCAGTTCTCGAACAATTCAAAGCGCCATTGGCCCTGCGGCATTTTTCCGTGCCGCCACTTCCGGAACCGGGCGCCGTCCTTGTTCGCACGGAAATGGCAGGTATTTGCGGTACCGATGTGCATCTTTGGAAAGGTGAGCTGCCAATCACGCTGCCGGTGATTCTTGGGCATGAAACCGTCGGGCGCATCGAAGCTCTCGGTGAAGGCGTTGACAAAGATTGGTCGGGAAATCCGCTCAATAAGGGCGATCGCGTCACCTGGAGCCCGGGCCTGACCTGCGGCACCTGCTATTATTGTGCGGAAAAGAAAATTCCTACTCGCTGCCTGAACCGCAAAGCGTATGGCATCAGCCAATCGTGCCAGTCGACGCCACATTTTCTGGGCGGCTACGCAGAGCTCCATTATCTCAAACCGAAGTCTTCGATTTTCAAATTGCCCGATGACCTTCCAACCGAAGCCGTCATCGGGGCCGGTTGCGCGTTGAACACCGCGCTGCACGGCGTTGAACGAACCGGCATCGCCAAAGGCGACATCGTCGTGGTGCAGGGCGCTGGCCCTGTGGGAATAGCCGCTCTTGCCGTCGCGAAACATGCCGGCGCCGGAAAAGTGATTGTGATCGGCGCGCCAAAACATCGTTTAAACATGGCGGAGCGTTTCGGCGCGGATCACGTCATCAATATTGAGGAGATGAAGAGTTCTGCGGATCGGAGTGCCGCCGTGCGTTCGCTTACCGGTGGCTATGGCGCGGACGTTGTCCTCGAATGCGTCGGGGCCCCGCCGGTGGTCGTCGAAGGAATGGAGATGTGCCGCGATGGTGGAAAGTATTTGATCCTCGGACATTACTGCGACGCGGGAACGGTCGCATGGAATCCTCACGTGGTTACGCGAAAACAACTACAGGTTGTTGGTTCCTGGTCCAGTGAACCTCGGCATATGAAGATTGCCCTGGAGTTTCTGCGCACGACCCAAAAACAATTTCCGTTCGCTGAAATGGTTTCCCACCGTTTTTCGCTGGATCAAACCAACGAAGCTCTTGAAACCTCCGCCGCCGGAAAATCGACTAAAAGCGTTGTTGTTCCTTCACTTTAAAAACGCTCGCTTATGAAATATTCGCTTTCTTTGGCCACATTGCTGGTCGTTATCGCGCTGAGTTCTCACGCTGCTGATGCCGATTGGCAAAAGCTCTTCAATGGAAAAGACCTTACGGGGTGGTATGTGCAGCCCAAGGGACAGAAAAAGAATTCGGACCCGACGAAAATCGTCAGCGTCGAGAATGGTGTGATTCATATGTACGCCACGGCAGAGCAAGGTTCTAAACAGCCGATCGCGGTAGTCTGCACCGAAAAGGATTTTGCCGATTACGATTTGCGCTTCGAATACAAATTTGGAACCAAGCGCTTCGCTCCACGCGTCGACAAAAAGCGTGACGCCGGTTTGCTTTATCATTGCTATGACGAACAGGTCTGGCCCTCGAGTGTGGAGTGTCAGATTCAGGAAGGGGACGTTGGCGACATCTGGGTGGTCCGTTCGCAAATCAAAACCACCACGGATCCTAAAGCGGACAAGAATGTTTTCCTGGCGAAGGAAGCAGGTGGGGTTCTGAATACTTTTGGCAACACCAACGGCGTCGTAGGTATTCGCAAAAATCAAACTTGTGAAAAACCCGATTGGAATACCGTTGAAGTAAAGGTCCGCGGCGACTCTGCAATTCACATCATCAATGGTCAGACCAATAATATGGTTTTTGACATGCGACGGATGGTCGATGGCCAGTGGGTGCCTCTCACCAAGGGACGCATCGCGTTGCAGGCCGAGTTTGCGGAAGTCTTTTATCGAAATGTTGAAATCAAAATGGTTGGGCCCAAAGCCGAATCCAAATGATCCGAACCTCGCTCGCTTTTTCGTCCTGATATGAAATCCAAACGCTATCCCTCTTGTATTTTGGCAACCTGCTGCGTGCCGTGGAATGAAGATGGAACCTTGGCTGAAGAAACTTTCCGTCGTGAAATCCGACATCTGTCGATCCATCTAACCCGTGATCTTTATTTGTTCGGTACCGCCGGGGAAGGTTATGCGGTCACTGACACGCAGTTCGATCAGATCGTCCGTATCTTCCGCGAAGAAATCAATCAACCGGATACTCGTGGCATGGTTGGGGTCATTGGGCTTTCTCTCGGGACTATGATTGAACGCATTGAGCGGGCGAGGGGAATGGGGATTCGTTACTTCCAGATTTCTCTCCCCAGTTGGGGCGCTTTGAGCGACGGAGAATTAAAAAGATTCTTTAAGGAAATCTGCGGACGCTTTCCAGACTGTTCGTTCCTGCATTACAACCTAATGCGGACAAAGCGCCTCGTTACTCCCGATGAATACGCGGTTCTGGCCAATGCGCACCCTAATCTTGTCGCGGCGAAGAACAGTACCGATTCCATGGAGCGAATCTTCGGCCTGATGATGAAGGCGCCGCAGCTGCAGCATTTTTTCACGGAAACCGGATTCGGTTACGGCAGCCAGATCGGCGAGTGTGGTCTTTTGATTTCCATTGCGTCGATTCAATTTGCGGAAGCGAAGAGGTATTTTCATGCCGGGCAATGTCGTGATTTAAAAACGTTGCTCGACAAACAACGTGAATTGTCCGAACTGGTGAACGATCTCGTCGCGTTGGGTCGTAACGAAGCGCATATAGATGGCGCTTACGACAAGGTATTCTGCAAAATCCACGATCCAACATTTCCCCTGCGTTTGTTGTCGCCATACGATAGTCTTAGCGACAGCACGTTTCAGAAAATCGTGGAGATGATCTCGAAGAAGTATCCGCACTGGAGCCAATCGAAATAGGCCAATGAACCGTCTGCCCCAGAAAACGTCTTTGGTGACGCAAACAGCAGAGGTGATCCGCGAGGAAATCGAGGCAGGTCGATGGAAGAAGTGGCTTCCCGGGGAACACGAATTGTGTTCGCAACTTCATGTCAGTCGAACAACGGTTCGCGCAGCGTTGAGCGATTTGGCGCGCCAACAACTGATTAAATCCCATCAGGGGCGACGTCGCGAAATTATCCTACGCAAAGTTCCTAAACCCAAAAGCAAAAGCAATCGCGTCGTTCTGCTCATGCCTGATCCGTCGCAGGGAATGCTTTTCCGAGCGTATTTAATCGATCGTCTTCGCGAACATTTAGCCAAGGAAGGTTATCTGCTGGAGACGCACGTCAGTCGGAATCCTTTTCGCGCCAGATCATCGCAGGCATTGGACGAGCTGGCAACGATGTTGAACCCGGCGGGCTGGGTCTTGATGGGATCAACTGAATTGTTGCAACGCTGGTTCAGCGATCGTCGATTACCCTGCGTCATAGCTGGAACGCGCTACGAGGGAGTTCAAGTTTCGTCCGTGGACGTCGATTACACGGCAGTGGGCCGTCATGCGGTCGGCCAATTTGTTTCCCGCGGCCATAAACAATTGGTTTTGCTGAATCCTGATCACGGAGCGGCGGGCGAATTGGTGACGGAACTTGGGTTTCAGAAAGCAGTGGCGGATTTGAAGGGCCGAAACGTCGAAGCCATCGTGGTGCGTCACGACGGGACGCCGCAGAATATTTGCGCGCGGATTGATGGCCTGATGTTACGACGTCAGCGTCCGACGGCGTTTTTGGTTTCGCGTGCGCGACACGCTCTGACTTTGGTTAGCTATTTGCGACAGATCGGCCTCCGTGTTCCGGAGGATGTTGCGATTATTTCCCGAGACCACGAAACTTTCCTTGAGGATATTGTTCCGACCATGGCGCGATATTACAACAAGCCGAGTTCTTTCGCGGCTCGCCTTTCAAGGACGGTTGCTGAAATGGTTCATGGCACACATCGCGCGGTAGATCACAAAATCATGCCTCAATTCATCCCCGGCGAAACGTTGGGCCCGGTGGGGCAGAGAATTTGAAAGGAAAGGCCCGTGCGGTGTTGCCGTTCCAAACAATGAACCGGTCGGGTTTCGTTTTTATAGGACAAGGAACCGCACGTTCAGTCCGTGTCCTGCTTGTTGTCGGTTACTTGAGTCCTTTTGGAAGCCACACGATCCGCTCATCGGTTAGATGGTTTGATCCAGAAATCGTCGAATCAACCAGTAACGGCGATGGAAGGTGACCTTTTCGAAGAATATATTCAAACCTTTTGAGTTGCACCGGTTGGGCGCATCTTCTTTACTTTGGCCGGAGATTTTGAGGTTAACCATTTACATCGCGGATGCACGCGCTTGTTAAAGATTTTACGACTCATCCGCTGCTTCCAGGCGGCATTCTCGCCGCTGTTATCGGCGATCCGCAGATGCGGAAAGACAATCCGCTTGATTACGCGGCGTTGATTACCTTCAATAAGCAAAACACCCTCGAGATCGTCGGCCATTTTCAAAACCTCACCTTTCTCGACTCCGGCCAATCGGCACAAATCATCACGATTGATACGCAATACCTCGAGGCGTACAAACTCCTGCTGCAAAATCTGAAGGAAGTCGCGGACGTCAGCGGGTGCAATCTGGAGGCGACGACCCAGCTCGCGCGCGCGTTATTTAGCGTGAAGTTGTTTTCCGAATACCTGGAGATCGTCACACCACCGCAATTATCCTACGAAAAAACTGCACACGGCACGACCGATCTTCTTGACACGCTCTTTGATGCCACGCGCAAAATCGTGGGCGGTGCCTGGGCAGAACTGTTCCCGCCCGATAAATTTGACCTGATTACCGATGCGTCGACGCAATTCTGGATGGCGTGTCTGCATGTGGACAAACCGATGCAGATGACGAATACGTTCGTTGGGTATTTTCGGCGTCAATTCAGGGACCGGTTGGCTATCCTCAACCGCGATTATCGTCCCGAGAAAAAAGGAATCAGCGGTGGTGGGCTGCACGTGAAAGACGCGTTGACAGAATACATCGACAACGCCCGAGAAAAAGTGCTGAAAATGCACGGGGTGGTCGAACCTTTCGTGAAACAAGGATTGGATCACGCGTTCCAGGAGATAATCCGGGTTCTCGGTAAGCTGGAATTGCCGCCGATCGTGGCTTCATATTACGAATCGGTTGTGCAGGAGGTTTGCGCTGCCTTTTCCAACCTGGACGGCACGGTGACGTCGCGGGAAAATCGGTTTGTTCAATACCTCCTCAAACAGGTCGGTGGTCTTTCCGAGGAATATCAAAGGAGCATGTACACCAGCACCATTGCTGTGACGCGTGAACAACTCGACCAGGTGCTAAAGGAGCTCGATGAACTGATCGGCATTGAAAGAGTGAAACACAAAGTCCGCGAAACCGCAAGTTTCGCGAAGATTCAACAACTGCGCGTGGGACGTGGACTGAAGCCGATTCCAACAAGCTATCATTCCGTTTATACGGGCAACCCTGGTACCGGCAAAACAACTGTCGCTCGATTGATGGGACGAATTTACAAATCCCTTGGCGTGCTCCGCAAAGGGCATGTCGTGGAATGCGATCGTTCGTTGCTCGTAGCGGAATACGTCGGTCAAACCGCAGTGAAAACCAATGCGTTGATCAATTCTGCGCTCGATGGCATTCTATTTATTGATGAGGCCTACAGTTTGTGCAAAGACGGTGAGGATTTCGGCGATGAAGCGATCGAGACGCTTTTAAAGCGAATGGAGGATGACCGAACTCGTTTAATTGTGATCGTCGCCGGGTACCCCGAAAAAATGGAACAATTTATTAGTTCCAATCCGGGCCTGCACTCACGTTTCACGCGGTTTATAGAATTTCCAGATTACTCAGAAACAGAGCTCTGCCGGATTTTTAGCGCGATGTGTCGCCGCAATGGATTGCTGCTGGCTCCTGCGTTGAAAGAGAAGTTGATTCATCACTTCCATTTCTACAGCATCGATCGCTCCGAGCATTTTGGTAACGCCCGCCTCGTGAGAAATTGTTTTGAGGCCGTGATCAACGCGCAAGCCTCGAGGCTGGCCATGATCGAGGATGTGCAAAATCAGAACCTGATGATGCTCGAAGCACAGGACCTGGTTTCTCCCGCAGAAAAAGATTGGCTGGAGTACCAACGGAGTCGTCGCGGATACGTTGTGCGCTGTCCGCATTGTGGCAAAACATACAGCTGGAGCGCGGATCTTGAGATTGTTGACGCCGACTGTGTGCAGTGCCAGAAGGTTTACTCCTGCGAGTTTGGGGAAATTGTTTCCTGACCTGATTTGCATTCCTTTGAAGAAAGTTTTCTTCGTAACCGTCAGTTCCTTCCATGCGTCGATAGGCGCGTTGTTCTAAATTCAAATGAGCCGTTTCAATTTCCTTATTTCGTCTGCGCTTTTTCTTGCCGCAGGTCTCGTTTCCGTTTCTGCGGAAAACACTTCCAAAATCGATTCTGATCGGGTGGTCGTTCTGGTGAGTGTTGATGGACTTGCTGGTTTTTATCTCGATGACCCTAAGGCTGAAATGCCCAATATCCGAGCG
>CBHTTJ010000125.1:0-18280 GCA_966095605.1 uncultured bacterium | reverse complement strand
AGCCCCAATTTCTTAAACCGCGACTTCACATTCTTGAAATGGAAGTCGAGGGAGCAAAGCTTCTCCAACTCGCCGGGGGCGAAATGTTTCTTCACGTCGGCGTCGGTCAGCAGTTGCTTCAGGAAATCGGCGTCGGGTTGGCCGGCGTGTTTGGCCTGCCAGGTTTGCATTGCATTGCGCTGGACGAGTTCGTACGCCTGTTCCCGCGTCAGTCCTTTGCGAATCAAGGCAAGGAGAACCGTTTGCGAATTCCACATACCGAGCGACAAACCAAGGTTCCGCTTCATGTTTTCGGGATAAACAATCAAACCTTCGGTCAGCTTCTTCAGCGTCGCCAACATGTAATCCAGCAATGTGCAGGAATCCGGAAAAATGATGCGCTCGACAGACGAATGCGAAATGTCGCGTTCATGCCAGAGCGCCACGTTTTCCATCGCCGCAATGGCGTTGCCGCGGAGGACACGAGCCAGACCAGTCAACCGTTCGCCGGTGATCGGGTTACGTTTGTGCGGCATCGCACTGGAGCCTTTCTGTCCCTTGGCAAAAAATTCTTCGGCTTCCAAAACTTCCGTGCGTTGAAGATGACGAAACTCCGTTGCCCAACGCTCAATGCTCGCACCAACCAGCGCGAGCACCGACATAAATTCCGCGTGCAGATCACGCTGCACCACCTGCGTGGCAATTGGCGCCGGACGCAATCCGAGTTTCTTGCAAACGTAGGCTTCAACACGGGGCGACAAATGCGCGCTGGTACCAACGGCTCCAGAAAGTTTTCCGACGGCCACCGACTTGCGCACGTTGATCAGGCGTTCAATCGCGCGACCAAATTCATCGTGCATCAACGCCATCTTGAGACCGAACGTCGTCGGCTCGGCGTGAATGCCATGACTGCGACCAATCATGGCCGTTTGTTCATGTTCGCGCGCTTTCTTGGCGATCACCTTTTGCAGAGCGAGTGCGCCTTCGATCAAAATATGGGCGCTCTGGATCATCTGCACCGCAAACGCAGTGTCGACGATATCGCTGCTCGTCAGACCAAAGTGCAGCCAGCGACTCGCCGGATCGTTGATCTTTTCCGTGACAGCGGTGGTGAATCCGATGACGTCATGATTCAACGTCTTTTCCAATTCCTTGGCGCGTTCGGTGAGCGCTTTCGTATCGGCGAAACAGAGATCCGCCCCTGCCTTCATCTTCTGGAAGTCCGCTTTGGGAACAATCCCTTCGGCTACCAAAGCTTCACTGGCCAGCAGTTCAATCTGCAGCCAGATCTTCAGTTTATTTTCGTCGGTCCAGATCGCCCGCATTTCAGGGCGGGAATAACGTTGAATCATGCGCGCGAAATTAGAACCCCTGTTAGAAATAGGCAAGGGGTAGAGACGGCTTTTTGAGTCTCGAATTCCGGATTCCAAGCTCAGAATCCATTTTTTGGGAACCAAAAAAGCGTTTCTCACGTGGGAAACGGTTTTCTGGGAATCGAAATTCCGATTCCGAGCTCGGAATCCGTTTTTTGAGAACCAAAAATCCGTTTCTGACGTTGGAATCCGTTTTCTGGGAATCAAAATTTCGTTTCTGACGTTGGAAACCGTTTTTTGAGAACCAGAAATCCGTTTCCGAGCTCGGAATCCGTTTTTTGGTTCCCAGAATTTCGTTTCTGACGTTGGAAACGGTTTTTTGAGAACCAAAATTTCGTTTCCAACGTTGGAATCGGTTGCAGTACCCTGAATATCAGCAAGTTCTGCAAAATGGCTATTTTTGACCACTTTTCTGGACGTTTTCATCCCATTCGCGTCGAGGAATTGACCGAAAGGTCAACTAAACACCGCCGTTCGGGCCGCTTTAGAAACCGAGAATCTGCTTGCCACTATTTTACCCCTCCCCCGATACTTCGCCCTCATTTAAGCGCCATGAAAAACGTTCGTATCGGAATTATCGGCATGGGGAACATGGGGAAACATCACGCCGATTACCTGCTCAATAAGAAAGTCGCCCGCGCCGAGCTCTCCGCCGTCGGCAGCACGTCACCGCAAAAGCTCGCCGCCTACAAAGAAAAAGGTGTCGAAGTATTCGGCGACGGCGAAGCGATGATCCGTTCGGGCAAGATCGATGCATTGCTCATTGCCACCCCGCACTACCAGCACACAAGTCTCGGCATCGCCGCTCTCGAAGCAGGTCTGCATGTCATGGTGGAAAAGCCAATTTCCGCCCACAAAGCGGATGCCGAACGCCTGATAGCCGTGCGGCAGAAACATCCGAAACTGATCTTCGGAGCGATGTTCCAACTCCGCACCGAAAATCGTTACATGAAGATTAAAAAGCTGATCACCGATGGTCAGCTTGGCGAAATTGTCCGCTTTTCCTGGATCGTCACTGACTGGTTCCGCACGGAAGCCTATTACGCGAGCGGCGGCTGGCGCGCGACCTGGCGCGGTGAAGGTGGCGGTGTTTTGATCAACCAATGTCTGCACCAATTGGACATGTTGCAATGGTTGCTGGGCATGCCTTCAAGCGTTCGCAGTTTCGTGCAACTTGGCCGCTTTCATAACATCGAAGTGGAAGACCAGATCACGGCGTATCTTGAATTTCCCAATAAAGCGACAGGCGTCTTCATCGCATCCACCGGCGAAGCTCCCGGAACAAACCGACTCGAAATTGCCGGAACGATGGGCAAGCTCGTTTTGGAAAACGACAAACTGACGTTCATTCGCAACGAGGTCTCGATGTTCGAGCAATTGAAGACGGCGAAGCTCGGTTTCCAGAAACCAGAAACGTGGAACGTCGACGTGCCGATCACGACCGCGCCGGCGCAGCACGCCACGTTGATGCAGAATTTTGTCGACGCCATTCTCGACGGCGCGCCATTGATTTCTCCCGGGGAAGAAGGCATTCATTCCATTGAGTTGGCGAATGTGATGTTGTACTCCGGGTTGATCAATCAAACGGTGCAAATGCCCATGGACAGCGCCGCCTACGAGTGCAAACTGAAGCAGTTGATCGCGGAATCAAAATACGAAAAGAAAGTCGTTGAAATTTCCAGCGAAGATTTTACGAAATCGTTTACGAGATAATTTTATGATCCTGACAGGTATTGGTGACGAAGCCGGCGCAAAAATTGACGCGCAAATCAAAGCAACAAAAGATCTCGGGTGGAAACACCTCGAGATGCGTTTATGCGAAGTGCCGGGTTTTCCGAAAGGCAACTTTCACGATATTCCCGACGCGGCATTTGATCTCGCCGTGAAAAAATTGGAGGAGTCCGGCATTGGTGTTTATTGCTTCGGTTCCGCCATTGCGAATTGGGCGAAGAAACTTTCCGATCCGTTCGAGATTACCACGACGGAAGTGAAACGCTGCATTCCGCGCATGAAACGCCTCAATACGAAATATGTTCGTATCATGAGCTACAAGCCGACGGACGACGAATTCAGCACGCCACCCGAAGTGTTTCGCCGTATCAAGGACGTGACCAAAATGTTTCTCGACGAAGGCATTCAGCCCGTGCACGAAAACTGCATGAACTACGGTGGCATGAGCTGGAAGCACGGCCTCGAACTGCTCGACAAGTGCCCCGGTTTGAAATGGGTCTTCGATACCGGGAATCCAATTTTCAACAGCGACCGCAGCAAAGCGAAACCATGGTCGCACCAGGATGCTTTTGAATTCTGGCAGCACATTCGCGATCACGTTGCGCACATTCACGTGAAAGACGCGACACCAAATCCCGCGAAGCATGAACCGGATTATAATTATCCAGGCGAAGGCAAAGCCCAGGTGCGCGCGATCCTGAAGGATGCTTTTGCGCGCGGATATGACGCGGGAATTTCCATTGAGCCGCACGTAGCTGTCGTTTTCCACGACGCAACCGTGAGCGCCTCGGACGAGGTGGTCTACACCAGCTATGTCAAATACGGACGCCAACTGGAAAACATGATCGCAGAAATCAAAACGGAATTGGCGTGCGAGCAAAAGAAAGCTAAATGAGCAGAGAATTGGTCGAAGCCCCAAGAACAACGCCCTGCCGGAAATGCTTTGCGAAGGTCCCGGTCGCCGCAAAGTATTGCCCGGAATGTGGTGCCTCGAAGAAATTCGACACCGTCCCCGCCATCTTCATCGTCCTGCTCCTGGCGAGTTCGCTGCTCTTGATGAGCAGCACCTTCGTGACGACGAAACAAGTTCTGGCAGTGAATTCAGGCTCCACTCCCCTGCCCTCGCAAACAGTGACCGAATTGCCGGCTCCGAAGGACCTGAGCCAAAGCGCCTATCAAGCCGCGAAACGATTGGTGCAGGAACGTCTTCCCGGCGCTTTGCGTATCTCAGAACCAAACGAATCCCCCGTCTCGAAGAATGGTGACATTTTCCAGGTCACTCTGTTTGTCGATCTCGTCGAAAACGGCGCTCCCAGCCGCAATGTTTATCAGGTTAAACTGATTCAGGACCGCGGTAACTGGCAGCTGAGAGAAATTTCGAAATAAGATCGTTTAAACCCAGAGCGTTCCCGGAAACTTTTTCTGCAAAGCTGGTTTGAGCTTTGGATACGCGAGCGATTTAAATGACGGCCAGTTGAACGTCGGTTCGATTCGCTTCCCATCGGGAGAACAAAGCCACAGTTTCACCGGCAACTTTCCTTCGCAAATGTGAGGGTGTTCTTTCAGGGCAAAGCATTCGTGCAGTTTCACCTGTAACTCCGGCGAGTTCGGCTCGCCGTCTTCATCCAGGGCCTGCTCTGAATAGAGCAGCTTCACTTTCCGACCATCGTGCCAGGGAATCGAAATGGGGGTGAGTTCGTCCAGCCACTGCAATTGCTCCGGTGCCAATTGCGCGGTAAACGCTTCGCGCAAAGAAGCTGCCTGCGCTTCTTTCACGAGCGTCATCCCATCAAAAGCACGCGTCAGCGCCTGGACAATGGTCGGCTCATCAAATTTCGGAAATTCCAGTTCCGGCGACACCGCGCATACCAGATTCACCCGGCCGATGAACTGTTTGATTTCGTGGTTGAGATTGGGAAGTTCGAAATAACCTTTGCGAAACGCTTCCGCAAGGCAACGACCCGATTCTTTCCCATCCACGTCGCGCTGATGCTCGAAATGAATCGGCAGATCGTGGAAGCGAATCAATTTCACCGCCGCTACCCGTTTGTGCGTCCGATCAAAAAGATGTTCGACTTTGATTGAGAGCTGCTCGGGAAACGTTTGCTCGATCCACTCGCGCTTCACCGCCGTAGCGAGTCCCAGCAACACAAGATTTTCAGAACTGCGCGTAGCGACCTCTCGAATGCTGGCGGCGACGAAAAGCTGGGAATTTTGCACGACACTTTCACGCACCAAGGTTCCCTGGCGGCCTTCCGTCAGGTCGCAATCAAGGGTTCCAGCATCACGGCGTTTACACAACTGGTCGATGAATCCGGCCATGATGCATTGGGGCAATGCGGCGCCGACTTGAGATTCTTTCAGCGCATTTTCAGCGGAGTCATCCGGCTTGAGCAAACGTTGTTTCGTTGCGACGTCGATCAGCTGTTCATAAGTCTGGTCGACCTGTCGCGCGATCTGCGCATGGATGCCGTAGCGGCGACATTTTTCCAGGTTGAATCCGTTGTTCCTGGCGAACTGAAAAGCCCTGATCAAGGTGTAGAAATCGGAGTCCTGGCTCGCCTCGAACAATTCACGCGCCTCCGCGATATGTTTGTCATCACGTCCGAGCCGAACCAATAGATCGCGTCCGCTCACCAAAGCAGCACACAATGCGGCAGCGCGAACGCAATTATGTCTGGCCGCTTCCACCAGCATCCGCGAGTAACGCGGATGCATTGGCAGGCGCAACATTTGCCGTCCGATCGCGGTGATTTGTTCCGTCTGCGCATCAATCGCGCCCAAGGTAAGCAAAAGTTTTTCAGCACGATCGACCGCTTGTTCATCGGGTTTATCCAACCAGTCAAAGCGAGCAGCCTTTTTGATTCCCAACGAATGAAGAAGCAATACCACCTCCGCCAGATCACTGCGCCGAATTTCCGGCGTATTGCGCTCCGAACGATTCAAATGATTGCTCTCCGTCCACAAGCGATAACAAGTCCCCGGAGCCGTTCGTCCGGCGCGACCTTTGCGTTGATCGGACGAAGCACGGCTGATTTCTTCGATGAACAAAGTTCCAATTCCCCTTTCGGCATCGTAACGAGCTACCCTCGCCACACCACTGTCGACGACGTGGCGAATGCCATCGATCGTCACTGAGGTTTCTGCAACATTAGTGGAGACGACGATCTTGCGCAGCGAATTGGGGGCAAACGCCCGGTCCTGATCTTCCGGAGGTAATTCTCCGTGCAATGGAATCAGCGTCACCTTTTCGTTTAATCTTACGGCATTTATCGCGTGAATCGTGGAATTGATTTCACCCATGCCGGGCATGAACACCAAAACGTCTCCTTCCGCACCTGAATTAACAATCTGTTCCACGGCATCGGCAGCCTGATCTGTCAGCGGCCGTTCATCCTTCTGTGACAGGAAATTCACCACGACGGGAAAGCTTTGCCCTTCCGAAACGAGAATTGGCGCGTTGTCCAAATATTTAGCGACCGGTTCAGCATCCAGCGTCGCGGACATGACGACGATCTTCAGGTCAGGACGGCTGGTGCGTTGCAGTTCCTTTACCAACGCGAGCGAAACATCGCTGAGCAGATTTCGCTCGTGAAATTCATCGAACAAAATCATCCCGACATCCTTGAGCGAACGGTCATCCTGCAACCAACGCAAAAGGATACCCTCCGTCACAAAGCAAATGCGTGTGCCCAGGCTGGTGTGATCTTCAAAGCGGATCTGATAACCGACTTCCTGCCCCAGCGGAACCTTTCGCTCCCAGGCGACACGCGCGGCCACGGTGCGTGCGGCCACACGACGTGGCTGCAGCACGACGATTTTCTTATCTGCAAGCGCCGGCGCAATTTGTGCCATTCCGTCCAACAACATCTGCGGCACCTGCGTTGTTTTTCCTGAACCGGTGGGCGCAACAAGAACCAGGCGATTGCCCACACGCAAGGTTCCAAGGATTTCGGAATGGATTTCCCAGATCGGAAGCGACGAATTCACCACGAAATTTACAGTAGAGAAATTATTTCACCAGCAACGCACCGAGAGCCAGCGCGGAAATCACCAGCATCATTCCACTTGGCATAAACTTTTTTGTCTTGGCGAGACGCATGCCGAAAACAACGAGCAGAAGGCCAATCAGGATCTTCGGGACAATCGGCTGTTTAATGGTTCCCAACGCACAAAGCGCCAAGGGAATTGCAAATGCAACGGAGGCAATCAAAGAAACTTTGCTTTTGCCTTTAATGAAGCCCATCAAGCCGCCAACGAGAAGAAGTCCCACGTAAACCCACAAAATTGTCGTTTCGTTCATGCGCCGTATTCAGCCAGAAAAATCCCCAAATGCCACAAAATTGCGCTAAGCTATTTCTTCCCGACCGGGCCGAGAGGAGACGTTTCGTTGCGAAAACGGCCGTCTTCGCAGCAACGCACAAAATGTTCGGTAACAGATTTTATTTTTTCCCATCGTGCCCGAATGTCCTCGGTTTCATCCGGCGTAATTTTTCCGTCGACCGCAGCATCTGCCACCAAAGTGATCATCGCAGCAAATTCCTGGATCAAAACGTTGGATGCCGTGGTAAGTGCCACCGATCTGTTTTTTTCCAACTGAGGATTCGGCATGAAAAAGCCGCCAGCACGTTCACAAATCCATTCAGCGATCCGCGGGTCATCAATTGCCCTTTGAATGGCAATGACGCGGTCGAGAGGATTGGGGGTTCCGCTTCCTTGTGGGTCTTCGGCCCATTGATAAACCCTTTGAACGGAAAGATCGAGCTTTGCCGCGAGTTCTTTCGCGCCATGTTTTTGAACTATTTCCCGGAGCAGCTCGTGGGATTCCATGCCTCAATTAAAACCACGGCACCAAAAATTCATCAAGCTCAGGAAATGATTTTTCCAGGAGGAGCTTTAACAAACGTCGTCTCGCGCAGGTAAATGGGCTCCAACTTGTCGCCGTCCATGAAGACTGGTTCCTTATGTGCCAGCATCGCTATGGAGGCGGCTTCGGGATACAAATTTTGATTCGCAAACTGACTCCCAAGATCGGGGCCAAACATTATTCCACCGCTATTCACCAGTTGTTTCACTGCATCTACAGAAACAATTTTTAAAGATTGTGTTTCCTGGACCGCGCCCTCGGACACGTTGTAGCCCGCGAGGTAAAATTCATTTTTTTGGGCATCAACGACGACGTGGACCGTCCCTTTCATTTCTCGGCTGATTAATCCGAACGCGATGGCCTTCACACTGCTCACGCCAATGATCTTGACCTCGCGGGCAATCTGCCAGCCTTGTGCGATGGAAATAGCCGCGCGTATTCCGGTGTAAGATCCCGGACCTATCCCAATTGCGAGGCAATCAATGTCCGAAGGTGTGGCACCTGCTTCGGCTAAAGCTTTTTCGATCAGACTGAAGGCTTTCGTGGATCGTCCGCCTGATTCCGCTACCGCAGCTTCTAACTTCTCTTTCCTGGCATCTAAAATGGCAACGCTTCTTTGCGTTGAAGAAAATTCAAGGGAGAGGATCTTCATCTCGTGTTCGCCTGCGTATTCTCAATAAAACTTCCACCGCGAACAGACCACAGTGGAAGACGCATGTAAATGGCGAACACTGGAGACGTTGCACCTACTCTGTCATTGCCTCTGTACGAGCATGTTGCTGAATCCACCCTTCTACTTCACTGTCGGATGCGCCTGTTGCGACAAAGGCTTTAAATTCCTCCGCACCGATGCCGGCTGCGTCCAAAAATTTATGATCCATTGGACACGCATAGGTGAACTCATCCTGCAGCCCCACAAGACTCGCCCGACATTTGTCCAAACACCGCGCTGCATAGGGAAAACCTGCCAGCTTTTCTTGCGGCGATCGAGGTTCCTGGTGACGAAGATCCTTTGCCAATGTTTTTACTCGCTCTAAATTCTTTTGCATAAATCCTCCTGGAAGAAACCTAGCACGTGGCACGAAATGTTCCCTGAGAAATAAGAAATCCCTTCTCCATCAGAGAAGGGACTTCTGTATTCAGAATTACCAATGACGCGGTTATTCCGCCACGCTCATTTCAAGTTCTTCGATCTTGCGTCGTAGCTTGGTTAAAGCCAGTTCCTGGATCTGACGGATACGTTCGCGAGTCACTCCGAACTTTTCTCCAAGTTCCTCCAACGTCTTTTCGTCATTGCCATCAAGACCGAAGCGCTGACGCAGGATTTCCTGTTCGCGCGCATCGAGCGTTGGCAACACCTCATGGATTAGCGCAGTATCGGTCTTTTCGGCCAGAGCCTGGAGCGGCGTGCCGGTTTTCTCGTCCGCTACAATTTCCGCAACAGTGTTGGAATCCTCGCCGATCGGCGCGTCCAACGAGGTCGGTCGAATGGATGCCTGGCGATATTGCGCAATGCGCTTGGCCGCGAGACCGAGTTCACCGCTCAGTTCCTCATCCGTTGGCAATCGACCGAATTCCTCCTGGAAACGAGTCTCCGCACGGCGGATGTGAAGCAACTTATCTCCAACATGCACCGGCAGACGAATCGTCTTGCTCTGGTCGGAGATGGCTCGTCGGATGGACTGTTTGATCCACCACGACGCATAAGTTGAGAGCTTCGCGCCTTTCTTCGGATCGAACCGGTCCACAGCCTTCATCAAGCCGATATTTCCTTCGTTGATCAAATCCAGGAGCGGCAAACCATAGCTTTCATAATCACGCGCAATCTTCACCACCAGGCGCAGATTGGCTTTGATCATTTGTTCGCGGGCCGCTTTGTCGCCTTTTTTAATGCGTCGCGCGAGAGTGACTTCCTCAGCCGGCGTCAGGAGCGGCGTTTCCCCCATTTCACGAATATAGAGGGTAAACGCGTCCATGGATTGACGACTGGAATCCGATTGAATCGCTGCCACCTCAACCTGTGCCTTTGTCGCGGGCACTTCTTCAATCAGGTTAACTTTCTTCTTCAGTGGCTTCTTGGTCTTCATGCGTTTCCTTTTGTTAACTATTTAGTCAAATTCAGAGACAAAAATTTTTTAGGCGGCTTTCCGCATCTTCTTCGCACCGAGAATCGACCAGATTCCTTCGGTCATTTCTCGCAGCACTTCGACGTCATTCAAAATTCGAGCCTGCGTCAATAATCCCTGCGAATAAGCGAAAATCATTCGCGCTTTCGTATCGGCGTCCGGCGCTGCAATGAGACCAATGTTGTGGGCCTCACGAATGGCGCTTTCAATGTATTTATGGTATTCCCCCAGTATCTCTTTGATCTTTGCATGGAGCGCCGCCTCCTGGTTACAAACCTCTGCCCCCAACGTAAACAAAGGGCATCCCAATACGCACCCGCATTGGCGCTTCATTTCCTCTTGTTTTTTAAAACCGCGCTCACAAAAACGCTGGATACGTTCAAGGGGAGGAACCGTCGGGGAAAAAATGGCGTCCATTTCCACCTTTTGACATTGCCACCCTTTTTCAACGGCGGCAGCCGCCAGGTCCGATTTGGAATCAAAAAAATAATAAAAAGTCCCCTTCTTTACCCCCGCCTTGTCACAGATCTGATCGACGGTCGTTTTGCCGTAGGAACCGTGCCAGATCAATTCTGTCACTGCTTCCATTAAACGTTCTTTGGCATCGCTGACTCGTCCCATAAGACAAGTAACAGATTAGGATAGTTGACAAAATAGTCAACTATTTAATCAAACTATTCTTGCCTTGTTTCCCGCAAGTAAGGTGTAGAAGTAAAGGGATGACTGTGGCGGAAATCTCAGCGCGAGATATCACATTGTTTAAGAACACGGAACTGTCGCGCTTTCAGGACTTTTTCACCCATCTCGTTATCTTCCATGCTAAGGGCCAATAGCGACTTTCCGCCAGGGTGCGGAATGAATGAGTAAAGATAATTGATATTCAGCTCTGTCTCCAAGAGGGCAGAAATCACGTCCGTCAATTCCGTCACAGATTCCAATTCCACTACAAGGAGATGGCTTTCACTGTAAGGAAAACCGGCATCTTCGAGTAGACGGCGCGCAGCGTCCGGATCATCCACCACCATCCTGATGATCGAACTATCTGTTGTGTCCAGCACGGTCAACGCCAACACATGAACTTGCCGCGTGCCAAACAAAGTAATTAATTCATTGAGGCGGCCCAGTCGATTAGGCGTGAACACGGAGAACTGAATCACAGCCTCCGCCGTCCGCGCTTGCGTCGTCGCTGATCTCATCCCAAGGGCCATGTGCACATATTAGTTCAAGTCACGCCGTTGTGCGCAAAAAATTCGACGGAAGTCTTCCGTAAAAAAGGTCAGGCAAAAACTGATGATAAGAGCCGTACGGGTAAACTGGGGCGGTGGCCACACACGAGCGCGCTTGACACCCGTCGCAATTTTCGGCGCACTTTTGCAGATTGATTTGAAACGAACGATCACAACCCATCGCCAGCCATGCCGCTGATTGATATCATCCTCAATTTTGCGGCACTTCTGCTCTGGCTGAATTGGCGCGCCATTGATTTTGGAGCCATCAGTTCCCCGCGCGTTTCGATCGTTTCGAATCTTAAGAAACTGAATCGCTCCCCGTCGCGTTGGATTTTTCTCGGAATTTTAGTCGCCTTGCTCCTGGCCCGCTCTGTCATTTATTGGCAACTCGGCTCCGCTCTCAACTGGGTAGCCACTATCCCGTTGGGTCCAATCACCCTCCCCTTTCGCAGTGATCATTGGTGGAGAATTTTCACCTATTCGTTTTTAAGTTTCGGAGTTTTGGTGGGCTTTTTTTACCTGGGTCTTTTACTGCTTTCGATCGTTAACTCGCGGGTTTCTGATGCCGAACCAATGCAAAAATTGGTTCGGTTGCACATGGGTTGGATGGAGCGGTTGCCTCTTTTTCTCAGACTCCTCTTACCTCTCGCCACCGCAGTCGCAGGCTGGATTTGTCTTCGACCTCTCTTGATGGGATTGGGACTGACCCCGGTTGGCGTTCCATTCCGTCAAACAATCGAGCAAGGTTTCATCATCGCCCTGAATGTTTATTTCGTTTGGGGGTATTACATCCTTGTACTTTTAGGACTCTACGTTCTCAACAGCTACATCTATTTCGGCGCCGCGCCGCTCTGGAACTACATTTCTCAGACGGGACGCCGCCTTTTAACTCCTTTGCAATGGCTTCCGTTGAAAATCGGGCGGTTTGACTTCGCGCCAATAGTCATAATGGTCTGTCTTTTCTTTACGGTTAAAGGCGCCAATTGGGGGCTGCAAAAGGTGCTCCCTGAAATCTACGGACCGAAATCAACGGAAACGCAATTCCGCAACAACCGGTAGGTGATCTGAGGCCTGAGTGGAAGGAACCCAGACTTTCTCGACCTTCAATTCGCGAGACACCCATATGTAATCAATTCGCGTCCTCGGATTTTCCGGGGGGATTGTCAGTCCCTCCCCCCTTCCAGCCAACTCCCAGCTGTCCTGCAAAAATTTCGTCATCGCTTTGTGCGTTCGGCTGCCAGGCGTCGAGTTAAAATCGCCGCAGACAATCACCGGGCACTGCCCATATTTTTGCGCCAGTTCCCTAATGGTCTCGACGTGAAGGAGACGCTCCTCCTCGCCTGTTTCGCGATAATCCAGATGCGTATTCATGAGCAGAAAGCGTTTGCCATTTGCCCAAAGGATTATTTGAATGGCGCCCCGCTGTTCT
This sequence comes from uncultured bacterium, assembly GCA_966095605.1. Classification (GTDB taxonomy): domain Bacteria; phylum Verrucomicrobiota; class Verrucomicrobiia; order Limisphaerales; family JACDHS01; genus CBHWET01. Next base: position 5,546 of record CBHTTJ010000125.1, on the reverse strand, counting down.
TTAGGCTCAAGCATTTTGTAATGGGTATTTGTCGCCAGGAGGATCGGGTAACGCGTCAAAACAGCATTTCCATATTCGCCTCCCTGATAGGATAAATTGTTTTCGAAAAAGACGCTCATTCCTGTCAGTTTGGCCAACTCGGAGGGAAGGTCCCGCCGACCACTGCGTAGAACACCACGATCCACCTCTTGCAGAGCAACAATGTCTGCCTTTTCCGCTTTTATAACGTTTGCCAATCGTTCCAAATCAATTCGTCCGTCGATCCCTTCCCCATGGTGAATATTATATGTCATCACCCGAAATCGCTCAGGGTTCGAGTTAACGCTCGCGCATCCAACGCCCAGCACGAAGGTGCAGGCGACCAAAAGTAGAATCTTGCATTGCCGCGGAAACAGCATAATTCCCAATTCAACGGAAAAGGGCTCATCCTGCAAGGACGGATCGAAGTTTTTTGTCAGCTAAACGATTAACTTCACAGATCAGCATTTCCCCTACAATGTGGCAAACCTTTTGCTGATGAAGATCGTCCAAAGCAAATGACACCTGTTCTTTTGAAAATGGCGGGAAAAAGGCAACCAACCGAAGGACTCAGGTGTGAGGTTTTTTGACAAGCATCCAAATTCAGGACACCTCGGAGTACCGCCCGCAACCAGCGGTGCTTCGAGGGTCCGAAGAATATGCGTTCAAATGCTTTAAATCAGCAAGGAGAGATTGCCGACCTGCTTGAGCAGCTTGCCGCTGCTGAAGCTGAGGTGGAAGCAATTTCCAGCAAGCAGCTGAACAAAGCGGTCGGTGCAGCGAACGTCGCCATGCTACTGCGGCAGGCTCAAGAGACAATCCGCGAAGCGGAAGGCCGCTTTATCGGACTCGCCGAACTCTCTCCCATCCCGATTTTCATCCATTGCGAAGGGAAGTTTGTTTATACAAACAACGCAACTCTCCAAGCCTTTAATTGCGGTCGACCCGAAGATCTGTTTGGTCGTTATATTTGGGATTTTGTTCACCCTGAATATTTGGCGCTCGTTAAGGAACGTGTTGCCAATCTCCAGATTGGACAGGTTCAAAAGCCAGTTGAACAGAAATGGATTCGACTCGACGGCACTCTAATGGATGCCGAAGTGGGCGCTGTTCCGGTTCTCTTCCACGGAAAACCTTCGGCGCAGGTTATTCTTAGAGATATCAGCAAGAGAAAGCGCGCCGAGGAAAATTTGGCTCATTCCCTCGCTTTGGCCAGTGCAGCCTTGGAATCGACAACTGATGGAATTCTGATTGTGGATTTGAAAGGGGAGGTGGTCAGTTTCAACGAAAAATTTGTGCAAATGTGGGGAATGCCCAGAGAAATCCTGGAGAGCGGTCGGCTGGAGGAAATCCAGAACTTTGCGCAAAATCAGTTACTTCACCCTGAAGCGTTCCGATCTCGACGGCACGAAGTTTATCCGAATGACGAAGCAGAAAGTTTCGACGTCCTCGAATTCAAAGATGGCCGCCTATTCGAGCGTTATTCGCACCCGCACCTCGTTAAGAAACTGATCGTCGGACGCGTTTGGAGTTTTCGGGATATCACAGAACGACGTAAATCAGAGGAAGCCTTGCGGCGATCGGAACTGCGGTTCCGTGAAATCTGGAATCATTCCACAGACGGCATGCGCCTCGTAAACAGTGAAGGCCAGATCATCATGGTCAATGACGCGTTTTGTGAAATGATCGGAAAAGCACGTCACGAGATCGAAGGGAAGCCTCTCGCTGACGTTTATCGTGAAGAGAGACGCTCCTACATCACGAACGAACATCGCCGGCGTTTCGACAACCGCCAGGTAAAACGTTATGTGGAGACCGAATTGGTCCTCTGGAACGGGAAAAAGGTTTGGTTTGAAATTGCAAATTCTTTTGTTGAACTGGGCGGTGAACAGCCTTTGTTGCTTGGAATTTTTCGTGACGTTACTTTCCGCAAGCAAATCGAACTTCGCGGCACTGCCTTTTCCAAACTCGGTGAACGACTAAATTCGGCCACGACGAAAGAACAGGCAGCGCGCATTATCGTCGATGTTGCGGACGAATTGCTCGGGTGGGATGGATGCTCCCTACAATTGTATTTGGATGAACAAAACATCATTCAGGCCTTGCTGAATGTCGATTTGGTGGATGGAGAGCGAAAAGACGTTCCACCCGCGCGTAATAATTGCCCCCCCCTGTTCTACACCAAAAAAACCATCGAAGAAGGGCCGCAACTCATTTTGCGGGCCGATCCGGGTGATGCTGGAACTGATCTCGCACCACGCTTCGGCGATAAAAGTCGACCATCAGCCTCCCTGATGTTTGTTCCGATTCGGCACAGCGCGAAGATTATTGGCGTGCTAACGATCCAAAGTTATGAGCGCAACGCCTATGACCATGAAGATTTGCAGACCTTGCAAGCGCTCGCCGATCATTGCAGCAACGCACTGCAACGTTTGCAGGCTGATGAAGAACGCCAGCATAGCGAAAAGCGAAACGCAGCGCTCACAAAATTGGTTCGCAGTCTGAGCGCCGTCGAGACACAAAAAGAAGCGGCAAAAATAATTGTCGACGTTGCAGATGAGCTGTTTGGGTGGGACGCGTGCAACATCGATCTCTATTTCCCAAATGAAAAACCGGTTCTAGGAGTAATTGTCATCGATACGATCGATGGCAAACGCGTTTCAGTCTCCCCTTTTTACAATTCAGAAAAGCCTAATCCCATAGGAAAACGCGTGATGGAAAATGGCCCTGAATTAATTTTGCGTGATGAACCGGCTTTTGCTGAAGGAATGCGTCCTTTTGGGGGCAGCCAGCCTTCAGCTTCCCTGATGTTTGCACCAATTCGACACGGGAGCAAAACCATCGGTGTGTTTACAATCCAGAGTTATACACGCAACGCTTACAAAACCGAAGACCTCGCCACCCTGCAGGCTTTGGCGGATCATTGCGGAGGTACTCTGGAACGACTGAGGAACGCTGAAAGACTTCAGGCAAGCGAACAGCGTTTTCAAATCGTTTCCAAGGCAACGAACGACGCCATTTGGGATTGGGATCTTGTTTCGAACGAGCTGTGGTGGAATCCATCATTTCCACAATTGTTCGCGTATCGACCTGAGGACGTTGACCCCACGTTGGAATTTTGGACCACCCGCATTCACCCAGAAGACCGCGAGCGCGTTGTCGGCAATCTGCATCGACAAATCGAAAGTGGCCAGGTGATCTGGTCCGACGAATATCGTTTTCAACGTGGCAATGGTTCCTACGCCGATATTTTTGATCGCGGTTACGTAATTCGCGACGGTTCGGGAAATCCGGTTCGAATGATCGGCGTAATGATGGACATCACCGAACGCAAACGAGTCGAAGAACGGCATATAGTCTTTTCGCAGTTGGGCCAGGCACTGAGTACCGCCACGACTCCTTTGGCTGCGGCACAAATCATCTCGGAAAGCACTCATCAGGTTTTCAAATGGGATGCTTTCACCATGAGCCTCTATTACGCAGACAAAAACGAAGTCTATCCGATTTTGAATTTCGATACGGTAAACGGCAAGCGCATTGTGACTTCTCTCTCCTCTACCGTGGAAAAACCGAGCGGTCGCGCGCAACGGGTCATCAAGAATGGCGGCGAACTCATCCTGAAAAGCGAACAGCAATTGTCTCCCGATGCCGTTCCATTCGGTGATGTCGCCCGGCCTTCCGCATCCATCATCGTGGTTCCCATTCGAAACAAAGATGCCGTCCTCGGCATTCTTTCAGTGCAGAGCTACGCCATGAAGGCCTATGACCAGCGAGACCTGCAGGCATTGCAGACCCTGGCAGATCATTGCGGTGGTGCGCTCGAACGCATCCGTGCAGAACAAGCGCTCCGGAGTTCAGAAGTACGATTCCACTCTATTTGGGAAAATTCAGTGGATGGCATGCGGCTGACAGATGAAAACGGCACCATCATCGCCGTCAACGAAGCCTATTGCCGGATGGTCGGAGCGCCGCGGGAAGACCTCGAAGGAAAACCTTTTTGTATCGTTTACGCAGAGACGCAAAACCAGTTTGAGGTTTTAGAAAAATACCGCGCTCGTTTTCAACAACGCGAAATTGAAAAAACCCTCACACGCCGTCTCACCTTCCGTAACGGCAAGACAGTGGATCTTGAAGACACGAATTCTTTCATCGAAGTGCCCGGACAAAAACCATTGCTCCTCGCGCTGTTTCGCGACATCACGCAGCAAAAACGATTGGAAGATGAACTGCGTCATTCCCAAAAGATGGAATCTGTCGGCCAGTTGGCGGGTGGCATTGCTCACGATTTCAATAACATCCTGACCGTAATCCAAGGGCATTCCTCTTTGTTACAGTTGGACCGCATGTTGACACCGAAGACCAGGGAATCGATCCAACAAATCTCCCACGTTGCAGATCGAGCGGCCAATTTGACGCGCCAATTGCTTACGTTCAGCCGCAAGCAGGTCATCCAGCCCAAAAATCTCGATTTGAATGAAATCGTTTCGAACATGACCAAACTGCTGCAGCGCGTTTTGGGTGAAGACATTTCCTTACAGGTTAGTTTTAATTCGAAGCTGCCAATCATTCGCGCGGATCCCGGGATGATTGAGCAGATCTTGATGAATCTGGCGGTGAACTCTCGCGACGCGATGCCGCGCGGAGGCAAATTATTTGTGCAAACGTCATCGATCGAATTGACCGCATCAGTCCTGCCTTCCGATTGCAAACCCGGTCGATACGTTTGTCTAAAAGTGAGGGATACCGGTTGTGGCATTCCAAAAGAGATTCAGCCGCGCGTTTTTGAACCTTTCTTTACTACGAAAGATGTTGGAAAGGGTACTGGCCTTGGATTGGCAACGGTCTATGGTATTGTCAAACAGCATCAGGGTTGGTTGGAAATGCAGAGCGAAGTCGGAGTTGGTACCACATTTAAGATCTATTTACCTGCCGTCGTCGCGAAAGAGGATATGCCCGAAACCAAATTAACACCCCAAAAGATGACCGGCGGCAAAGAAACGATTTTGTTGGTTGAGGACGAAGTGGAAGTCCGCAATCTGGCAAAGCTGATTCTACAACGACTGGGTTACAAGTTATTTGAAGCACCGTCAGGGGTGGGTGCTATCGCTATCTGGCAGCGTGAAAAGGACAACATCGATCTGGTCCTTACCGATATGGTTATGCCAGATGGCATGACCGGCCGGGAACTCGCGGACAAACTGCAATCGGATAAACCATCCCTAAAAGTGGTTTTTTGTAGTGGCTACAGCACCGAAATGGTGGGCCACGATTCAATCCTTCAGGAAGGAATCAACTTCCTGCAAAAGCCCTACACTCCTCAAAAGCTCGCGAAGATTGTCCGAGACCGATTGGATCAAAAATCAGGGGATTAAAATAATCCATTATTTATAAGGGTCGGCCAAATTCACTGTTGTCGTTGAATTTGGAAGATTTTATGCTCTAGTAGTGAACTTGTGACCGAGTACGAAAAGAAGAAAAAGTCCGCTCCCATTCCGCCTTCGGAAAATTCGCTGCACTTTCAAATTCCT
>CBHTTJ010000124.1:0-18424 GCA_966095605.1 uncultured bacterium | reverse complement strand
CATTTCAAGCGTTGCAGCGCCGATAAATGATCCGTGATCGTCATTTCAAGCGTTGAAATGAAGATAAACGCTTGATTATAAAGGATATATCGCAAACATCACTTCTCGCGATCTTTATAAATGACTGGGAAGCCCTCTCATTTGTCGAGAACCGACCCCGAAAGGTAGGCAGGCCACGGGGTTGGTCCTGGAGAGACCAATTGCGTCCTGAAAAGACGTCGGATTTGAGTAAACCAGAAGGCAAGAGGATTCCGTTGTCCCGTCAGGACAACGTTCATCTCATTCGTTAAATCAGAAAGTTGTCCTCGCTACCATCCTGGTCAAAACAACAGGATCAATCTTCCGGCAGGGGTTTACCTTTGGTTTCCGAGAGGAATGCCAAAGCCACAAGTCCAAGCAGGAAAATGACGCTCATGTAACAGCAGGCATCCCGGAACGCAGCCAGTTTGGCAGCTGGCGTTGTCGCTCCTTTGGCCAGATTCGCCTGAAGAACTCCCATCGTCCACGGACCACTCGCGGCAATGAAGCGTCCGACGTTATAGCAAAAGCTGGTTCCCGTGCTGCGCAGACGCGTCGGAAATAACTCAGGAAGATAAATGGCAAACCCGGCAAAGAGTGCGAGTTGGCAGAAGCCCATGACGAAACTCATCCAGATATCGGCTTTGCTGTCGAACAAGCGGAAATAGCCGAAGGTTGCGACAAACGCGCAAATGAAAGCCACCGCGAACGCTGGTTTGCGTCCGAATCGTTGTGCAGCTTTGGTAAATACCAACATGCCGAAGAAGGAACCAAGGTTCTGGACGATCATGTTCACACCTTTCCAATAGGTAATACTTTTGGAAATGGTCGCAGCATCCCCACCCTGCTCGCGAACGGAACGTTCGATCACATCACCGACGAGTTCAGGGCTAAAGAAACCAATTCCCCAAAGACCCACGACGCCAGCCACGCAAAGCAACATCCCGAGCAGCGCCGGTTTGCGCCAGCGAGCTTCGCCAAAGAGAGATCCATAAGAACCAAATTGTGCGCCGGTTTTTTTTCCAGCTTCGCGAGCCTTCACCCACTTTTCGGGCTCTTTCAAACGAATTTGCAAAAAGACACAGAGGAACGCCGGCAACGCGCCAATCCAAAACATATACTTCCACGCGTCACCCGCCTTGAACCAATCCCCTTCTACTTTTCCAAGGCCCATGCTGATCAAACCCGCCGCAATGTTTCCCACTGCGGAAAGAGCCTGTAATGTTCCGAGAGCGCCCGTGCGAGAACGATCAGGCAAACTATCTGCCACGAGCGCGACAGCCAATCCAAAGACGCCGCCAACGCCCAGCCCCGTAATGAACCGATAGGCAGCAAAGTCCGTCCACCCCGTCGAAAATGCTGAGAGGCCGGTGCAGATGGAATACATCAAAACCGTGATGCTCAACGTGCGCGCACGTCCAATGCGATCGCCGATGGCGCCGAAAATCAAACCACCCGTAGCCCAACCGGCGACAAACACCGCTGTGGCGTAACCGCCATACAATTTCAAATCCATTCCGGGAGGGAGCAGCGCCTTCATCGCCGAACCACGCGCAAGCAGGAACAGCTGTTGGTCCAAACAATCGAAAAGCCAGGCCAGCGAAGCCATGGCAAAGACGAACCAGTGATACGGAGTTAAATCTTTCCACCATGGACCGGGCACGGAAGAAACAGCGGGAGAAGGTGCAGCTGAGTTTGTGGAATTCATGCGAAGCTAAATTGAGTACACAGATTTAATGATCGAGCCAAGTTTTTGTTTTGGAAATTCGGGTTTAAGAGAAGGATTTGACGAAATATTCTTGTGCGCATTCGCACCAATCGCAATAACTTTGGGCGTTCATGAGCATCTACGAAGAATTGCAGTGGCGTGGTCTGATCGCGGATTGCACCGATACCGCCGAATTGACGAAGCGTTTGGCCAGCCCCACGACGCTGTATTGCGGTTTCGATCCCACGGCCGATTCCCTGCACGTCGGCAATCTCGTTCCACTCATCGCGTTGCGACGTTTCCAAAACCTCGGCCACCTGCCCATCGCGGTCGCCGGCGGTGCGACCGGTTCCATTGGTGATCCGAGCGGCAAATCACAAGAACGCAATTTGCTCACGAAGGAAGTGTTGGACAACAACATTGCCGCGGTCAAAGAGCAGCTCAAGAAACTCCTCGATTTCGAAACGAAAACGAATCCCGCTCGCCTGCTCGATAACGCCTCGTGGACAGCTCATTTGACGTTCCTCGATTTTCTGCGCGACATCGGCAAACATTTTTCCGTCAACCAAATGGTGGCCAAGGAAAGTGTTCGCGCCCGCATGGAAGACCGCGAGGTCGGCATCAGCTACACGGAGTTCAGTTACATGCTGCTCCAGGCCTTTGATTTTTATGTCCTGCGCGAGAAATACGAATGCGAACTGCAGATCGGCGGAAGCGATCAATGGGGCAACATTACGGCCGGCATTGACCTGACCCGTAAAAAACTAGGCAAAACTGTGTGGGGACTGACGTTGCCGCTGATTACGAACTCCGATGGTTCGAAGTTCGGCAAGAGCGTCGGCGGCGCCATCTGGCTGGATCCGAAGCGCACCAGCGTTTACAAATTTTACCAGTTCTGGGTGCGCACGGATGATCGCGATGTCATTCGTTACTTGAAATATTTCACCTTCCTGACGCGCGAGGAAATTGAAGCGCTGGAAAAGGCGCACAACGAAAATCCCGGCGCTCGTGTTGCGCATAAAGCACTGGCGAAAGCGGCGACTGACTTGATCCATGGCGAAAACGCCACGGCGGAAGCGGTGCGCGCCAGCGAAATTCTTTTCGGCGGCAATCTCGAAGGCATCTCGGAAACAACCTTCAACGAAATCGTCGGCGAAGTGCCCACGAAGGAAATCGACAAGGCGAAACTCGACGGTGTTGGCCTGCCGTTGGTGGAAGCGTTGGTGGAAGCCGGCCTTTGCCCTTCCAAAGGACAAGCCCGCAAAGATGTCGAACAAGGGGGCGTCAATATTAATAACATCCGCGAAGCCAACGCCCAGCGTTCCGTGACGAGCAGCGACCTGTTGTTTGGGAAATATGTTCTACTCCGCAAAGGTAAGAAGAATTACACGGTGTTGAGCGCCCGATAAGTATTTTGAGGTTCGGTGTCGTTGTAGTGGAACTTCCTCTCTTCGTGACGAAGGAACGAGGAGAGGGTTCAAGGAGAGGATCTAGCTTAAAAAATGTCGCACCTTCCAAGGATGCACTTTCAATTTCACAGCACGGGCCAGACACAACAAGCACAACGATCACGGATTCTGGGGGAGTGATTTACAGCAGATTATCTTTTGCCGTATTCGACTCGCCCATATCCGGCCGTTCGGAAAGCTCCGCCCAAAACGCGTGCATGCTTTTGATCAGCGAAACAAGATCCTCGAAATTGTGCGGCTTCGTCATGTAACCGTTCGCTCCAAAGTCGAAAGCTTTGTTGACGTCCCGTTTTTCCTGTGAAGACGTCAGGACCAGGACACGCAGTCGTTTTGCAGCACTTGCCCGCACCCATTCGATGACTTCGAAACCCGTTTTGCGCGGCATTTTGAGATCTACCACCACCAGATCTGGAAAAGGATGATTCAACCGATCGTTAAATTTTCCGCTTCCCTTTAAATGATCGATTGCCTCCTCTCCATCAGAAACCCTCTCCAGCACCACATTGACGCCTGCTTTGCGCAACGCGCGCTTAAATAGCACGACATCATTTTCTTCGTCTTCGGCCAGCAATAAAACCAATGGCCCGCTGTTTCTAAAATCTGCCACGTCTTCTATTCAACAAAGACACAACGAGGGAGGCAAAACCGGAAATTACGGATTCTGCTTCCGTAAAAATACGGAAAAATCCCCTGAGTGAGACAACAGGAAATTCGAGGAGATCAAGCCAGCAATCCGGTGTCGGTTGCTGATTTGATGAGCGCGGCGGTATTGGAGACCTTGAACTTTCGCATCAACAAGCTGCGGAATGTTTCCGCCGTGCGAGTGCCGATTCCGAGTTTCAAGGCAATTTGCTTGCTGGTCTTGCCCGTGGCCAAAAGCATCAGCACCTGCTCTTCACGTTCGGTAAGAGAAATTTTGCTTTTGCGTTTCTCGACGCTGGAATTCTCAATAAATTTTTGGACGACAACTTTTGAAACCGGTGGACTGAAGAACGTAATGCCATCCATCACGCATTGGATTGCCCGGGCAAGTTGTTCCGGTGTGGCGTCTTTCAAGATGTAACCATGAGCTCCTGCTCGCAGAATCTCTGAAATATATTCATTGTTGTCGTGCATCGTGAGGGCAATGACTTTGATCTCAGGAAACCGTTCGCGCACGATGGGCGTGGCCTCGAGGCCGCTCATATTCGGCATGTTGAGGTCCATCAATACGACTTCAGGAGAAAGCTTTTTGATTTTTTCCAACGCGTCGCGTCCATCCACTGCTTCTCCTACGACGGAAACAAAATCAAACTCGGTCATACTGGCCCGTAAACCCTCGCGGAAGATCCGATGATCGTCCACGAGCAAAACATCTATCTTCTTGATCGCCGATGCCATATTACACAGGTATTGGTATTTGCAGCATTAACTCGGTGCCTCGACCGACAACTGATTTCACGTCCATCGTCCCATTCACAAAGGCGGCACGCTCACGCATATTGTTTAAGCCCAAACCCGCATTTCGTTGTTTGGCTTTCAGACTGAATCCTTTGCCGTTGTCCCGAATCATCATGACCAGATCATTTTTGTTTCTGTTCAAAATTACCGTCACCTGGATCGCTTCCGCATGCTTCTCAATGTTCGCAAGGGCCTCCTGAAGAATGCGGTAAATGGTAAGTCGAACATCGGGCGAAAGTTTTTTCCAACGTGGCGGCTCCGAGAAAATAACCTGGACTCCTGTGCGAACGCAAAACTCGCCGATCAAGGTTCGGATCGCGGCCTGCAAGCCGATGTCATCCAATTCACTTGGATGCAGGTTGCGTGAAATCAATCTGACCTCCGCAATGGCTTTTTCGATTAAGCCTTTCACGTGCTCATTTTTTTCGCGCAAGATGACGTCGTCCGGTTTCAACTGACGTTCGATGGAGTGAACTCCAAACTTGGTTGCGGATAAAATCTGGTTAACCCCATCATGTAGTTCTCGCGAGACGCGCCGCCGTTCCTGTTCCTGCGCCTGTAGAATGCGTCCGGATATTTCACGGAAGGCCGCTTCTGCTTCTTTCTGGCGCGAAACATCTGTAACGACCAGACAAAAGCCCGATATTTCTTCGGTCTCCAGACGACTTCCCGAGAGGTGAACAAAGATCGGTTCCCCTTTGGCAGGTTGCAGCCGCGTTTCCTGTCGCCGCGAAGATTTGCGCATCTGCTTCAGGAATTGAGCGAATTTCTTTTGTTCCTCGACTGGCAAAAACTTCTGGAAGGGAGATCCGAGAATCTTATGGATCGGAAGCCGGATCAGATTGGAAAAGTGTTGATTGGAAAATAAGATAATCCCATCGGAACTGATCGTCACCGCCCCTTCGTTCATGGTCTCAACCAGAATGCGGTAAGTCTGGTCAGCACCTTTCAGAGTGAAAATTTTTATCCCGTCTTTGCCTTCCACCACTAGCGCGTCCACGGCGCCGGAGCGGATAGCCGCCAGCGTATCTTCCGCTTCGGCCAGACGGGCTCTCAGTTCGGCAATTTCTGCGACAAGTTTCTTCATCTGAACCGATGGACAACTAATTGAGATTCAACGAGGCAAGTAACCGCTGGGGATCAGACAAGTCGCCAATGAACCGGCGCAGGGGGTTCGGAATTTTTTTAACCAGGGTCGGCGCGGCAAGAATCTGTTCCCCGCGCGCCAAGTGCGGTTGCTGGTAAAGGTCAATGACTTCCAGCCGATAACGATTTTTTAGGTGCTCTTCGAAAACCTGCTTTACGTTGGCAATGGCCAGGGCGGATTTTCTACTCGTGCCGACGACGAACAACTGAAAGAAAAACTCGGGGTCAGCACCTGCTGCTTTGCGGGTGCGAGTCGGTTTTGCCTGACCCGAGGTTTTTTTCATTACTTATTTCATCTGAAGATCGAGGCCAACCAGAACTTTCTCACGATTTGAGAAATCTCCAATCATTTTTTTGATCGGCTTGGGCAAACTCCGGATGACAGCAGGAAGGGCGAGAATCTGCTGCCCTTTAGCGAGTTGCGGGTTTTTCAACAAATCGATCACCTCGATCTCGTATTTTCCTGGAAGAAATTCATCACAGGTCTTCTTCAGGTTCGAGAACGCAGCGATGGATTTAGGCGTTTGCCCGGCAACGTAGAGTTTTAAAATGAGAAGTTCAGAAGCGTCGCCGTTTGAGCGAGCTTTGGTCTTTGTGGGAGACTTTTTCATTTGGGAGTATGGTTAATTGGTATCCGCATGGCGCATCTTTGACAATGCACGCAGGGTTTGCGCAGAGATGTCTCTACGACGTCCTTCTTGCGTTAAAAGTTTTTCCATCTCGTCGGCCTCGGATTCAAGTTGGGCCTGCAAGGCGATAATCTGGGCCTCGATTGCTTTTTGTTTGCGAGTGAACTCACGTTGTCTCAATTGCAATTCGTTGGCGCGCAGAACAGTCTCGGCTTTTTCGCGAGCTTCCTGTGCCACGCGGGCGGAACCGGTCAGGACCTGGCCATCCCCAATATGAACGTCGATCAAATCTATGCCTCGATGGGAAATCACAAACTCCCGCACTTGATTCGAGTGAGCCATGCCGCGGGATTTTAAGACGTACAAGCCGCGATTGCGTTCGCCGCTAAGTTCAAAGTTGCGCAGCAACAGCCATGTATCCATCAACGAGGAAACACCCACATCAGTTGCGGTTTCCGAAACGCCTCCGGATGTGAGGCTGGTAAAGAGACTGGTCACCTCGCGGAGTTTCAGGAAATCAATCAGACGAGTGAGCGTTGATTTAACTTCCAGGTCACTGCCGATCACGGTCAAATTGGTGATTGGGTCAAACACCACCACCTCTGGGCGAAAGTTGTCAACGTTCTTATGTATAGTTACGAGATGCATTTCCAACCCATAATAGGTCGGGCGCACATTCTGGAACTTGAGCAGGCCCTTCTTCACGAACGGTTCCAGATCAACCCCGATACCCTTCATGTTGCGCAGAATCTGGCTCGGTGATTCTTCAAAGGAAAAATAAAGAGCTCGTTTGCCCTGGGAACATGCGCTTTTCAGAAAGCTGGCCGCAATGCTCGTTTTGCCAGTGCCAGCCGTCCCGGAGATCAAGATGCTGCTCGCTTTGTAAAAGCCTTTGCCTCCCAACATTGTGTCCAGACGCGGGATGCCGGTGGCAATACGGTCGGTGGGAGCTCTATGAGTTAGCCCAAGCGACGTCACCGGCAAAACCGAAATGCCCGATTCGCCGATTAAAAATGGATATTCATTAGTGCCGTGCAGGGAGCCTCGATATTTGATCACACGCAACCTGCGTGTGGAGACCTGATCGTTGACGCGATGGTCGAGAACGATCACGCAATCTGCCACGTATTCTTCCAGACCGTGACGGGTCAAACTGCCGTTGCCACGTTCCGCAGTAATAATCGCCGTGACACCTTTCTCTTTCAGCCAACGGAAAAGTCGCACCAGTTCGGAACGTAAAATGGCTTCGTTCGGTAAACCGCCGAAAAGAGTTTCGATCGTATCGAGAACGATACGCTTGGCGCCGATCGATTCGATGGCGTAGTTCAGGCGGATAAAAAGTCCTTCCAAATCGTATTCGCCGGTTTCCTGAATTTCACTGCGATCGATATGAACGTAATCGATGGCGATTTTTTTCTGGCGGACGAGTTGATCCAGGTTGAAACCCAGTGAAGCGACATTCTTTGCCAGCTCTTCTGCGCTTTCCTCAAACGCGACGAACACCCCGGGCTCATTGAACTCCAGCGCGCCCCGAACCAAAAACTCCATGCTGAAAAGCGTTTTGCCGCAACCAGCACTCCCGCAGATCAAAGAAGGTCTGCCTGCAGGAAGACCGCCATGAGTGATTTCATCAAAGCCCTGGATGCCAGTTGGTGACTTCTTAAGACGCGTGCTCAAATTCTTTTTCGCCGCCATAGGGTGTGTTTTATGTAGCACGAAAGTGTTCAGGTTCAAGTTTTTCCCGATTAAAATTAAAGCAAAATTCCTGATAATCTTTTAAAGACGCCGGCGGGCACACCAGTATCTCCCCGAGAGGTTACTTCATTCAGAATCGCTCGCCGTCATTTTTGATTAAACGCGAATTTTCCGTGTCCTGCGGGCGTCTTCCCTCTACACTTTTACGTCCCCAGTTGTTGCCGATTAGAAATGTCATGCGTCAAAGTCTACTTACCGTCGCCTCCACCTTCTGGTTGCTATCAATGGCATCCGGCCTCACCGCTCCGCAAAAGCTTGGTTTCAATAAAGATATTCGGCCCATTCTTGCCGACAATTGCTTTAACTGTCATGGCCAGGATTCCGGGAGCCGGAAGGCAGGTTTGCGACTGGATATCCGTGACGATGCTTTGAAAGGGGGAAGGTCCGGCTCACCGGCCATTGTTCCAGGCAAGCCCGAGACCAGCGAACTGATTGCCCGCATCACCGCCCATGACAAAGATGAAATCATGCCGCCAACCAAAACCGGCAAAGCTCTCTCCTTGGTTCAGATCGAGAAGCTAAAACAGTGGATTACAGACGGTGCAGAGTATCAACCGCATTGGGCATTCATTCCGCCTCAGCGTCCAGTTCTGACCGGTAAGCCTTCCCAGCATCCTCTGGATCAATTTGTCACCGCACGATTGGCCCAGGAAAAATTATCTCTCTCGCCTAAAGCGGATCGCACCACCCTGCTCCGTCGACTTTCACTTGATTTGACGGGAATTCCTCCGACGCCGCAGGAACTCGATGGGTTTCTCGCCGATAAATCCAAAGATGCTTATGAGAAACAAGTCGATCGACTTCTCGCTTCGTCGCGATTTGGGGAAAAATGGGCGCGCCATTGGCTCGATGCCGCTCGTTACGCCGACAGCGACGGTTACGAGAAGGATCTTCTCCGCCATCATTGGCGCTGGCGGGACTGGGTGATCAACGCCATCAACCGCGATCTTCCTTACGACAGGTTTGTCATCGAACAACTCGCCGGCGATCTCCTGCCGAACAGTACGCAGGAACAAAAGATCGCCACTGGATTCCTACGCAACAGCATGATCAATGAGGAAGGCGCGATCATCGCGGAACAATTTCGCACAGAAGCCATCATCGATCGTATGGATTGCGTTGGCAAAGCCGTCCTCGGCGTAACGATGCAGTGTGCTCAATGTCATTCGCACAAGTTCGATCCGTTGACCCAGGAGGAATATTACAAAGTGTTTTCCTTCCTCAATAATGACTACGAACGCAACGACTGGATGTATACACCGGAGCAGTTAAAAATGATTGAGCAGGTTAAAAGCGACGTCGCGCGAATCGAGTCGCGCGTGAAGGATAAGACACCCGATTGGGAATCGCGTCTCCAGAAATGGGCACAAAAGAATCGCACGAATCTGGTGAATTGGACCCTCCTTGATTTTAACGAATACGTATGGGTTGGTGGCCTCTCCCATCCAGAAAAACTGCCAGACAAATCGATCCTCACTCTTGGTTTTCGACCGAACAACGGGGAACTGTATGTCATTACGACAAATGTTCCCAAGGACATCAAAGGTCTGCGTCTTGACGCTCTCACTCATGGCGACCTCCCGTTCAATGGCCCTGGACGCAGCGCCAAAGGAACCTTCGCGATTGCCGAACTGGTCGTGGAAGCTGCGACTCTCGGCAGTAATAACTGGAAGGCTTTAACGCTGACCAATGCCGTGGCCGACTTCGCCGAAGCGCAACGCACGCTTGAAGACATGTTCAAGCGCGCGAACGACAATCGTCTGGTGGGTCCACCCAGCTTTATGATTGATGGCAAAGATGAAACCGCGTGGGGAACCGACCGAGGGCCGGGGCGGCGCAATCAGAATTCCAGTTGGGCCGCGGAATTTGTTCCCACCACCCAATGGCCCACTGGCGCGGTGCAAATGAAGATTACACTGAAGTTTCGCCACGCGGGCGACGACGCCCATGGTCGTCAGAATAATTTCCTTGGCCGTTTCCAGATCAGTGTGACCAGCGAGAGCAAACCGGTTCGTGAAATTGTGCCTCTGACAATTCGCCAGATTCTCGCGACCGATTCAACGCAACGCACCGCCGAACAAAAAGAAAACCTGTTCGCGTTTTATCTCACGAAAGGTTCGCGTAACAAAGAGGTCCAAAAGGAAATCGATGCAGCGTGGAAAAAGTTTCCCGAAGGGGAATCAATTCTCGCCCTTTCTCAACGCGATCCCGCATGGAAACGCGACACGTTCATCCTCGAACGCGGCAATTGGCAAAAGCCAACGAAGAAGGTTGAACCTGGCGTGCCTGCATTCCTGCATCCTTTTCCGAAGGACGCTCCGCCCAATCGCCTCGGCTTTGCGCAATGGCTCGTGGATCGCAACTCTCCCACCACCGCCCGCGTGTTCGTGAACCGAGTATGGCAATCGATCTTTGGCATTGGACTTGTTGAAACTGCCGAGGACTTTGGTGTTCGCGCCTCCACTCCGAGCCATCCCGAACTCCTCGATTGGCTGGCGGTCGAGTTCATGGAACCAACGTTCCACGTCAGATCAGGTGAACAACCGTGGAGTTTAAAACATCTCGTCCGCACCATTGTCACCAGCGAAGCGTATCAACAACGTTCCAGCGTCACGCCGAAGCTCCTCGAACTTGACCCACGCAATCGCCTGCTGAGTCGGGGTCCACGTTTTCGCACCGAAGCCGAGGTTGTTCGCGATATCGCGCTCTCCGCCTCCGGGTTGCTGCAGGATAAACTAGGTGGACCAAGCATTTATCCGCCCGTTCCGGAAAGTGTCTTTGCGCAAAACTTCGTGAAGATCGATTGGCCTGCAGCAACCGGACCGGACCGTTACCGTCGTTCGCTTTACACCTTTCGACGCCGGTCTTTGCCCGATCCCGTGTTGATGAGTTTCGATGCACCGAATGGCGATTTCGCCTGTGTTCGTCGTTTGCGCTCCAACACTCCTCTTGCCGCGCTCGCCTCGCTGAATGAACCGGTCTTTGTCGAAGCCGCACAAGCACTCGCGTTGCGGACACTGAAAGAGGGCGGTAAAACGGAAGAAGATCGCGCCGCTTACGTCTTTCGTCTTTGCACGAGTCGTGAGCCCAAAAAGGAAGAAGTGCGCGAAATTCTTTCTCTCTATAAATCGCGCCAGCAGAAAATTGCCGATGGCTGGCTGCCGCCGAATGATATCGTTCTCAATACTCCGGAGAAAATGAAGCAACTCCCTCCTGGCACAACCCCCAACCAGGCCGCCGCGTGGACGATCGTATCGCGTGTGCTCCTGAACCTCGACGAAACCATTTCCAAAAACTAGTCCATGAACTTCGAACACGAAATCAAACAGGAAGTCGGGAAACTCGTCAGCCGCCGTTGGTTTTTCCGTCAATGCGGTGTCGGTCTGGGTGCCGTCGCGCTAAACTCCATGCTCGCTCCCAAAGTCCTGGCGAAAGCAACCAAGCCGACCAACCCCCTCGCGCCGCGCATTCCTCATTTTACGCCCAAGGCCAAGCGCGTGATTTACCTGTTCATGGCAGGCGCGCCGAGTCATCTCGATTTGTTCGACAACAAGCCGGAGTTAACCAAACGTAATGGTCAGTTGCCGCCCGCCGAACTGTTGAAAGATTATCGCGCCGCGTTCATTAATCCAAATTCCGCGCTGCTCGGACCGAAGTTCAAATTCAACAAACATGGCAAATGCGGAATGGAACTATCCGAACTTCTCCCGCACACCGGTGAGGTCGCAGATGACTTGTGCCTTATCCGCTCGATGCAAACGGATGCCGTCAATCACGCTCCCGCGCAGATCCTGATGAACACCGGTTCGCAGTTGTTCGGTCGTCCAAGCCTCGGCGCATGGACTCTTTACGGCCTGGGAAGTGAAGCGGAGGATTTGCCGGGCTACGTGGTGTTGAGTTCCGCCAATGGCACCAGTGGCGGAGCGAGTAACTGGGGTTGCGGTTTCATGCCAACAATCTATGGCGGCACATCGTTCCGCGCCACCGGTGATCCGATCCTGTATTTGTCCAATCCCAAAGGATTCGATGAGGAAACGCAGCGTGCGTCTCTCGACACGTTGAAGCATTTGAACGAAATGGAATTCGCCACCCTCGGTGATCCCGAAATTTCCGCGCGCATCCAGGCTTTTGAAATGGCGTATCGACTTCAATCCAGCGCGCCGAAGCTGATGAACTTCTCCAATGAACCGAAGCACATCCTCGACATGTATGGTGTCGATCCGTCGAAGCCCGGTTTCGCTCGCAACTGTCTCCTCGCCCGTCGTTTGATCGAAGGCGGCGTTCGCTTCGTGCAACTCTTTCACGAAGCCTGGGATCAACACGGTAATCTTAAAGGTGCTCTGACAAACAACTGTCGCGACACGGACCAGGCGAGCGCTGCCTTGATCAAAGATTTAAAACAACGGGGTCTCCTTGAGGACACACTCGTTATCTGGGGTGGGGAATTTGGTCGCACACCGATGGTGCAAGGCGGCGACGATGGACGGGACCATCACAACCGCGGTTATAGCATGTGGCTCTCCGGAGGCGGGATTAAAGGTGGCTTAACCTACGGCGCAACCGATGACCTCGGTTTCAACGCAGTCGAAAACCCTGTCCATGTCCACGATCTTCAAGCCACAATCCTGAACCAGCTTGGTTTCGACCATACGAAGCTGACTTACCGCTTCCAGGGGCGCGACTTCCGCCTGACGGACGTTCACGGTCACGTCGTGACGAATATTATTGCGTAAGTCCCAGGTTCAAATCATCTCGGGTCCGGTAACGGATTGAACTTTCCTTCGTTCTGGAGTCGTTGGATTTCAGCGGTGTAGCCCTGTCGAAACGTGGGATATTTAAACTGGTAACCGAGTTCCATCTTCAAACGGCGATTGGAAACTTTCTTATTCGTCACGCCGCGCTTTTTCCAGACACCCTCCTCTTCTGGTGCGAACGGCGGCATGTATTTGCCAATCGTCTCGGAAAGCCAGCGGAAAAAATGGATATGCGCGATCGGTTCGTCGTCGACAATATTGTAAATCTCCCCTGCCCGGCCGTTTTTCAACGTTGCAATGATGGCTCCAACCAGGTCCGTCAGATGAATCATATTTGTCACGCGATCACCTTTGCCTGGGATCTTCGCCTCGTTGCGCATGAATTGCTGAAAGAAATGACCGCGATCCGGTCCGTAGATTCCCGCGACCCGCAAGATTACTGCGGGCAGTTTCTTTTCCTTTGCCGCGTTGAGCAAAAGATTTTCGGTCTCAACGAGAACCTTGCCGGTGTCGCTCGGAGGTTGTGCTGGAGAATTTTCCTTCACGACGGAACCGTCGTCCTGTCCGTAAACACTCGTGCTGCTGGTATAAATAAATTTCTTTGGCGGATTCGCCGCGAGCCAGTTGATGAGATTGCGATTTCCTTCGAGATAAATGCGTTGGTAATCCTCCACCCCGCCTCCACCCGAAGACGTAGTATTGATCACCCAATCGAACGGGAGCGGAATTTTTTGGAGGTCATCGGGATTGGTAATGTCGGCGGCGATCGGGGTGATGCCCGCATTTTGCATTTCGGCTAAGGCCGCATCGGTTCGGCGAACGCCAAAAACTTCATGGCCTTGTCGCACGAGTTCGGCGCCAAGCGGAAGGCCGACGTAGCCGCAGCCAAGGATTAAGACACGCATTGGTTGATTTAACCCACACCTCCATGAAGAACAAAGAGGAATCTGCCTCCGACGGCACGGTAAATCACGGAAGCCCACTGCAGGTCAATCGGTCGAAAACGTTCGTATAAGATCTGGGACTTGGGTTTCTGGGGAGATTTTGGTGCATTCTGAACATTTTGCCGCTCAAATGCGGCTCACGCATCGTAAACCATTGGACTTCCAGCATTTAGGAAAACACCCCCACCGTGACGGACAAAATTTTTGGCGCAAAAAAACTTTCCGTCACCGTGCAGGAAAGTTTTTTCGGCGCAAAAAATTCGTCCGACACCATGACGGAAAGAAATTTTGCGGCAAAAAATCCGTCCGTCATGGTGACGGAAAGTGTTTTTGTGCCAAAAAACGCGTCCGTCACGGTGTAGGGCAAACTTTTTCTCAAAAAAATGTCATCCGACACCGTGCAGGACTCCCCCGAGCGGCCAAAAATAGGTCCCCCACCATGACGGACGGAAATTTTGCGGCAAAAAAATCGTCCGTCACCGTGCAGGAAAGTTTTTTTGGCGCAAAAAATCCGTCCGTCATGCTGTCGGAAAGTTTTTTTGGCGCAAAAAATCCGTCCGTCGTGCTGTCGGAAAGTTTTTTTGGCAGAAAAAATCGGTCCGTCATGGTGGGGGAACGTTTTTTTGCCATAAAATTTTAGCCCTGCACGCTATCGGATGGGGTACGGGAGCCCCGCAAATTACAATGCATCGTCCAGGCAATCCTCCCGGCGGGCATACATGCGTGCTCCTTGCCTATTTATAAGGTGGATTCTAAAGCCTGCCCAAAGAATTGATCCATCGTCCGCCCCTGGCCTTGTAACTTTGCAACGCATCTGTTCCCAGTTTGGCGGCAACGGTTTGCTCCACCTGCTCCTCAAGATCATCAAGCAACGCCTGTTTCTCTTGAACAGACCGGTTTTTATCGACGCGAATCTCCTCACATCGTTGCTCTGATTTGAGCCGTAAATCGAAGATTTCGGCAGCGGTCTGAGGGGGCTGGCCGAAATCGGCGGCTAATTTGTAAAGCTCTCGATAACTGGCGGAGCGAGCCCGGTTGAAGTTGGTAAAACGTTCGGGTCCCAGCACCGCCTGGAGCGATTGCTCCAGCGTTTCGGAATCGGTCACGGTTTCGTTACTCGTTCGGTGGGCGTAATCGTCAATGACCTTGGCCAGCTTGTGCAACTCAGTCTCGCTAAAATCCATCCCATATAATTCCTGGACCTCGTCGGCGGCGCTCGAATGCCTCAATTGATATTCGGCCAGTTCTTCTGGCGACAGAATCTGCGCCAACTCGGCTTCCTCCTCCTGGTGCAGCTGTGTTTGCCGGTCTGCTTTTTCCTGCGGCGAAAGGTCGTCACGCTCCACCGCTCGCAGCAACACCTCGTAACGCTCAGCCAACCGACGCAATTGTTCCTGCTTTGCGGCTGGCAAAAAATCCATCATCCGGCTTTCGTCCGCTTTGGCAGTGGACGCAGGAGGAGCATCACCAACAAGCTGTTTCAGCAAGGCATCGGGTTCTTTACAAAGAGTTTCAACCTGTGATCGAAGTCTCTTGTTGAAATATTCGTGAACGTTTTCCGCCGCCGCAATTTCCCAGAATTCACGCTGGAACTTTTGCGTCAAAGCGAAAGCTTTTTGCGTATACAGCTCCCGCAGTTCGCCGCCGATGATCCGCCGTAAAACTGCGTCAGGACACCCGGCTTTGCGCAAGCTGGCAACGTAGACGAGGTAATCTTTCGACTCGAGCTGATCCCAACGTAAAGGCGTTGCAGCAACGGGCACAAGGTCGGAACGCGTCTCGCCCTGGTTTTTTATTTCGGCCACGGTTTCGGTCCCCGGCAGAACGGGCGCCGAACCGCTGGATTTACTTTTCCCGACCCAATACACCGTTGCCCCGAGCAAAACCAGGTTCAATCCGAGCGAAAAGCTGAGTAGTCGTGAACTCATGGATTTGCAATTTCCTGAATCCAATCCTGATTGATTCTAAGCAGGAGGTCATCGGTGGCGATGTGGCGCAGGCTCGTTAATTCTTCGACCGCGTTTTCCCGGACGGCCGCGAGGCGTTTCCGCTTTTCGGCTCGGCGTAGCGGCATCTGACGTATTTCTTGCGCAGCCGTCATGGATTGCTGACGAAGGTCGAACAGTTGCAGGACCAGGTTTCGAGGCAAATGCTCTTTCTGCAAGACCCCCAACGTTCTTTCGATACCGGCATCACAACTCTTCAAATAATTAATGAAACGACTGTCCCCCAACAAAGCCCGCGCTTTCACATTGAATTGTTGTTCCGCGGACCAGTCCGTCACCGAAGGTTCGTCGACCGCCGTAAGCAGAGCCGTGGGGAGTGGATTGCAGAGGTCACGTCTGAGGACCATCAACTGACGCAATTCTGATCCGCTCAGTCCGGCTTTGTGCAAATTCGGATTGCGCGCCTGATAAATCGCCAGGATTCCGCGCAGCTCCGTTTCTTCAAGTTCTGTCGTTGAAAGAACTTCGCTGATTTCCTGACGCCAGGCCTTGTAAGTGGCCAATCGGCGATCCGTGCGATACGAGAGACCGGCCTGAAGGAACTGTTTATCGAACCGGTCGCCAATACAGGCTGATTTTTCGGCGTGTTCGTATTCCAGAAAGCCAAAGGAGTCTATCTCTTCTCCAGAGGACAATTGCTTTAATCCTTCGGAGGTCCAAACAAACCCCAGCAACTCTTTGATGGCTTGGTTTTTCCTTTCCCCAAGGACGCTCGCTTCTTTCGCCCGGGCAGCTGCGGCGGCCTGCTGTTGACTGAAGCTCGCCCAGAAATGAGGCGATTCGGAATGGGGCTCGAACTTTTCTTCAATCAAAGGCAGCAAAATATCGCGAATGGTTTTTTGAGGACAACCCGCGGCGCGCAAATTGGCAGCATAGATCGCCAGATCAGCCGATTCCAATTGTGCCCAGGCTGACGCGGATTTGGCGGTGAGTCGTTTGGCATGGATGGGATTGTTCGACGGCGTTGTGTTCTCCGCCGTTGAACTTGTTGCAACCGGTCCGGGCGCGGCCTTACGCCAAGCCAAAGTTAAAAACAGGAGCAGTCCCAAATTCAGACTCAAGGACAAGAAAAGGGATAGCCGACGCCCTCGGGTCGATTCGGTGGAATTCAGCTCTCGCTGTTTCCGAGGTGGATCGATGTTCTCCATCGGATTCTCAGATATACTACTGCGGCATTTTGCCTTCCTTAAAATTTTCTAACGCCAGGGCGAACTGTTCTTTGGTTTCTGGTTCAGCCAACCCCATGGCTTGAGTCTCCAGTTGGACGGCTTTCTCTTTTTTCCCTTGAAGGAACGCGATGCGAGCTTGCGTGTGAAGAAACTCCGGCTCGGGTCCCTTGAGCAGGGCCGCCGCGCGTTCCATACAGAGATTTGCCTTGTCGAGAATAACAGTATTGGTCGGGGCTCGATTCGCGATCGTACGGGCCACACGCTGCTGCAAAAATGGATCGTCCCGATGATCATTACTGAGCT
This sequence comes from uncultured bacterium, assembly GCA_966095605.1. Lineage (GTDB taxonomy): Bacteria > Verrucomicrobiota > Verrucomicrobiia > Limisphaerales > JACDHS01 > CBHWET01. Next base: position 1,083 of record CBHTTJ010000124.1, on the reverse strand, counting down.
GCATTGCCAGCTTGCCGGCAGCCTCGAAGTTCTGCTGTCCCATGAAAACGGTGATGCGAAGACACTCGGTCACCGCGCGCTTATGTGGATAGAGTTTTTCCATTTCATTGATTTCGCTCATGGCCTTGTCCCATTGTTTCGCTTTCCACGCTGTTTTGCCCAATTCGTTGTGTGTTTCCCAATCATCGTCTTTGGCCGTGGCTGCTTCCCGGTCCAGGGCACGTTTCTTTACGTCGAAAGTTCCTGCCAATACCTGCTCGATCACCTTGTCGTCAATTTCGTCGGGATGACCGATGAAACTGATTATGCCTTTCTTGTCGATAATGAACGCCGTTGGGACTCCTGCTTCTGCCGCGTATAACCAGGTTTCGAGCGTTCGACCGGAAAACCGATTGGTTCCACCTTCATCGAGAGCAACACGGTAGGTCATCAGGTCGCCCATGCGTTTGACGAAGCCTTCAACATTGCTTCCGGCGGCCTGCTTCACATTTTGACCGATCACCACCAGGCCCTTGTCCTTGTATTTACGATGGAGATGGTTGACGTGCGCCATTGCTTCCCGGCAAGGGAGCCACCAGGTCGTCCAGAATTCCACCAGATAAGCGGTTCCGGGCTGAAAGGCCTTTATCGGTTCGCCCTGTATCCATTTGGAAACGTAAAGTTTCGGAGCTGGGTCACCTTCTTTCAGCGTGACGGCCGGTGCTGAAACGAGGGTGGCGGCAAATGCCATTAAAATAACGCATCGAGTGATGGCTTTTAGGTTCATGCAAGGGAACGGGGTTACGTTGCCAGTATCATACGGGACTGCCAAAAGGTGTAACACCCCATTTTGAGGGTATGTAAGTGTCTTCTTTCCTGAGTTATAGATAAACCATTCCCCCGTGAAACAGAAACCACAGCGGCCCTGCGCCGCAAACAAAACCCAATCCATAACAAAATGAAAAAGACACTGAGTCTATTATGCGCCACGGCGGCATCCTTACTGATAGCCACAACCCCGGTTCAAGCCACCACGGGGTTCCTGAAAATCCATATGATCTCCGCGGGAGACGGTCGATCTGACTGCTTCCTGATTGAATTGCC
>CBHTTJ010000123.1:0-18549 GCA_966095605.1 uncultured bacterium | reverse complement strand
CGTGAACCAAAATTCACGAAAAGGTATCTAGATCGACGATTCGTGAACCAAAATTCACGAAAAGGTATCTAGATCGACGATTCGTGAACCAAAATTGACGCCAAAGTCTTCGTGCAGGTTTTTGGAAGATGGAATCTTACCGTTTCGGAGGAAGAATCAGATTTTCGGAACGGGATTTTCGACTCAACTGCGAAAAAGACCATTTTGAGGGAGAAGAATCCTTTCGCCGGCTGAAAAACCGGATTCGGACAGAACGAAAATTGGATTTGGCGGATAACGCCAGATTGTTATTGGAACAACCAATAACTTGCCGAAAGCGCCCCGATCCAGAAGACCAGCGCCGCCAAAAGGAGAGGAATGATACCTTCTCCATATCTCGGTTCATCAGTTTGCAAATCCATATCGGATCGGTATTAAAGCAATTCTTAGTCCCCGACAGGAATTCCCTAAAATTTAGGGGTTTTCCCCCGGCGTTCTCACTGGAAATTGACCCAAAAAAGGGAAACACTTTCGCATCCACGCCAAATGTCTGCTCTCGCAAACCAATTGCAGAGGATCGTGCTCGTGGCAGCGCTCCTCTGGTCAAACGGCTCCCGCGCCGACGATTTCGAATTCTTTGAGCAAAAGATTCGGCCAATTTTCAGCGAACACTGCTACAGCTGCCACAGCGCCACAGCCGAAAAAGTCCGCGGCGGACTGTTGCTGGATTCCAAAGAAGGCGTCCTGAAGGGTGGCGAATCTGGACCGGCAATTGTTCCCGGTTCACCTGAAAGCAGTTTGCTGATCAAAGCGGTTCGTTATACCGACATCGATTTGCAGATGCCGCCCAAAGACAAGAAGCTTTCGGAGTCGCAGATCAATTCGCTCGTGGAGTGGGTCAGGATGGGAGCGCCGGATCCTCGGAGTAGCGGCACGCCACCAAAAATCGAAAAGTCTACCTATGACTTCGCCGCAGCTCGGACGAATTGGGCCTTTCATCCTCCTCAGGATCCGCCAGTGCCGAAGGTCTCGAACCGAAAATGGATTCAGTCCCCAATCGACGCGTTTGTGCTGGCGCAACTTGAGAAGCAAAAACTGAAACCCGCCGTGCTTGCGGATAAACGAACGTTGATCCGTCGTGCGACTTTCGATTTAACGGGTCTGCCTCCAACGCCGTTGGAAATCGACGCCTTCCTAAAAGATTCTTCCACCAATGCGTATGCGAAGCTGATCGACCGATTGTTGGCCTCACCGCATTACGGAGAACGTTGGGCCCGTCATTGGCTCGACGTCGTGCGATATGCTGACTCTGTGGATGCACGTGTCACCGGTGGCCCGGAGGACTTCGCTGAAGCGTGGCGTTACCGGGATTGGGTGGTGAACGCGTTTAATGGTGATTTGCCTTACAACCAATTCGTGGAAATGCAGATCGCCGGAGATATTCTGTCCGACACCAAACATTTCGACACCAACGCCATTATCGCGACGGGCATGTATGCCATTGGTAACTGGGGCAACGGCGACGCCGACAAGGATAAGATTTTGACGGACATTGCCGATGACGCCGTGGACGTGACGGGGCGTGCATTCCTGGGGCTGACTTTGGCCTGTGCGCGTTGTCATGACCATAAGTTCGATCCGATTCCAACGGCTGATTACTATTCTCTCGCCGGGATTTTCTTCAGCAGCCACATCATTCCCAAACTCTCCCCGAAAGGTTCCGGCGAAACGATGCTTCGCATTCCGCTGATTTCCGAAACCGAGTCTGAGAAACGCAAGGCACGTGAAACTCGCATGGTGGAGTTGGAGAAAAGCATCGAGAAAATACAGGACGACCAGATCAACGCGCTTTCCCAGGAGGTATTGCCTCATCTGGATCGATACTTAAAAGCATCGTGGGAATGGCAACATCGTCGTCCGGATGACACACGAACTCTGATCGAGGTCGCGACTGCTCAAGGTTTAAAAAGCACCGTGTTACAGCGCTGGATGGAATATTTGAATAACGCGAACCTTGGTTTGTTTTCGCAACCTGTGCGAGATGTTTTGGGAAATAAAGGATTGTCCGCGTGGCACAACGCGGCGAATGCGGATACGCCATCGGTAACTGCAAATGCCACGGACCTCGAAGCTTCCTTTCTCACCATCAAATTACCGGCACACCGTATTTCAGTGCATCCTTCGCCGAAGGACGGCGTTGCTGCCGCATGGAAAAGTCCGATCAATGGTCTGGTGCAGATTCATGGGCGTGTGGTGGATGTCGATCCGAATTGCGGCGATGGAGTTGACTGGGAGCTTGTGAAAAATACCGGCGGTGCAACGGAAACACTGGTGCGCGGTTCCATTCCCAGCGGTGGAAAAGAGCAGGTGATGGGAATGAATGGTCCCTTATCGGTTCACGTCAGGGCAGGGGACTCCTTACAATTAAACGTTCTGCCGAAAAATGGTTACGAATGCGACAGCACGATGCTCGAGTTGGAAATTGCTGAAGTGAACGACCAAAAGCGGATGTGGGATTTGAATCGTGATGTTGCGAACGACTTGCTCGCGAGTAATCCCCACGCAGATAGCTTTGGTAACGCGGATGTCTGGTATTTCCGCGATCTTGCGGAGGGAAATCTGAAGCTCCCGGCCGAGTCCGCTCTTTCCAAATTGATAACTTCGCTGCCGCTCAAAAATCTTTCCGCGACGGAGGTGGAAAAAGCAGCGTCAAAAGTGCAGTCCGAGATCACGAATGTCTTCGAAAAAGAAAAGAACTACGAGGCGTTTGTCGCACCTCGCGGCGCTTTTTGGGCTCCGCTGCGGAACAACGATCAATTGTTTTCCGCTGAGGCACGCGCCCGTTTTCAAACCGCAAAGAAAGAACTCGCGGACTTGCGAGCAAATCCGCCGTCAGCTGTCGCGATGGCGAATGGCTTACAGGAAGGTGGAGTGCCGGAAAGTCCCCATGCAGGCGTGCACGATGTGAAAATTCATATTCGTGGTCGTTATGACCGTTTGGGGGACTTGGCGCCGCGGCGGTTCCCTCGGCTGCTCGCAGGGGAAGAACAGCAGATCATTAAGGAGGGCAGTGGTCGATTGCAGTTGGCTAAATGGATCGCGAGCGAAAGAAATCCCTTGGCCGCTCGCGTGATGATCAACCGCATCTGGCAACAGCATTTCGGCGAAGGCATCGTGCGCACGCCAAACAATTACGGAAAATTAGGAACGTCACCCACCCACCCAGAGTTGCTCGATTTCCTGGCTCATCGATTTGTCGAATCCGGCTGGTCCATCAAGGCGATGCATCGAGCGATCATGCTTTCGGCGACGTATCAGCAGTCGTGCGTTGCTGCTCCCGAAACGTTGAAGGCCGATCCGGATAACCATTGGTTTGGAAGAATGAACCGGCGTCGACTCGATGCCGAGTCCTTGCGCGACAGTCTGTTAAGCGTCGGGGGGAACCTCAATCTTGCCTTAGGTGGGCCGTCGATTCGGGAGTTAAACAACAATCGCCGGACGCTTTATCTCATGAGTATTCGTTCCGACCGTAGTAACTACAAAGCACTTTTTGATGCCGCGGACCCAAACGCAATCGTGGAGCAACGCGTAGTCTCAACAGTCGCCCCGCAAGCATTGTTTTTATTGAATCATCCATTTGCCATTGCGCAGACGGAGGCGTTGGTGCAGCGCGTCTTGTTGAGGGAGAAGACGAGCGACAAGAACAAGATCGATTGGCTTTACCGCAATCTTTACGGCCGTATTCCCTCGCGCCCGGAAATTAAAACGGGTCGAAGCGCTTTAAAATTCGGACGCGACACTTTCGGTAAAGATGAAAAACGGGTCTGGACGCAGTATTGTCAGGTGCTCCTCTGCGCCAACGAATTTGTTTATGTCGACTGATCCTTTGTTATGAACTCGTTCTTTGGTCAACAGACAGTGAATCGCCGACAAATGTTAAAACGCTTCGCCAGTGGGTTCGGCATGCTTGGACTCGCCGGATTGTTGGCGGAGGATTTCGTCGCACGGGCCTTGGCGGCGACGGCGAATCCGTTGGCCATACATCCGCCGCAATTTCCGGCAAAAGCAAAGCGCGTCATTTTTCTTTTTATGTCCGGCGGCCCGTCCCACGTGGACCTCTTCGATCCGAAGCCTCGTTTGCTGACAGACAACGGCAAACCATTGCCTTTTGAAAAACCGAAACTGGAGCGAACCAAAACGGGCAATCTGCTCGGGTCGCCGTGGAAATTTCAGAAGCACGGTCAATCGGGAATCGAAATGAGCGAATTGCTGCCGAATCTTGCGACCTGCGTGGATGACCTTTGCGTGATTCGCTCCATGGTTGCGGACAACATCAATCACAACGGCGCATGCCTGCAGATGAACACCGGTGAACAGGCTTTTTCACGCCCATGCCTTGGATCGTGGCTACTCTACGGACTTGGGAGTGAAAATCAAAATTTGCCAGGCTTCGTGGTCATCAGCCCGGCCCAACCGGCGCAAGGAGCTCCTTTGTGGAGTTCCAGTTTTCTTCCGGCCGCTTACCAGGGAACGTTGGTGAACGATTTAAAGAATCCGATCGCGAATTTGAAGAACCCTTTATTTTCGCAGGCACAACAACGACATCAACTCGACCTGTTAAAAGGTCTCAACCAATTGCATGAAGCGCAGCGAGCTGAGGACAGCCGGTTGAGCGCGCGTATCGAGTCCTTCGAATTGGCGTTTCGCATGCAGAGTGAAGCGCCGGAAGCATTCGGGATTGAGAGTGAATCGGCAGAGACGAAGAAGCTTTACGGCATTGGGGAAGATGCGACGGACATTTTCGGCCGCCAATGTTTGATGGCGCGGCGTCTGGTGGAGCGCGGTGTGCGAATCGCGCAGGTCTATCACACCCAAACGGTAAAACGGAGCAGTTGCCAATTGTGGGACCAACACAGTGGCTTGAAGGAAGAATTACCGAACAATTGCGCTGCCGTGGACAAGCCAATCGCTGGTTTGCTTAAAGATCTTAAAGCTCGTGGACTTTTGGAAGATACGCTCGTGATTTGGGGCGGTGAATTTGGCCGGACTCCGACGGCCGAGGGAAATAACGGACGCGAGCATCATCCTTTTGGTTTTACGATGTGGCTGGCGGGTGGGGGAGTGAAAGGAGGCCTCGTTCACGGCACCACGGATGAGTTCGGCTGGCATGCGGTCGAAAATAAAGTGCACGTCCACGATCTTCACGCCACGATTTTGCATCTGATGGGAATCAACCACGAAAAATTGACCTATCGTTATAGCGGACGTGATTACCGCCTGACCGATGTCCACGGGAAAGTAGTGAATCAGATTTTGGCCTGAGCCAATGAATGAATTGTGGCGCCGTTTGTTTGTTTGGTGCTCTGTTGCAGCGGAATTTCGAGAATGAAGGTGGCCCCACGATTTGATCCGTCACTGTGTGCGGACAGGCAACCTCCAAGTTCCTTCGCTCCCAGGGCGCTGTTATGTAGACCAAAACCGTGTCCATTCGGACGCGTGGTGAAACCGTGTGAGAAAATCTTGGTCAGGTTTTCAGAAGGGATGCCGACCCCATTGTCTGTTACCAGGATGCGAACAACGGAATCCTTGCACTGAGTCCGGATCGTCAGTTCTTTTGTGGGCTTATCGCTGCATTCGCAGGCTTCTTTCGCGTTTTGGAAAAGATTGACGAGGATCTGAAGAACCTTGTGTTTGTCGACGGTAATGACCGGATCATCAACATAATCACGGCGGACATGCATCTGATGTCGCGTGAGAGACGAGTCATTCATACGGAGAGCATCTTCGACAATCTCCGATGCTTTGAGTGATTCGACGACCCCGGAAATCTTGGCATAAGCCTGTTGCATCGACACGATATCCTTGATGTGGTCGATGTTCTTACAGAGCGCCGCCAGGTCTTTAATGCTTTCTTCGTGATCCTGCGATAAACGCGAGGAAAGTTTAGCGAGATAATCTGGCAATTGCTTTCCTTTGGGGTCCTCTTTCAAAAATGTTCCGAGGTCATTTGCATGCTCTCGCAACATAGTTGATGCTTTTTCCAGATTCGCATGTCGCGAGGACCGCATACGATCCATTGCCAGGGTCGCGGAAACATTGACGCTGTTCAGCACGTTACCAACATTATGCAAGACCCCGCTGGCAACTTCGGCCATGCCCGCTTTGCGTGACACTTCAATCAATTGGGCCTGAACTCTCTGGCGTTCGACGATTTCGTGTTTCAAATGTTTCGTCCGATCCTCTACCAGGTCTTCCAAAACTTTCTGACGCTTCTGCAAACGGCGCACATTCAAACGATATACTCCGACAATGGCCCCGCCGATGAACAAGAGGACGGCGGAATAAAACCAGGTCGTTTCATAAAAATGCGGAGCGAGATAAAAGTTCAGCGAGGCACCGGTCTCATTCCAGACACCATCGTTATTGGAAGCAATGACACGGAAGATGTGCTGTCCGGGACCAATATTATTGTAATACGCAACCCGGCGGGAACCAGCGTCCACCCAGTCGGAATCGACGCCTTCGAGTTTGTATTTAAAACGATTCTTCTCAGGAATCTGCAGGCTTAGAGAAGTGTAATGAAATTCCAGTTCTCCACGTCCCGGAGGAAGTCGCAAACGCGCATTGTCGGTCGCAATCGGCTGCTTATCGAAGATAAACTCCTCAATCAAAACGAGAGGTTTTTGATCGTTTCGATTCAGGCTCGCGCGAGGATCAATAATAGCAGCGCCTTTGGTGGTTGCGAACCAGAGACGGCCATCTTTGCTTTTCCATGCTGATGGTTTTGAAACGCCATTGCATTGGATACTGACCATGCCGTCATCCTTTCCGTAGAGAATGCATGAAATGTTAGTGACGATGCCGCGATCGAAATCGTCGAGGCTCTTTTTGCTGACGCGAGTGATACCGTTTAAAGACGAGAGCCACAGGTTTCCCAGATCATCGTCGAGAATTTCAAAAATCTCTTCCGTTAAAAGTCCATTGCGTTTCGTGTAGGTGGTAATTTTCCCGTTACGCATCCGATTAAGATTCCCACCTTCAGTGCCGATCCAAAGGTTCTGCTGTGCATCCTCACAAATTGACAGAACGCCATTATCAGAAAGACCCTGTTTTGTGGTCAATTTTACGAACGTATCATTTGTTTTTCGCGATAGTCCTGACGTGGTCCCAATCCAAAGGTTTCTACTGTGATCCTCGAAAATAACTCTGACATTGTCTCCAGCCAAACCGTTGGACCGTGTATAAAGCTTCGCGTCATCAAACGTATAGAGCTGCAACCCGGCAGCAGTCCCCAGCCAAAGATTTGTGCGGCTGTCCTGGTAAATAACACGGATCGCCGCATTAACGATCCCTTTTTCCGTTCCATGATATTTGAACATTCCATTCGTACGATGGTAAATGCCGCCGCCATAATCTGTCCCCACCCACAAACTTCCTTCATGATCTTCGCATAAAGAAAGCAAGAGATCGGAAGCCATGGAATTTTTGCTGCTATAGGAGGTAAAGCGCCCGTCTTTCAGTTGATTAAGTCCTCCGCCCCAGGTTGCCATCCAAATCGTTCCGCTGTGGTCTTCCATGATGGAAGTGACGTTGTGATAACTGAGGCCTTGCTGGCGTGTATAGACTTCGACACGTCGTGCGCGCAGTTGATAGAGTCCATCTTTTGCAGCTAACCAGATATCGCCTTCTTTATCTTGCAAAACTGTGTTTACAACGTCGAAAGGCTCGCCATTACTGTTGAATTCAATCCGCAGTTTTCCACCTTCCATTCTGCTCAAACCACCATAATTGCCGACCCACAAGTTGCCGCTATTATCCTCACAAATCCAACTTACGACGCTATGACCGAGTCCACTCTTTTGCGAGTAGCGGGTCCATTTTTCATCCTTTAGCATATTCAGGCCGAGGTTGGAGGCGAACCACATATCGCCGTGACTGTCCTGGAAAATCGCGCGAATCAAGTTGATAGAAGTCCCATTGACGGAATTGTAGGAGTTGACGTTTCCATTGGTGGCACTGATCCGGTGGATTTCAGCGCCCATGCCGATCCAGGTATTCCCGCTGCGGTCTTCAAAAACGCTCCGAACAACCTCTGGCTTGGCAGTGAAATGGGGCAGGCTTTCGAATTTTCCGTTCCTGAAACGCGCCGGACCTTTCATTGTGCCAACGAGGACGGAACCGTCGCGTGTTTCGTAAACCGCTTTAACTTTCTCGCTGGGGAGTCCGTCAACGAAGCGGGTAAATTTGCCACTGGCAATCTTCACCAGGCCATCCTCCGTGCCGACCCAGACGCCGCCTTCCTTCGATGCACAAAGCGCATTAACTGAAGAATCTTTTAACGCAGGAGTATTTTCAGAGTCAAAAATAGTGAACCTGATGCCATCAAAGCGGGCGATGCCTTTACGTGTTCCCGCCCAAAGATATCCGTCCTCATCCTGCACCAATGCCTGAATCATGTTCTGAGGAAGGCCATCCTCAACGTGCCATGCGCGAACACTATATTCAGAGAGCAATTTCGGGTTCGTCGTTCGTCTCGATTTGGTCCTAGTTTTTGTGTTTTCAGAGGTCTCCGTAGTGATCCAAAGGTCGTCAATTACGTGGCTTTCCGAAGAGCTTCCAGTTTGCGCGGCAATGGCAAACCGACCAGCGAAAGGTTCGAAATCAAAAAGCTTGGAATGATCATAGGCCGTGGCGCCGTTATAGGAAACAGTCAACGCGCCGTCAGCATCGAGTTGGATCTGGACGTCAACAAAGTTGGTGTCTGTCCGTAATGCAAAATAAGGCGACGCCACATTTGTTCCGTTGTAGCGGATTCGAACGGACGGAATCGCTAACCCTTTGGAAGAAATATAGGGGGTAAAAGAAACAACGAATCCGTTTGAAGATCCATCCAGCCCCGGAATAGCAGGCAATTCAGGGGCGAAACTGACACTGACGCCCTGATTGATTATTGGCCCTTCGCCGTTTCCCATCGCCATGCGAAAGCGTACATTGAAAGCCGTTACTTTTCTCCCGGGATCCAGTTCATCAATGACCAATGCTCCTTGTTCTTTTGGATGCGATTCGGTAAGCCTTAACGAGCCGCTATTCATGATCCCCCCGGAAGGCTCCATAGCGGCATCACCGCGCACTTCAGCTCCATAAATCCTTGAAGAATTGAAATCGCTGGAAAAAGTGCCCGCTTGAATCCTGGCGACCAGTCCAAAAAACAATGCGAATAACAGCAATGATCGAACTGGCAGTCCCGGTGGGGTGCGTCCGTCGCCCTGCATTTTAATGAATGCCTTCAATCGCTAACATCGCTCCAAATTGATTCAGCCGGGTCTCCTTTCGGGACACCGCCTTGAGGTTTTTGGGATGAATTAACGATCCCAAGTCGTCTAGTGGGTCAATTTGCAGGATTTGTACCAAGGTCAGTGCGATCCACACGTTTTACAGATCTTCATCGGCAATCTTGCGGGAAATGTCTGGAAGAGTATGTAATTCCCTTGATGAAAGTCATAACGGACAGCCGGTGTGTCGACTATCATAGGCCAGGACATCCCGAACGTCCCAAGCGGGTCTCTGAAACCTGGTCTAAGCTTAAGGCTCAGTCCGATTTTCCGATCGCGTGGGTTGAACCATTGCCAGTAACAGATGAGCAAATTCTCCGTGCCCATGCCCCGGAGGTTCTGGGCGGATTGTCGCAAGCTTCGGATTTTGATCCAGATACACCGGCGCTGCCGGGAATTCCTGGTCACGCACGTCGTTCTGCCGGAGCAGCTTTGCACGCCTTAAAATTGTGTCGGGCAGGCGAGATCGCATTTAGTTTAATGCGGCCGCCGGGACATCATGCGGAGAAAAATCGATCGATGGGCTTTTGTTACTTAAATAACATTGCCATAGCTGCATTAGAAGCTCAGGCGACTGGCACAAAGAAAGTAGCCGTATTCGATTTCGATGTTCATCATGGTAATGGCACCGAGAACATTTTTCTGAACAAAGAGGGCTTAAGTTTTTACTCCGTCCATCAGTGGCCCGCGTACCCGGGAACTGGACAACGAAATCGCGGGGATAATATTTTCAATTTTCCCGTCGCTCCGGAATCAAATGCCTACGAATACCGTGACGCATGTCATTCCGCGCTTGAGCACCTTCGCAATTCAGCGCCGGATATGATCGCGGTTTCGGCTGGTTTCGACAGCTACAAGGGCGATCTTCTTTGCCAACAAAATATGGAGGTGCAGGATTTTCACTGGCTCGGAAAAACGATTCGTGAATTGAACATTCCGACATTTAGCCTGCTCGAAGGCGGCTACAGCAAAGCCTTGGCGGAACTGATCTTTGCTTATTTGAAAGGGTTAAATGGCCTTTAAAAAGGAAGTTTTTCAACACTTTCAAACCGAGGAGTTCTCCTCTTGCCCATTCATTGCGGCACGGCAATAGTTTGCGTGGTGAAAATTCTTGTTGCCATCACGGGAGCCAGCGGTGCGCTCTATGCCCAGCGACTGCTCGATCATCTTGATCCGGAGCAGCATGAGATCCACGTCGTCCTTAGTAATTACGCGCATCAGGTTGTGGCCGAGGAATTGCCTGGTGGATTGAAACTTCGGGAAGGCGTGCAGACTCATAGTTTGAAAAGTATGAACGCGCCATTCGCCAGTGGGTCCAATCCGCCGGACGTGATGGTGGTGATTCCTTGCACCATGGGAACGATGGGGCGAATTGCCCACGGTTTCAGCGAAGATGTCCTTCTTCGTGCTGCTGATGTAGTCCTGAAGGAAAAAAAGAAGCTTATTCTCGTCCCGCGCGAAATGCCACTCAGCCTTGTGCATATCAAAAACTTCGAACTTTTGACCCTCGCCGGGGCCATGATACTCCCTGCCAATCCGATTTTTTATACGCGCCCGAAAACTATTCAGGATGTTGTGGACACCGTCGTCGCTCGAGTTTTGGACCATATCGGTATTCCACAAACTCTCGTGCCGCGCTGGCAGGCTGAACAGGATTAACGATGTCACAAATGTTGAAATCCTCCGGTGCGATGGGGGTGGCGACCATGACGAGTCGCGTCCTCGGGTTGGTTCGCGAACAGGTTTATTTTTGGTTTATGGGAACCGGTGCAGTGGCGAGTGCTTTCGTGTTTGCGTTTACCATTCCCAATCTTTTTCGGCGACTCCTCGGGGAAGGTGCTTTGACAGCCGCGTTCATTCCTATCTTCAAAAATAAAGAAAAGAACGAAGGCGAAGCTGAGATGTGGCGCGCCGCGAACGCGGTAATATCGGGGCTTGTGGTGGCGTCTTTGTTCGTCGTCGTGTTGGTGATGATTGGTATTTCTATCGTTTTGGCGACCATGACTTTGCCGGAAAACACGCGACTGATGTTGGAACTGCTGAGGACGATGTTTCCGTACATGGTTCTCGTGTGCCTTGCTGCGATCTTCATGGGAATGCTCAATGCACGCGGACATTTCTTTGTTCCGGCATTCGGCTCAGTTTTGCTGAACATCGTAATGATATTGTCGGTGCTTTTGATGGCGCCAAGATTTGGTAAAACGTTGGAGACACAAATTTTTGCACTGGCGGTAGGTGTCTTGATTGCCGGTGTCGTGCAGGCAATTTTTCAAGTTCCATCATTGCGCGCGGAAGGTTTTCGTTACCAATGGGTTTCTCCGTGGAACGATCCGACGGTACGCGAAGTTGTTCGCAAGATGATTCCGGGCTCGATTGGGGTTGCCGCATTTCAGATAAACGTCCTCCTTACGCAAAGCCTCGCATTTGGGGAGAACGAATCTATCGTTGCCGTTTTTAATGGTGCCGTGCGTTTGATGGAATTGCCGCAGGGCGTTTTCGGAATCTCGCTGGCCACCTATTTACTGCCGACGCTTTCAGGGCTTGCCGCGGAAAAAAAACTCCCGGAATTTCGTTCAACGCTTCGACAGGGGCTTAGTTACCTCATCTTTATTAATATCCTCGCCTCGGTTTTCCTCTTGGTGCTGGCGGAGCCGATTATTCGATTGCTTTTTGAGCGTGGTAAATTCACAGCTTTTTCTACGCAACAGGTCAGCACCGCACTGGCATGCCTGGCACCAGGTTTAGTGGCGTTTTCAATGGTAAATATCCTCGCTCGCGCATTTTATGCCGTCGGGGATATCAAAACGCCGATGCGAGTCAGTATCTTTTGTCTTTCGGTCAATCTCGGTCTTGCGATGTTTTTTCTCTTCGTTTTGAAACTGGGTGCGGCCGGCCTGGGCATTGCGAATACGATCAGTTCCGTGTGCAATGTAACGTTGTTGCTCTACGCGTTGAAAAAGAAGTTGAAGCAACTGGATTTCGCAGAGTTGATCCAACAGCTTTTCCCGGTGATTGCTTCGGCGGTTGCGGCCGGGTTGTTGGCCTGGTGCATTCGATCATTTTGGCAAAGCTCACTTGGACACGCCACATTGGCTATGAAGCTCGGTGAGGTGTTTCTGCCAATGACGACGGCGACACTTTTTTATTTTGCTCTCGCGAGTTGGCTTAAGATTCCGTCGGCCCGAGATGTCCTGGGCCTCGTTCTGAAACGCCTGGTGAAGACGCGATCGTGACGCGAACTATTCGGCGGTCAGCAGCAATAAGGCGAGCATTGCTCCGAAGAAAAGGAGGACTTGCCGCACGGGAGCCCAGTTTGAAAGGGTGGTTTTACGGAAATTTGACAGCCCCATTTCGAAAGTCAGATAGAACAGTGGGCCGCTAATGACAAACGTCCCATGGTATTTTCCGTAATGCAGAAAAGTGGCTTCTAACAGAACAATCACACTTACTCCGAGAATTGATAAAAGCACTGTTCCTACGAGAGCACGCAGGTTGTTCGTTGAAAAAGTGGATGCATACATTGCCACCGAGGCGAAGACCAGATTGAGCCACGGAAAATAGCGAAAATCACTCAGCAAACCTTTTTCGATGGGGCCGAGCAAGAGTTTGGAAAGCCACAATAGAATCAAAGGGATCAGAATGCCTGAGAACATACTTGCCATAATGGTGGTCATCACTTTTATCGCCCACTGTCTCCTTGCAGAGATTGGTAACGTCAGCTGCCAATTGTGTAAGCCGAGGTTGCGTTCGTCAGCGACGCAAATAATTCCTGCTACGGCTGGAACGCCGATCATTCCTAGTATGAACGGCGTTAAGGTGATGGCCTCCGTTGATACCGGCCGAAATTGCGAGATGATAGATAATCCGAGCCAGACTACGATGATGAGTGCGCCTACGAAAAATGTTGGTTGTTGTAATCGCAGTTCCTTTTGAACTAAACGAGCAATGGGGCCTCGACCATTGAAAGTTAACAGCGCCGGGAGCGATTGGAACGGAGCGCCTATCCTGGATGGCAGCAAAAAGTCTTGTTGAACCGTGTTCGAGTCCTGAAAGCGTCGGAGTATCCACCAGCCCAATGGAAGCAGAGCCAGGGAGTAAATGCTCTGAAAAATAAATGTGTAATCCGGCATCCAGCGATCCGCCATGTCAGTGCCATGACGAACCGCCGCAACCGACAGGGCAATGATCGCTGAAGCCATGGGGAAAATAAACGTCAACGCGGCACCTGCAATCACTCCTCGTGTCAAAAGCGTGAGGGTCGGTCCCGTGCAAAAAGCTATAGAAGCAGGCATGAGAATCATCAGCGTGTTAACGAGAATTCGGGGCTCTTCCAATAGGAAATCGTGCCGAGTCAAAATCACGGAAAACAACAACGAGAGACCAGAAAGCATAACACCAAGAACGATCATTTTTTCCAACCACAGGCGGGTCCGAGATACTGGCTGTGACAAAAGTATGCTTAGGGTACGATGAGCAAACTCGTGGCCAAAACAGGCTGCCCCGAGAATGATGCACCCGGCGCAATACGCGAACATAGCCCAGGCCCGGATGCTTCGGGTGTCCGTTCCTAAAAAGTGAGGTGCCGCGATGGCGAGCAATGCTACCGTCCAAAGTGGTAGAAGCGCCCGACACTCCTTGGATATGCGCAATAGAGTCGTTTTCATTGGAGTGTTGCCATGAAGATTTCTTCAAGAGTCAGGGATTCCGTCGTCAATTGTTCGGGTGACAACGTTTTTAGCTTTTCCAAAATGCTGGCTGATTCTCCATTGGCTATAAATTCCAGTTCGCGGCCTTCTCTACGCGAGTGCAACACACCCGGAAAATCCAAGGTCGGAGCAGCGTTCGAAAAACGAGCTCGAATTCGTTTGTAACGATCGCGCGCCGCATCGGCGTCGGCCTGCAACACCTCTTTGCCTTCGTCGATGATTGTAAATTCATCGATCAATCCTTCGAACTCGGTGATCAGGTGAGTTGATACAAAAATCGTGCGTCGCTCTGGATCGGCTTCCTGATAGGCGCCGATAATAGTTTGGATGAACTCGCGCCGGATAATCGGGTCAAGTCCCGAGGTGGGTTCATCGAGCAACAATAGTTCCGGTTCTGGACAGATAGCTCCGATGAGGCCGAGTTGAGTTTTTTGTCCCTTGGAAAGACTTTTGACATGTTTAGCTGGATCCAGGCGGAAACGCTCCAGCAATTCATTTTCGGTTTTGCTATTCCAGCGGCTGCGAAACGACGCGATGTAATCCAGTGTAGACCTAACTGTCATCCAGGGATGAAAAGCCACCGTATCGGGCACATACGACAATCTTGATTTAACGGCGACCTCATCCTTTCGCGGGTCCATTCCAAAAAGGCGGACACTTCCCGAATTGGGACGCAGCAGATTCAGGAGGCATTTCATGGTTGTCGTTTTGCCGGCTCCGTTACGCCCAAAAAACCCATAGCACCGGCCGGCCGGAACTTTTAGGCTGAGACCATTGACGGCATCCGTGCCGCCGTATTTTCGAACCAATTGATTGATTTCGATGACCGGTAGATTGCTCATTTTTATTCCTGTTCCTTTTTGGCTGCTTTGTTGTTGTGTGCGAACACTTCGAGTCGTTTCTTGACTAAAGAAACAAATTCATCCGCAGAAATTTGCAGGTGATGTGAGGTCACGATCGCCTGATCGATATCCTGGGTAAGAAGGTCTTGTCGGGCGGCTTTTTTTAGCAGGGAATTACGCTCCTTCAGAAAGCATCCTTTTCCGGCAATGGTTTCAATGACGCCTTGCGCTTCGAGCTCGGCATACGCTTTGGCCACCGTGTTGCGATTGATGCGAAGCTGTTCTGCGAGCGGGCGAATAGATGGCAACGGTTCACCTGCTCGAATAGCTCCAGACGCAGCTGCAGCGCGAATCTGTTCCGCAATCTGCAGGTAAACAGGAAGCCCGGATTTAAAATTAAGTTGAATCAGCACAGGAGACGTTGTTGATTTACTGTCATAGAACAGTAGGACAGATGACGCGGTGTGGCAAGAAATTTCTTTCGGTTGGTTGGAAAGAAGTAATTGCGATCTAAAATGAAGGACGTTTTCCCTATGAGGCCGCTATAGGCGATAATCAACTTGCCGCTATTTCGAATCCATGCGAAATACCGTGGTGCTGCGCCCGTAGCTCAGTTGGATAGAGCATCTGCCTTCTAAGCAGGTGGTCGCGCGTTCGAATCGCGCCGGGCGCACCATTCGTTCTTCTTCGGATTTCTTACAGTTCTCGCAACGCAGCTGCGATTGGTAAGCGCGCCGCTCGGATCGCCGGAAACAATCCTCCGATCAATCCAATAAATAACGACCAAATCACTCCGCTGATCAGTAATGTCGGCGTTACCTTGAAGGCAAATGCGATTTGGCTGAAGGTCTGCCAGTTGATGGTCGAGGTTTTAAAATCATTGAATCCCAGGTAAGCTGCTGTGGCTCCCACGAGCCCTCCAATAAGCGCCAGGGCTAAGGATTCCAACAAGATCGACAGGACCACTGGCCCGGCGCCGAAACCCAGCGCGCGCAATGTCGCAATTTCACGTGTGCGGGCGGAGACTGCGCTGTACATAGTGTTCAGGGCGCCAAAAATTGCGCCAAGAGCCATCATGGCAGCGATGAAAAAGCCGATTGTCTGAATGAATGTCGTCAGCATGACCGACTGGTCGGCGAGAAAATCCGTTTGGCGCACAACCTTCACTTTGATTTGCGGATTGGTGGTAAGGGAGTCTTTGAATTGAGCAAACGCCGCGGGCGACGCGAGTTTTACATACACGGATTGAAACGAATCCCCGCGATGATAAGCCGGCTGCAAGACTGCAGCATCGGTCCAGATTTCTGATTCCACAGCACCGCCCCCACCAGAAAAAATGCCTACTACGTCCCAATCGGTCTGACCAATGCGAATTTTTTTGCCAACGTCCAATCCGGCGAAAGACCGTGCGGCACCGACGCCAGCCATGATTTCGTTTTTACCGGATTCACATTTGCGGCCTTCGATGATTTTGATGTCGTCGCGCACTCCCGTTGCTGCGGCACCTACGCCTCGAAACGGGACGTTCGCATCAGTGCCCGTGGAGCGTTTTGGTAGATTGATGATGACGAACAGTTCCGATGAACACAGTGGGCCATCACTGTTACGGGCGATACCGGGTGCGTCGGAAATTACGCGCGTTTCTTCGCGAGTCAGGCCACTGGTCATTTCAGTATCGGCGCTGTTCCTCAACACAATTGCGACATCCTGTGCCCCCGTCACTTTCATCGCCGCCCTAAATCCCTCGGCAATTGAAAGTACTCCCACAAAAACCGCGACGACACCTGCAATGCCGACTGCTGCTGCCATCGAGGCCCCTTTGCGTTCAGGAATGCTGCGCAGGTTAACGTGCGTGACGGAAATAACTTGAGAAAGCCAATTAAACATCGCTGGAAAAAGTTTTAATGGTTATCCATTTCGCCGCAGCGCAACCGCAATCTGGAGTCGCATCGCCTGCAGCGCGGGAAAAATTCCTGCCAGCATTCCAAGAGCGGCGACCAGTCCGACGCCAATCACAATGTAATTGGCCGGTAAATAAAACACAGGCAGCATCGCCGGCACCGGACTCCCTCGCAATGTCATGAGCCAGGCCATCCCGAGTCCGGAAAGGCCACCAACTGCCGTGATCAGGAATGATTCCGCGAGGACGAGCACCAGAACCAATTCGTTTGTGAATCCCATTGCTTTAAGGACGCCAACCTCTTCGGTTCTCTCCCGCACCGACTGGGCCATTGTATTCCCTGCGACCAATAAAATTGTAAAGAACACCGCACTTAGAATGCCGATCAGGATTGTTCCGATATCACCAATCTGCTGGACGAATCCCTGGGCAAAAGCGCCCTCCGGTTCGGCCTTTGTTTCATACGATGAGTTGGCGAATTCTGCATCAATCGCCTTTGCGACGACGGCGGCTTTGTCTGGATCTTTCACTCGAACGCCGTACCAACCAACCAGCCCCGCTCCGTAAGAACGCCCCTCGTCGAAATAATCATACCGGAAATAAAATCCTGACGTGTCGGTATTTTTCTTGTTCCCGTCCATGATGCCGACAATTTCAAAATCCCAGGCACCGCCAGATTTGTTCGGCCAGATGGGAGACACCAACGCAACATGATCGCCGATCTTCCATTTGAAGCGATCCATCAAAGCGCGACCAACGACCGCGCCATTGCGTGTTCGCAGGAGGGCTTGTTTGTGGTCTTCTGAAACCCGATATTCGGGGTAAATCTTTAAAAAAGATTCAATTTCGAATGGAAAGCTGCCAAAGAAATTTTTCGGCTCGTTTTGATAGATGCCGTTGAACCAGGTGAAATGAGTGACTGTGTCCACTCCATCGAGTCGCGCCATCCGTTCCTGGTAACTCACAGGCAGGTTCATGATCAGGGAAACTTTGTGGCGAACGATCAGTCGGTCTGCCCCCGCCATCGTCACCCCTGCGGTAAAAGCCTCCTTGATCGTGCAAAGCAATCCGTACAGGAGGAAGGCAACGAAGAGCGACAGGAGTGTCAGAATCGTTCGCAACTTCTTTCTCTTCAGACTGCTCCAAACGAGGGCGAAGTATTTCATCTCTGAAAAATCGTAAAGACTTTGCGCTATTTAGTTGGCTCGCTTTTCAGTTGGCCTTTGTCCAGGTGAACCGTTCTGGAAGCACGAGCCGAAGCGTGTGGATCATGGGTCACCATTATGATCGTCTTTTTATGCTCACGATTCAGTGCTTGCAGGAGATCAAGAATTTCATCCCCGGACTTGCGATCAAGGTCTCCGGTTGGTTCGTCGCAGAGCAACAAGGTCGGATCGGTAACGATCGCTCGAGCGATGCCAACGCGCTGTTGTTCGCCGCCGGATAACGTTTTGGGAAAATGATTCGCACGATGCGAAAGACCAACCACTGCAAGAGCCGTGTCGACGTGTTTCTTCCGCTCCGCTTTGGACAAATGTGTCAGGAGCAATGGGAGTTCGATGTTCCGTTCCGCCGTCAACGTCGGCATCAGGTTATAAAGCTGGAAAACAAAGCCGACGTGTCGCGCTCGCCATGCGGCAAGAGAGCGATCGGAAAGTTGATCGATGTGATCGCCGGCGATGCTGACGGTGCCTTTCGTTGGACGATCCAGGCCGCCGATTAAATTAAGCAACGTACTTTTTCCGGAGCCCGAAGGTCCCATCAAAGCAAGGAATTCCCCGGCGGGTACT
>CBHTTJ010000122.1:0-18809 GCA_966095605.1 uncultured bacterium | reverse complement strand
CATTTGGATGTCCACCTCTTTTTGAAGCCCTTGCCGACAGTCCGGGCAAATGCCATGCGCAAAAGTAGCTGACGAATGGTTCTCAATATAGACCTCGAACCGTGTCCAATAACCTTTTTGATCCCGGATTTTTTTGCAATTGGAACAAATCGACAACAGACCCGTGAGCCTCTTTACCTTTTCTGCGGATTCCCGTAGCTGCTTTGAAAGACGATCGTTTTCAAGAACCAACGCATGATTTCTAAGCGCCGTTGTTATAGCGAGCTCAACGGTGCATTCATCAAATGGCTTTAATAAAAAGCTTAAGGCTGACGTACCTTTCGCTCGGGCAACGGATGCGGAGTCCAAATTGGGCACGAGAAAGATTATGGGAAGATTTACACGTTCCTTTAAGTGCAAAACTTCTTCGATGCCACCGCCCTTGCCTCGATGGTCCATGTCTATAAGGACAAGATCGATTGTCATCGAAGTTATTTTCTTGAGTGCCTCTCCGAATGAAGAACATACCCCCACAATTAAATACCCCAACCTTAGCAGGTGATCCTTAAGATCCGCTGCAACGATCGCTTCGTTTTCCACAACGAGGATCTTAACCGGGGACATAGGTAAGTTTTAGGCGGTCGCAGACCGTGGTAAAGCGAAATAAAATTCCGCCCCTTTATCCCTCTCGCTCTTCGCCCAAACACGGCCCCCGTGACGCAGGACAATCCGCCGGACGATCGCGAGACCTAAGCCTGTCCCTTCAAATTCCTCGGCCGGATGAAACCGCTGAAACACCCCAAACAGACGTTCCGCGAAACGCATTTCGAATCCGGCTCCATTGTCTTTCACGAGAAAGACAATTTCTGAATCCGTTGTCGAAGTGCTGATCTCAACCAACGGTTTCTCGCGATGGCTGCTGAACTTAAACGCATTTGAGAGCAGATTGATCCAGACCTGGCGCAACAAGGGTTCATCGCCCTGCACATCGGGAAGGTTCGAAATGTTCACTTCGACATGCTTTCGTCCCTTGGCCTCTTTAAGGTCCGAAACGATCTCCTCAACCATGGGCATCATTTTAACTGTCGTTAATTCCAGGGGTTTGTGTCCCAACCGCGCCAAACGCAGGAAGTCCTCGACCATTTTGCCCATGCGCTGCGCGTTCTTCCGAATAATGCCAAGAAACTGTTTTCCTTCGGGATCAAGTGTCGTCTCGTAATCCTCACTCAACGCCTGCGCAAATCCATCAATCGCGGAGATTGGCGAACGTAAGTCATGAGATACAGAATAGGTGAAGGCTTCGAGTTCCTTGTTTGCTTCCTCCAATTGCGCCGTCTGCATCTTCATCCGATGCTCAAATTGTTCCGCCAATTCCTTCTTCAGTCTTTCCTCGGAGCTTTTGCGATAGGTGCTATCCCGGAAAACAACCACGCATCCCATGATATTGCCTTCATCATCACGAATCGGTGCTGCGCTATCATCTACGGGCACTCTTTCCCCATTCTTTGAAAGGAGGACCGCATGCTCTTCAAGATTGATGATGACGCCCTCATTCAACGCCTTGTTAACGGGGCATTGGATCGGTTCGCCTGTGGTTTCATGGACCACTTTGAACACCTCGGTAAACCTTAGTCCGAGCGCATCCAACTGTCGCCAGCCGGTTAGGCTTTCAGCGACGGGATTCATCATCGTGATTCGTTCCATCTTATCCGTCGCGATGACCGCATCACCGATACTTCGTAAGGTTGTGGTAAGCCAGCGTTCCATCTTCCGCAATTTGCGTTCGGCTTTATGTCGATAAAAAGCCATCTCGATGGTCGCATGCAGCTCGCGTTCTTCAAACGGTTTGACGATATAACCAAACGGCTCCGTCACGCGCGCACGATTGAGGGTATTTTGATCGGAATGCGATGTAAGAAAGACAACGGGAAAATCGTATTCGCGGCGCAGGATGTCCGCAGCCTGAATGCCGTCCATTTGTCCCTTGAGGACGATATCCATCAGGACCAGGTCGGGGCTGATTTGAGGAATTTTTACGACCGCTTCTTCTGCCGAGGAAATTGTGATGGGCACAACGTAACCCAAAGCCTGCAATCGATCCTGCAGATCGGCTGCAACAATCCCCTCATCTTCCACTACAACAATTTTGGGGTTTTGCATAGGATAACACCGCTCAGTGTACTATACCTTCACTTCGCGAAACGTCAGCCGGAATTCGGCGCCGTTTTCACCTGAGAACTGCAAAACAGCACTGATTTGCTCTGTCAAAATCCTCACCAACCTCAGGCCTAACGATTTCGTGTTATGCAACGAAAAATCGGGAGGAAGGCCGACGCCACTATCCTTCATAAGTAGTTGAAAACCAAGCTCTTTTTTATCCTGAAGCTTAATTTCAACCTTTCCTCGTCGATCCCCGGGAAATGCGTGTTTAAACGTGTTTGACAACAACTCATTCAGGATCAATCCCACGGGAACTCCCGTATCGATATTTAACAGGATTGGATCTGAGTCCACCTGGATCTCCACGCAACCGGACTTCGTGGGATAGGAACGAGTGATCATCCTTACCAGACTGCGAACGTATTCGGCAAAATCAATTCGGGCGAGATCGCGAGACTGGTAAAGTTTTTCGTGGATCAAGGCCATGGATTTAATTCGGTCCTGGCTTTCGGCGAACATCGCTCGGAATTCCGGTTCCTTGATGTAACCGGACTGCAGCTGGAGAAGGCTGGAGACCACCTGCATGTTGTTTTTTACGCGGTGGTGAATTTCCTTCAGAAGCAGTTCCTTTTCCTGAAGCGACGCGCGAATCTTTTCTTCATTAGCCTTGCTCTCGGTAATATCGCGTGCGACCGCATAGATCAGTCCTTCTTCCAGGAAGGGTGAAGCGGTCCATGACAGCCACTTTGCCGATCCATCCTTGCAGAGAAATCTGTTCTCGAATCGAACCGTCGGAATTCCTTCATTCAGCAATCGGGCCTGCTCATTTGTTCGCTCCCGGTCATCCGGATGTACAAATTCAAGAAAAGGTTTGGAAAGTAATTCTTCAGCATCATAACCAAACGTTTTTTCAAATGCCGGATTCAGCCGCTTGAAGTAACCGGTCGTTGTGGCGATGCACAGCATGTCCAGGGACAACTTAAAAAACCGATCCCGTTCGTTTTCAGTCCTCTTCCGTTCGATCGCATAACGCATTGCCCTTACGAGGGTCACCGTATCGGTTTGCCCTTTCACCAAATAATCCTGTGCCCCTTCCTGCATGGCGCTCGCACCCAATGCCTCATCGGCTAAACCCGTTAGCACAAAAATCGGCAAGTCGGGGCACGCCCGGTGTAATAGGCGAACAGTGTCCATCCCGTGACTGTCGGGAAGCCCAAGATCGCTCAAGACTACATCGTAGGAATTTTCATGGAGCAACCGCAAACCGTCGCCGAGTCGCTCCGCCCGCGTGAACTCGAAGCGAGCCCACTCCGCATCCTGAAGACTTTCCTCCAACAACAAGGCGTCTGTCGGATTATCCTCAATCAATAGAACACGGATGATTTTAGGATCCATTGGGCAAAGTCACGACGCTGAACCAGAAATTTTGAATGGCCTGCACCACTTGCGTGAAACATTCGAAGTCCACCGGCTTGGTAATATAACAGTTCGCATGGAGGCCGTATGCTTTCACGACATCCTGCTCAGCCTTTGAGGTGGTGAGCACCACCACGGGAATCATTCTCAATTTCGGATCTCCTTTCACCTCCGCCAGCACTTCCCGCCCATCTTTCCGCGGCAGATTGAGGTCGAGCAGCAGGATATCGGGTGTTGGTTTGTCCGCGTATTTGCCCTCCTTGCGGAGATACGCCATGGCTTCGACGCCATCTTCCACGACGTTGAGGTTGTTCAGCAATTTCGCATTGGCCAATGCTTCTTCGGTAATCAGGCGATCAGTAGGACTGTCTTCCACCATTAATATTTCAATTGGTCTCATAGGTGCGCTCATAGTTTTTTTATTGCCGGCAAAGTGAAGTAAAAGGTTGATCCTTTCTCAGGTTTAGACTCCACCCAGATACGACCGCCATGTCGCTCAACGATTTTTTTGCAAAGCGCCAAACCGATCCCGGTGCCGGTGTATTCGCGGCGCGTATGCAATCGCTGGAACAGACGGAAAATGCGTTCAAAATATTGCGGTTCAATGCCGATGCCATTGTCACGAACGGCAAAGCGCCAATGAGCGTCATCCTCGAGAACGGCATCGACACGAATTTCCGGCGGAAGATCTCCCCGGTATTTCAAGGCGTTGCCCACGAGGTTTTGAAATAATTGTGACAGTTGAGCCGGATCGGCGAAGACGGCGGGCAACCCATTATAAATGACCTGGGCATGACTTTCTTCGATCGCAGCACGCAGGTTCAACAACGTATTTTTGAGCACTTTTCCACTATCAACTTCTTCAAGCGGTTGAGCTTTTGAACTCACACGGGAATATGCGAGCAAATCATTGATCAATGTTTGCATGCGCACAGAACCTTCCACGGCGTGCTGAATCAGCTCAGAGGCCTTCGCATCCAGTTTGTCGGTATAGCGACGTTGCAGAATCTGCACGCAACCGCTGACAGCTCGTAATGGCTCCTGCAGATCGTGTGAGGCTACATAGGCAAACTGCTCGAGTTCTGCATTCGACCGGTTTAATTCGTCAACGGTCTCCTTCAGTTTTTCCTCGGCTTTTTTCCGTTCGGTCATGTCGCGGGTAATTTTTGAAAAGCCGAGCAAATTCCCATCTTTATCCCGCAAAGCGGTGATCGTGACGTAAGCCCAAAAGCGACTCCCATCTTTTCGCACCCGCCATCCTTCGTCTTCAACGCGGCCTTCTGCCAGGGCAGTTCCAAGCTCCCGTTCAGGCTTTTTTGCAGCCAAATCTTCAGGCGGATAAAAAGTGGAAAAGTGTTTCCCAATAATTTCTTCACTCTTATATCCCTTAAATTTTTCTGCTCCTTTGCTCCAGGTTGCGACTTTGCCTTCTGAATCAAGCATGAAAATAGCGTAGTCCTTTACATTCTCCGTCAATGACCGAAAACGGAGCTCAGATGCCGCTAAAGCTTTCTCACTTTCACGCCGATTGGCATTTTCGCGCATCAACGCCGCAAAAATCAGAGCGAAGATCACCACGCTGACAATGCCTGCGACGGATCCAATTCGAGCAAATCTTTGAAACGTCTCCTCCGCGGCAGCGCGCCGAATCTGCAACAAACGGGTTTCCTCTTCCTCCATTCGGTCGTTAAGCCGTCCAATGTCATTCATCAATTGTTCGCCTTCCCGAAGAACCGTGGGAGTTGTCACCGACGCAAGGCCTTCGGTTCGCCGGGTGTGGATACGTCGATCCATTATTTCAATGCGCTGCTCGATCAAAGGTCCCATTTCCTCCAGGCTTTTCTGCTGGGTGGGGTTGTCAGCGGTCACCGTTTTTAAAGTCACCACCATTTCCCTTACCGATTTAAGCGCTCCTTTGTACGGTGCCAAAAATGATTCTTCCCCCGTCAGAAGAAAGCCGCGTTGCCCGGCCTCTGCATCGCTCAACCTCCGTTGCAAGTCTTCAAGGTTCTGCAGGATTTCGTGGGTATGCGCGACCAACCGATGCGTCTCAGCCAGACGGACGCTATTCCGCCAGGAAAGGAAGCCCACCCCGATCAACAAAAATAGCGCAGCCAAAAATCCGATGAGCAGCCGATTCATCTGATGCCTTAACTCGTGTTGCTGTTTTTTTCCACTCTCGCCGCCGACGTCACTAAAAAACTGAACGGCTGAGAGCAAACGTTATTCACTCATCCACAAAGAGATGAAGGAGACGCTATACACAATAAATTTATTAATGACGGATGTAAATATCGGGGAATCCTTCAGGCGTCAACGGCCTCGCCCAGCAAACCGCCACCCCGTTGTGTCACCCATTTTTCACGCAATCGCCGTTGACGTTTCGGCGTATTTGTCTCCAATATCCGCGCTCGTGCAATGGCGGTAAAACCACGAATGCACACAAATGGACGCGAAGGGCGGCAGTAGTTCGCAGCAATCTTCGATGTTCATTTAAGTCACCGAAGGCTGGCTCATCCGGAAAGAGGCACTTGAATCTTTCCCACTTCGTGTGCATGAGTGCCCCTTCGTGTTTTTTTGCCGCACAACCGATATCAACGATTTTTGAATTTATGAACCTCGACGCTGAATACGCAAAACTCACCCTCGATACCAAACCTAAAATGGCGCTCGTCGTCCTCGACGGCCTCGGCGACATCGCCACCAAAGAACAGAATTACATGACTCCGCTGGAAGCGGCGCGCACTCCGAACCTTGACGCGCTGTCCAAAGATTCCGCGCAGGGTCGCATGATCCCGGTCGCTCCCGGAATTACTCCTGGCAGCGGTCCCGGCCATCTGGGCTTGTTCGGTTATGATCCACTCGAATTTCAGGTCGGCCGTGGCGTCATCGAAACGCTTGGGCTTGGCATTGAATTGAAAGCTGGCGACGTTGCCGCCCGCGCCAACTTCTGCACACTCGACGACAAAGGAATCGTCACCGATCGTCGCGCAGGCCGTATTCCCACGGAAAAATGCGAAGAACTGTGCGCCATTCTCGCCAGCAAGATCAAAAAGATCGGTGACACCCAGGTGATTATTCAACCGGGCAAAGAACATCGTTTCGTGGTGGTTTTCCGTGGCAAAGGTTTGGAAGGACCTCTGACGGATTCTGATCCAAATCGCGAAGGGCTTCCAATTCTCAGCGTGAAGGCGCAAAACGAAAAATCTTTAAAGCAAAAGAAAGCGGCCAAACTCGTCAACGATTTCTACAAAGCCGCCCTTCCCCTGCTCAAAGGCAAGCAACCGGCGAATGGTTTCCTCATGCGCGGTATCGCCCATCAACCGGCGATCCCAACATTCCAGGAACGTTATAAATTGAAGCCGGCCTGTCTCGCGGTTTACCCGATGTATAAAGGACTGGCTCAATTAGTCGGCATGACCAAGATCGAAGGTCCGCAGACGATCCGCGAACAGATGGAACGTTTCGCCGCCGAGTACGAGAACTACAATTTCTTCTTCATCCATTTCAAATACACGGATAAGTATGGTGAAGACGGCAACTTCGAGGCGAAGAAGAAGGCAATCGAAGAATTCGACGCCGCGCTCCCGATTCTCCTCGGCAAAAAACTCGATGTGATTGCTATCACCGGCGACCACTCGACACCATGCAAAGTGAAAGGTCATTCCTGGCATCCACAACCGGTCTTGTTGCATTCGCCTTACTCCGGTTCTGACAAACTACAACGTTTCACCGAAACGGGCGCGAACACCGGTTCACTTGGTGTTTTTGAAGCGAAGTATCTGATCCGCCTGATGCAAGCGAACGCGAAGATGTTCGATAAGTTTGGGGCGTAATCGGTTTCAAAAGGTTTCTAAATAGATTCAGCACGACGGCAATTCCGAAAGGAGTTGCCGTCGTTCTAATAAATCTCGTAAACACCGTTGGTAATTAGACACCCCAGATGAGATGAAAAAGAGGACGTTTCCGGATATCTCTGGATATGTCAGGGCAAAAGGAGGCACAAATCAAACGCACAAATAGTGCGATCGCCGCGAACGATAGAAACACAAATATAATGTCCATATCAGCGGATGCGCTTTACCTGATCGTCACCTCCCCAAAACGGGCCAATAACATCCACACCGCGATACACAAACACCAAAGAAGCCATCGTTTCGCCGGTGTTTTTATACCGATCCACAGAACCAGGAAACTAAAACCCATTTTAATTGCCATCGAAATCAGCATCTCTTTCCTCCAGTCCGCAAAGCGGTCACCCCCGTCGATCAAAAGCCACAGTTCGGCGTTGTAAAATCTATATCCCCGCTGCATCACAGAATAGGAGTGCAGACATGCTGCGAGAACCGGAGCAAGAATTGCCAAGATGAGGTGCAAAAACCAGCGAAGGAAAAGATGATTCCTTTCCGAAAACAGGAACTTATCAATTCGATCCCATTCGACGCCGGTGATGGTTGGTTGCGACATCGTTTGAAGAGTTTAGATTCATCCCTTGTTTTGTCGATGCTCGACTACTGCGAAGGGCCTGACAACGTCGGCACTTCCAACGAAACGACAAGACACTTCGGGATTCCAAGCCTGACAACCCAATTTCTGTCCGAGCAACAACTTGGTGAGGCCACCTTTCAGGCCGCCTTTTCCTGCATGCCCGCCATCAAGCGCATAAGATTCGGTTGCGAGAATGATTCCCGGTGAACTTCTCCAGCAATTGCACCCCCGCGCATCACGAGGATGCGTCGGGATAGGTTCATGACCTCGGGGAGTTCCGAGGAAATGAGAAGGATGGCCATTCCCTGACAGGCAAGTTCATCGAGCAATTGGTGAATCTCCGCTTTCGCCCCGACATCCACGCCGCGGGTCGGTTCGTCGACGATCAGGACCTTGCATTCGCGGACGAGCCACTTCGCCAGAGCAATCTTTTGCTGATTACCACCGCTCAGGGTGGCGATGATTGTTTCGAGCGAAGGCGTTTTGACGCGGAGACGTTCAGCATACTTTCGGGCGATTGACTTCTCCTCGTCGGAACGAATAAAGCCAAATCTGGCAAAGCGTTGGAGCGTAGCAATCGAGGTGTTCTCCCGGCAATTCATCGAAAGAATCAGGCCAAGACGTTTCCGATCTTCAGGAAGAAGTCCAAGGCCAGCGCCCAAAGCCGCGTCGACGTCGTGAGCAGGAAGTTTCTTACCGTCGATAGACACGTCGCCCGTCGAATGAGGATCGAGTCCAAAAATGGCTTGAGCCACTTCACTGCGACCGGCGCCGACCAAACCCGCAAGGCCCAGCACCTCTCCCGCGCGGAGCGTGAAGCTGACTTTAGAAAATTTCCCAGGAGAAGAAAGGTTTTCGACTCGGAGCAATTCGGCTCCCGGTGTCGCACTCAGATGTTTAGGCGTATGGAAAACAACTTCGCGTCCCACCATCTGTTGAATCAATCGCTCGGGATTCGTATCCACAATTTTTTCCGTCACCACGTGACGGCCATCGCGCAACACCGTGATAGCGTCGCACAGCCGAAAAATCTCCTCCATACGGTGGGAAACATAGATCACTGTGACGCCGCGCTTCTTGAGATCACCGAGAAGTTTAAAGAACTGCTCGCTTTCGCCTGCGGAAAGCGAACTCGTAGGTTCATCCATCACGATGATCTTTGCCTTGGTCCCGAGAGCGGCGGCAATTTGGATCATCTGTTCCTGGCCCGTAGAAAGATTCGAGATCGGCTGCGTCACGTCCATATGCACGCCGATTTCATCCAACATACTTTGTGCACGACGACGCATTTCCTTGCGATCCAGCAAACCGCCGTGCTGCGGCATGTCACCGAGGCAGAGATTTTCGGCAACAGAAAGGTTGGGACAAAACGCCAGTTCCTGATGAACCATGGCGACGCCAAGCTGGCGTGCCATCAACGGTGTGCTCGGGACGATACGCTCGCCGTTAAGGAAGATTTCCCCATCATCCGCCGTGTAAACACCGGCGAGGATTTTTCCAATCGTGCTTTTGCCCGCGCCGTTCTCGCCAATCAAAGCATGACAACTCCCCTGCTCCACGGAAAAGCCAACGTTGTCCAGGGCGAGAACACCCGGGAAACGTTTGCCAATGCTTCGGAATTCGAGAAACGGCGCAGCCATATCGCAGCACGGTGCGCTTCGAGCGTGTAAAACTATTTCAACGCGGCGCGCAGGAATTCAGGACGATTCGTGGTAATGCCATCGACGCCCGCCTTCTTTTCGGCACGCGCGACTTCCGGGTCATCCACCGTCCAGGTGTAGAGTTTCAAACCCGCTTTATGGACCTTCTTGACGAAGGCTTTGTCGATCGGAAAGCCGGATTGAATATCTAAACCATCATAGTTCGCGGCCTTGGCTTTCGCGATAAGGTCATCAATGTCCGGAAACTGTCCGGTCTTCTTATCTTTGGTGTAACCGACCAGCCAATAAACCGGATGCTTCGGAAACTTTGCTTTCGCGGCTTTGCCGAGTTCGTAATGAAACGTAATGATGCGGAGCTGTTTTGGCTTTTTGCCAGAGGCAGTCATCGCTTTGTCGAGCTCATCCAGAATAGCTTTCTTCTTTTCCAGTTCAGCGCCGGTGACGGAATCTTTCAGCTTCAACTCCGTGAAGATACATTTGCCGTTGGGGATCGTGGCGAAGAACGAATCGAGCGTGGGGATGCGTTCGCCGGCGAACTGCGCGCCTTTCCATTTACCAATGTCGACCTGTTGCAATTCCGACCAGGTGCTGTCGGCAATCTTCTTGTCCATATCCCCAACGCGTTTTGTGTCGTAATCATGCATCACGACAATCTTGCCGTCCTTGGAAAGATGAATGTCGGTTTCGATTCCATCCGCCTTTTGCTTCCATGCCAGCTTCATGGAGCTGAGTGAATTTTCCGGAGCATCAAACGAAGCACCACGATGTCCGACAATTTCGAAGGCGAAAGCATTGGTTCCCATAGCGAGCAAAGCAACAAGCGAAAACCGCGACAAAAAGGAAAACGTCATATGTCGGGCACGGTATTGAATCTTTTGCCGGTTTGGCAATGAGGTTTTTATGGCCAGGTCCAATATTTAATGCGGCCGATCCTTCGTAACACGCGAGGACAATGCGGACGATCAAGCTGAGGCGGCGTTGCTCGTCGGTTGAAGATCCGTGCGGATATTCGCCCTCCTCGCGCCCCGCCTCAGCGCCAAACCTCTGGCAACGCGCCTCCCCCTGCTTATGAAGCTGGTTCTAGTCGCCGTAATTAAAAGGATCCGACCACTTTGAATTCGTGGCGAGAGATGTGTCGGTTAATGTTTTCAGAAATGCAACAAGCGCTGCTTTTTGTTGGGTCGTGAGATTTAAACGTCTCGGTCCAGGAGGAAGCCCGGGCGGATTGCGCAACGGGGGAGAAAGATTCGGATTATCAATCACGCCCGAATTATAGAATTCCACCACTTGTTCCAGATTCGTAAACCGCCCATCATGCATGTAAGGACCAGTCAACTCGATATTACGCAACGACGGCACTTTGAATAAACCGTCGTCCGTGGCCAACCCGGTGATACCGCCAAGTCCTTTATCGACGAACGGAAACTCCAGTCCGTTGTTATTAATAGCTGGACCGGGAACGAAGTTGTCAGTGCCGTGACATGCCGCGCAAGTGGCATTACCGACCTGGCCGAAGAAGATTTGGCGTCCGAGATTCTCCTGCGCCGTGAAGTTGGCAAAGTTGCTGGCCAGCCCGGCATCATATTTGGAATTCACTGAAATGATCGAACGAACAAATTGCGCCAGGCTGCGGGAAATCCGATCCGTGGTGACGTTGGTGGTGCCAAACGTTTTTTGGAACAGATTCGTGTAGAATGGTTCTGTCCCAAGTCGATTGGTGAGCGCCGTCAGCGTCATTCCCATTTCTGTTGAATTTTGGATTGGTTGCAAAACCTGGTCTTCAAGAGTATTCGCCCGTTCATCCCAGAAGAAATGGCGACGTTGATACCAGCGCGCATTGCTCAAGCCCATGGAATTGCGTCCGGTAAGACCTCCGTTGAATCCCACACTGAATTGGCGTGGATCAGAAAACCCATGGCTTTGCTGATGACATGACGAGCACGAAACGGTTTGGTTCAGGGAAAGCCGTTTATCGTAAAACAAAACGCGTCCCAACGTGGCGCCAAGGTCGGTCGTCACATTGGTTCCTGGCATGTTGTCCTGTGCGAGGATTGGCTGCACAAAGAAACTCGGCGGAAGGGTTGGAGAGGCGTAATTGAAAGAGCTTGCCGGAAGCAACAATGCATTCTCGACGGTACTCAAAGCCGTTTGCCGAGTGGTATCATAGAAGGAACGATAAAAAACATTGGCCTCCAGGTTCACATCGAACCGCTTCGCAAACGAACCGTTATGCACCTTGATCACGGCCGCCTCCGTCCATTCCTTCAGGTCCGAGGACTTCTGGAGAATCCAGACATTGTTCAACGGGGCTGTGACTTGAATTTTCGTCGTATTCGCATTGCTATCACGGGTCATTTCGACCGTCGCGTCGGGTTGGGTGGAGCTGAAGGTTGCGGCATGACTTCCCAGGGGCAAAGCCAGCACCACGACAACAAACTTCATCTGCAGGTTGATCAGAGAGGTTGTCTTCATGGGTCCCAGTCTAACGAAAGGGACCTTAAGCGGGCGTTAAGGCAGGAAAGTTTCTCGAGGGGAGAAGCTGGTTATTCGTCCGCGTTGGCAGGCTCTTTGGCGATATCGCCAAGATGTTCTCGATCACGGAGAAAGAAATAAACCAGACCGCCACCAATACTCCAAAATAACCCACCGGCAAATGTCAACAGAGACAGAGAAAGTGCCTCCGTTTTCCCGACCGCGATTTGTGGCAGAGCCAGAATACTGACAAACAACCCTTCGCGCACACCCAGACCGCTCGGCGTAATCGGCAAGGCGGAGATACATGTAATCATCGGAACTATGGCGAACAAGGCCAGAGAGGGGATGGTAAGATTCAATCCATTCCCGAGAACAATGACCTGCACCACGCAGAGGGCATTCAGCAACATTGATAGCACAACGCTTTTTAAGAGAAGCGTCCGTTGCTTCCCAAAGACACGGCATGAATCCAGAGACCGTTCCAGATGATCTCCTTTTGGAAGTTTGCGCAAAAAGACTCGCGCATTCGGCCATCGATTTGAAACACCACCCCAAAGCGCCAACACCAGGAAACCGCTACAGGAAACAAGCATCCCAATAATGATCAGTGCCGCCATGCGCAAGGCTGCGACTGCGGTCTCGGAATCTTTCGTCGCCGTCGACGCTGAAAGCAGCGACAAATTCGGCAATAACATGATGGAAGCGAACGCCAGCATCGACCATAGCCCCAGCAAACGATCAATGAAAACGGTGACAACAGCTTCGGTCTTTTTGTGGTGCGTTTCGCGCGCCGCGTAAAACGCTTTCATCAAATCACCGCCGGTAGAACCCAGCAGAAAAGAATTAAAAAATTGGGCCACGAAAGAAATTTCCGTGGCGCGTAGAAAAGACAAGTGCAACCCCTGCGCTTCCAGAATCATCCGCCAACGTAAGACGCCGATCAGCAGTGTCGCCACCACGCACACCAGCGACAAAACGAACGAGTTAACGTGAATCAGTCGCAATGTTCCCCATAGTTCCTGCGGCCCGATGGTCCAAGCCATCTTCCACTGTTCAGCCCGTGCCAGGCTGGACCAGTTTTTGCCCTGCGCTTCGAAGGCAAACTTGCCTTCGTTCATGAAAATCGAATGAAAAATCCACGCGAGCAAGAACGCGCAAATCAAGAGACGCGCACTGATATTCAGGATTTTCTTTGGCGCGCTCACTCAGGTCCCCAGATGGATTTAAGATGCGCGATGCCGGTTTTGATTTCTTCAACCGGCAACGATGGATGCAATTCGAATACTTTAATATGCTCCGGTTTCACAAAAGGCTTCAGGTCCGCATAATTAATAATACCCGTGCCCGGCGCGCAATGGTCTCGCGCGGGCGCTTTTACATCGTGAACATGAAAGCCTCCCAGTCGACCGGCAAGGCTCTCAAGATGAAACCGATGATTAATGAATCCAAGATTCTCTTTGATCTGAGCATGTCCGCAATCGTGCCAGTAAATAACGGTCGGACTGGGAAATTCTTTAAAGAAAAAGCGAAAGTCGCTGTCCAACGGAATTTCTTCCAGGGCTTCACGGTTTTCGACTCCAAGTTTAACGCCATGTTTTTCCGCAACAGGGATCAACCGCTCCAACATCTGGTTGGCGAGCTTCACCGCCTTTTCCTTCTTGGCTTCACGCTTTTCGAAGACCTCATCACAAAGACGTTGATACTTGTCGGTTTCGCGCTCGCCACGTTCCACCATTTCTTCAAGGCGCTCGGTGTAAACACGCATATCGATGCGTCCCATGTGAAGAACGACGACAGGTGCCTTGACCCGGCCAGCGGTTTCGATGGTTTTGACGGTATGTTTATAGGCGCTTTCCCACTCCCGCTTATCGGTGGAGGAAAATTTATAAAGATTGGGAGCCGGATGAAGAACGCCGAGGGGGAGCGGACAGAAATTGTGCAGCGACGAGATCTTGATTTCCCCCGCATCCACTGCTTCGAAGATTCCGGGGATCAAAGTCATGCGAATGCCATGACTTAACTCGGCGTAATCAAAACCGAGATCGCGAATCTCCCGCAACATCGCACGACCGTCGGTGTGGCGGTGAGAATTCCAACAGGTTGAAAAGGAATACATATCGGACGTTATAGGAGGAAACAATGTCGCTCAAAGTTCCCCCCAACTCGGACTACAAAAAAACCGAGTGTAGAATGAACCACACTCGGCTTGGTGAAATCAAAATGATTTACAGATCTGCATAGCGAGCGCTAAGCATCGCGGAAAAGCGCGCGGCTTTTTCCTTGCGACGGCGACGTTCACTCGGCTTTTCATAATGCCGATGATTACGCACTTCTTTCAGCGTACCTTCGCGGTCGATTTTCTTCTTCAACCGGCGCAACGCCTTATCTACGGACTCGCCTTTTTTTAATCTGATTTCAGTCAATTAAATTCACTTCCTTTCCGGATCAAAGATGGGGTGTTGTGCCCATCAGTCTTAAAGGGAGGGGGAGGATAAGTTTGGTTCAGGGAAGTGTCAACCGACAAAAAGCGCGATTTAGGGACAATTCCGCTGCCCTGATCGAGGGCAAAAACAAGAACAACAGACTCCATCCAAGAATTTCTCTTTGCCAGCCGCGCCATTTGGGTAATTAGTTTCTCATGCTCGATACCGAACTGATTGCCGCCCAGGACAAAACAAGCCGTCGACTCCTCGTTGTTCTCCATGGACTCGGCGACAGTATGGACGGTTATCGCTGGCTCCCGAGCGCCTTGCGTCTCCCCTGGCTGAATTATCTGTTGGTCAATGCACCCGACGGATATTACACCGGCTATTCCTGGTTTGATATTTACGAAAACCGCGGGTCTGGAATCAAACGGAGCCGTGAACTTCTCGTGGAACTCCTCGATGATCTGCGGGGGAAAGGTTTTCCAAGCGAAGAAACCATGATACTTGGCTTCTCCCAGGGATGCCTCATGACGATTGAAATGGGATGTCGTTATCCCCATCGACTCGCCGGCCTGATCGCGATCAGCGGCTGGCCTCATGAACCTGCCAAACTAATCAGCGAACGTTCACCCCTGGCTTTTGAACAAAAGTTCCTCATTACCCATGGTTCGCAGGACACACTCGTTCCTTTCGTCGAAGTCAAAAAGTCTGTGGAAGGATTAAAAGCAGCAGGCCTGCAGATCGATTGGCATGAGTATCAAAAGGCGCACACCATTGTGGAGGAGGAAATCGATCTCTTTCGCAAGTTTATCAAAGCTCAATTCAAGATGGAAACGCCTTGATGGCTCTGTCGCCTCATCTCAAAAACGATTTCCCGGCACTGCAACAGGAAGTGCACGGGCATCCTCTTGTTTATCTCGACAACGCCGCGACCAGCCAAAAGCCGCAGATCGTCATCGATGCCGTAACGAACTTTTACGAACGCGACAACAGCAACGTCCATCGCGGCGTGCACGAATTAAGTAATCGCGCCACAGCGGCCTATGAAGGCACCCGGTCGCGCGTAACAAAATTCATTAAGGCCCGCTCTGACGCCGAAATTGTTTTCACTCGCGGAACCACCGAAAGCATTAACCTCGTTGCGCAAACCTGGGGAACTCAAAATCTTAAATCCGGTGACACCATTCTCCTGACGGAGATGGAACATCACAGCAATATCGTACCGTGGCAACTGCTCGCGAAACGAACCGGGGCCATCTTGAAGTATGTTCCTCTGGCAAACGATAGCGTGCTCGATTTATCCACGGTAACTCCCCTGCTCTCTCACGCAAAACTCTTCGCGTTGACTCACATCTCCAACACTTTGGGGACGATAAATCCGATTGTTGAACTCTGCGCCAAAGCGAAGCAGCATGGCGTAACGACGTTAATCGACGCCGCTCAAAGTGCGGGTCACCGGCCGTTGGACGTCCAGGCTATCGGCTGCGATTTCCTCGCATTCTCGAGTCACAAGATGTGTGGCCCCACAGGTGTGGGCGTTTTATACGGCCGACAGGAACTCTTCAACGCGATGCCTCCCTATCAAGGCGGCGGCGACATGATTGCCACGGTCGATTTTCAGGAAAGCACCTGGAAACAATCACCACATAAATTCGAAGCCGGCACACCAAATATCTCCGGCGTCATCGGACTCGGCGCCGCGATTGATTATCTTGAATCCATTGGGCGCGAGAACATTTGTCGATATGACGAAGAGTTGTCCAATTACGCCTATGAACAACTCTCAAAGCTAAACAACATTCGTTTGTTCGGCCCGAAAACGAATCGCGCAGGGCTGGTGAGTTTTCTTTTGGAAGGAATTCACTCCCACGACGTCGTGACGATCGCCAACGAAAATGGAGTCGCTCTACGTGGTGGCAATCATTGCAATCAGCCTCTGATGAAAAAGCTCGGCGTCGAATCTACCATCCGCGCGAGTTTTTACTTTTATAACACCCGCTCCGAGATCGATCGATTAATCGAAGTGCTGCGCGATATTCAGAAGCTTTTTCTTTAGGACGTTTAAACAGGGCTAAAGGCCCGTTATGTGAAAGCCCAGGCTGGAGCGAGTCCGACGAGCGGCGGCCTGGGTTAATGAATTCTAGAAATTGGCTCGAGGCCTGTAAGGCCGGTACCACTCTAGAAACATCGCGGTCCCTTCGTTACGTCTGCGCGCGATGGCGCAATCTCTGGCAAACATCGTGGTTCCTCTTGTTTTCAGCACTAAGCCGGAACGATGCAGAAGGTGAGACACGAATTTCACGAATTAACACGAATTTTTCGGAACAAGAAGAAGGTGCGAGTTTCTTCCTTATGCGCACCAAATGGTACGAGCAATTGTCAGGGTTAAAAGCAACGAAAGCTCGTTTTTAATTCGTGAAAATTCGTGAAATTCGTGTCTCAACTGAATCGTTCCGGCTAAGGCACGACGGCAACTTCTGAGAGACAATGAGGTGACGAATTGCACGCTTACAACCTGAGTTGGCTCAAATCTCGCGCCGTAACGCAAAAAATTTAGAGCCGACTCACATCGGCTGCTACTGTCGAAAAAAAGAGATTTGAAATCCTTTCTCGTCCGTTCAGTTTCTCCGCATGGCTGTAATCGCGCTCGATCTTGGCGGAACAAAATTGGCCGGGGCCGTTTTCAAAAGTCGCACCCCCATTGGCCGCACCGTGACTCCTCTCGAAAAACGCACAGGCAAACAAGTGGGCCGTTTGATTACCGATCAGATCGCGCATTTCCTCGCGATGGCAAAAATAAAAGACATCGCGATCGATTCCATTGGAATTTCTGTTCCGGGCATTGCGCACCAAAAGACCGGCACCGTCTGGGCTCCCAATATTCCCGGTTGGGAAAATTATCCTCTGCGTCGAGAAATCGAAGGCATCGTCGGAAAGAAAATTTCCGTAAAGATCGACAGCGACCGTGCGTGTTACATTTTAGGCGAAACATGGCAAGGTGCCGCGAAGAATTGCGCCAATGCCATTTTCATCGCCGTCGGAACCGGCATTGGCGCGGGCGTGCTGATCAACGGAGAAGTTTTGCGCGGGGCTCATGATATCGCGGGTGCGGTGGGATGGCTGGCGTTGGATCGTCCATTTCGGAAGGAATATATTTTCTGCGGTTGCTTTGAACATCACGCTTCCGGCGAAGGCATTGCCAAAATGGCTCGGGAGATTTTGAAAGCAGAAAAAAACTATCGGGGCGTTTTAGGGAGCAAAAAGGGATTTACGGCTCACGATGTCTTCGACGCTTACAAAACTAAAGACACGGTCGCGATGAAAACCTTTCAACAAGCGATTGAGCACTGGGGAATGGCGGCGGCAAATCTGATCAGCATCTTTAATCCTGAAAAAATGATCTTTGGCGGAGGCGTGTTTGGTCCGGCGGCACAATTTTTAAACGCCATCTCCAAAGAGGCAAAGAAGTGGGCGCAACCGATCGCCTTCGGACAGGTCAGTTTTGAAAATTCCCAACTTGGATCGGATGCAGGTCTTTTCGGGGCGGCTTATCTAGCTTCGGTTGGTCCGAAAGCATGAAACATGAAACCGCCAATGCACCATGTCATCGGAAACCAGGGCGAAATGGCATAATCGCGGCCATTGATTTTGCGACTACTGAGGTCACTTTCCTGGACGATATCCTGCACCGTGCCGAGCGGGCCGGTGCCGACGGCATAATATTTGCCGTTATGCTTCCAGACGAACGGATCGGCGAAGTACCGGTTATAGACGGGATTTTGGAAAACGATTTTCTGTGCAGCAAGCATCTTGGTTCCTCCTCGAACCTGTTGATGATACCGGACGGACGAGTTCCACGAGTCCCTGACCTGACACCTCGCCGATTCGCCTGCCAGACAACAACAGGTCCTAAGAAAAACTACACGCCCGCCCCCGCTTCGCAAACTGACTGAAGGCTAGGAAAATCAGAGGAGACGCTGGCGACGTTTAAGAAGCTTCCAAGGCGCAGTCGCGTTCCAATGCCATTAAAACTTTCAGACTCCCCGCAAAACTTAACATGAGAACGCCGGTTTGGTTTCCAGCGAACGGAGTAAAACAGCGGCCAGAGCCGCCTGCGTCGCATCCCCAAGCCCCACCTGCGCCAGCCTAATTTCTCATGGCACCTCGCGTGCTATGGTTGGCTCGTACGGTTCACTTTATGGCT
>CBHTTJ010000121.1:0-18820 GCA_966095605.1 uncultured bacterium | reverse complement strand
GACACCCGGAAACGTTTCCGACACCCCTCGCAGCTTCGTTTTGACACCCGGAAACATTTCCGACACCCCTCGCAGCTTCGTTTCGACACCCGGAAACATTTCCGACACCCCTCGCAGCTTCGTTTCGACACCCGGAAACATTTCCGGCACCCCTCGCAGCTTCGTTTTGGCATCCCGAAACGTTTCCAGAACTCAATTCGTCTCGCGATCAAACTTGATATTTTCGGACACCTGTATCTTCTTTCCCCGTGCTGAGATCGATCCGGTTTGCGGAATACATGGAATTGGTCGCGCTGTTCTTCCTCCAGGGAGCCGCGCTGGCAATGTGGACGGTTCCGTTGAGCAACGTCCTGAGCGCTTACGGACTCGACGCCATCCGTCCTTACGCTTTTGCCACGTCCGCTATCGCCTCTTTTGTTTCCCCTTTGATTTTCGGAGCGATGGCGGATCGGCATGCTTCACCTGTGAAAGTGCTGCGAGGTTTATGTCTCGGAACTGCGGCCACAATGGCCATCGCGACCACCGCTATTAAGTTTCACGCCAGTGCATGGACGGTCCTGGCTCTGATTCAACTCCAGGCCTTCTTTTCGTCACCGACATGGAGTA
This sequence comes from uncultured bacterium, assembly GCA_966095605.1. Classification (GTDB taxonomy): domain Bacteria; phylum Verrucomicrobiota; class Verrucomicrobiia; order Limisphaerales; family JACDHS01; genus CBHWET01. The sequence continues at coordinate 18,214 of CBHTTJ010000121.1, read as the reverse complement.
TCTCTTCGACGATTGTTTTCGCCCGGCTCGAAGATGCGCGCAAGGAATTCGGTCCGATTCGCGGAATGGCCACCCTCGGATGGATGGCGGGCGCCTGTATCATCAGTTTGCTCAACGCCGATGCCAGTCCCAATGCCGGTTACACCGGCAGCATTACCTGGGCGGTGATTGCGGCGTTTACCTTTTTCCTGCCCCAGGTGGAAGCACCGCAATCGGCGGTGAATCTTAAATGGTACGAACGCTTTGGTTTTGATGCATTGAAACTTCTCAAACATCGCGATCATCGCGTTGTTTTCATCATGACGGTGCTGTTCAGCATTCCACTCGCGGCATTTTATCCCTATGCGCCGAGACATCTGCACGATCTCGGACTGAAGCACACCAGCGCCTGGATGACCCTGGGTCAGGTCACGGAAATGGTGGCGATGTTCAGCCTCGGCGCGTTGCTGTTGAAATGGAGATTAAAATGGATTTTTGTCGCCGGGCTCGCGTTTGGGGTCGTGCGATATGTCTTCAGCGCTTTTGATACCACGACGATGCTGCTGATCGGGATCCTGTTGCACGGAGCTTCGTTCACCCTGGTTTTTATCACGGCGCAAATTTATCTCGATCAACGCGTCGATTCCACCTGGCGCGCACGAGCGCAGGCGCTGTTATCGCTGGTCAACGGTGGGGTGGGAAATTTGTTGGGTTATTTGATCACGGGATGGTGGTTTCAATATGCCACTCACAACAACCGCACCCAGTGGCCGCTCTTCTGGAACGGGCTCGTCGTCGCCGTCGCGGTCGTGCTGATCTTTTTCCTGATCGCATATCGCGGCAGAAAAGCGCAATCCATCGCCACACCATCGACCACCACACTCTGATTTGACAACCCTACGTCACGTCTGTTGCAATGGTTTGGTATGAAGAAACTTTTAGGTCTTATCGTTCTTCTGCTCGTGCTGAATGTCCGCGCGCAGGTTATCGAGTACAATTACACCGGCACTTATCACGGGATGGGTGAAGGGCAAGGCGGCAGTGCGGTCTTGCGAGGATTAATGGTCTATGATGTCGCCACGGATACATTTACCACCGTTGCTTACGCTCCCAACAAAACCTACATCTTCGCCGTGAGCACGAACTATCAAAAGGTTGAGATTAACGCTCCGAGAGGAGTGGTTTACACGGTTCTCGTGAACTCGATCACCGCGACCAACCAAAACAATCAACTGACCATGAACAGTGATTTGTTCAAAGGAGTGAATCGTTCATTAAAAATTTCCACGAACCAAACGTTTACCTTCCCAAGCGTTCTCGCGGGTACCCATGATCGCACCATTGGCCCGGGACCTCATGGCGGTTTGTGGCTGGCAGAATCCAACGACACCTTCTCCTTCAACGCGGCTCGCACGCAGTTCGATAATAGCCACAACCTGACCATGGCGCAGGTCGTTTCCAATTATCGAAATTACCTGCAGAGTCGGGGTTACTCGCTCGCACAATAAAAGAAGGACAGGAGTTTTCTTTTTCGACAGCGTTCGTCCAATTTGACTTTTGTCGTGACGTGGCTAGGCTTCGCGCACGTTTTCCGTATGGGCCTGAATATATTTAATACACTGTCGCGATCCATTGAGCCGTTTGTCCCCATGTCACCCGGGAAGGTTGGCATGTATTGCTGCGGGCCGACAGTGCACGACTTTGCCCATATCGGGAACTTTCGCACCTTTGTTTTCGCAGACCTGACGCGTCGTTACCTTGAGTTCAAAGGCTTCGCCGTTCAACACGTGATGAACATCACCGATGTCGAAGACAAAATCATCAAACGCGTGCGAGAGAACAAGACGACGTTGCGCGAATACACCGGCAAATATGAAGCGGCTTTCTTCGAGGATTTAAAGGCGCTCAACTGCAAAGCTCCCACTCAGACTCCGCACGCCACCGAATACATCGCGGAAATTGTCGCGTTAATTGAAAAGTTGGTGGCCCGTGGCATCGCCTACAAAGCAGCGGATGGATCCGTTTATTTCAGTATCGATAAATATCGCGGCTGCGGTTGCAAATATGGCCAACTCGTCAACCTCAACTTCGAGGGCATGCGCGTGGGCGAACGCGTCAGCAGCGACGAATACGAGAAAGAATCGGTGGCCGACTTTGCGCTGTGGAAAGCACGCGTTCCCGAAGATGGCGAGGTGTTTTGGCCAAGTCCATGGGGTGAGGGTCGTCCGGGCTGGCACATCGAGTGCAGCGCCATGAGCATGAAATGCCTTGGAACCAGTTTCGATCTGCATCTGGGCGGAGAAGATCTGGGTTTCCCCCATCACGAAGATGAGATTGCGCAAAGCGAAGGCGCTGGCGTGCAGGAGAACGGTAAGCCATTCGTCAAATACTGGATGCATGGCGCGCACCTGCTCGTTGAAGGCAAAAAGATGAGCAAATCGCTCGGGAACTTTTTCACGCTGCGAGATTTGTTGAACAAAGGTTTCACAGGACGCGAAATCCGTTACCTGCTGCTCACGGCGCATTACCGGGAACAATTCAATTTTACACTCGAGAATCTTCAGGGCGCGCGCAAGGCGTTGGCCAGGATCGACGAATGCCTCAGCAAACTCCGTGACCTCGCCGCAAATGCCACAGGCGAAGCCGATGCGACGTTGCTAAAGAACTTTTCCGAAGCGTTGGATTCCAATTTGAATGTTTCCGGCGCCTGGGGAGTGGTTTTTGAATGGGTCACCGAAACAAATCGTTTATTGGCCGAAAACAAGTTGAGTTCCGCCCAGGCTGCCGCGGCTTTGGCTGCATGGCAAAGGATTGATTCCGTATTTGGGATTGGCGCCCAGAAAGAAGCCGAGGCACCGGCTGAGTTGCTCGCCCTGCTGGAGGAACGCCAGGCCGCCCGGAAGGCAAAAGATTTTAAACGTTCCGACGCCATTCGCGATGAACTGAAATCCAAAGGGTGGATGATTGAAGACACGCCAAAAGGCCCGCGCCTCAAGAAAATTTGATTGAACAGAAGCCGGAAAATAGTGTCGTATTCGGTATCGTCCCTTGTTAATATCCGTGGTCCTTTATTTTGACTGTTATGAAGCGTTTACTTTTCGCGACGTCTTTATGCCTGGTGTCTGCCGTGTTTGCTGCCCAACCGCCACCACCTCCTCCGCCGCTGCCTCCCGGCCAGCTCGTTCCGTTGGATAAACCGGTCGCTACAGCACCTGAAGGCCACGCTGACCACCCGGCTGCCGCTGCCCCGGCAGCTCCACGTCCCAATCCACTGGTTTGGGACGCAATGGTGAAAGAAGTAACGACCAAGCCACTGCAGACGACAAATCTATTTACCTTCTGGGTAACTAATACGGCGTCGACAAATGTTATTTTAGATCACATCCAGCCTTCTTGCGGTTGCACCGTCGCGAAGCTTCCGAAGGATCCATGGCCAATGGCACCCGGTGAATCGGGTCCGATCACCGCCACCGTTAATTTTGCCGGCAAGAGCGGATCGTTCTCCAAGCTGCTGACCGTTTATACCTCGGAAGGTCAACAGACTTTGACGCTCAAGATTAATGTCCCTTTTGATCCGACGCAGGAAGTTCGGCAGCAACGTATGCAACAGGCATTGGGCAATCGCCAGATGGTTTTCAAAGGCGATTGCGCGACCTGCCATGTGGAAAAGGGTAAAGGTAAATCCGGCGAAGAACTCTTCGCCGCTGATTGCGGTATCTGCCACGATTCCGAGCATCGCGCTGAAATGGTTCCAAATCTTGCTCAGATTAACAAAGTCACCAACAAAGAATATTGGAAGTATTATTTGGAAAACGGTGGCACCAGCCTGATGCCCGCCTTCCTCGATTCGAAAGGCGGCCCATTAACCGCGGAAGAAATTGATAAGTTCGCGGAATTCCTGCACAAGAAATTCCCGTCCAAAGATAAATCGGAGATCAAGCCGGTCTCTCAACGTTAATTTCGTCTTCACTTTCGCGATTCAGCGTTTAGCGTTCCGTGGTTCGCTAAACGCTGAATTTTTTTCATGAAAGGTCTTTTCATCACGTTCGAGGGTACAGAGGGCAGCGGCAAATCAACCCAGATTACTTTGCTGGCGGAAAGATTGCGTTCTCTTGGGCGAACCGTTCGCACCCTGCGTGAACCGGGCGGAACACCCATTGGGGAAGAAATTCGGCATACACTCAAACATAGCGAGGCGAATCACGCGATGACTTCAGAGACGGAACTTCTGTTGATGAATGCAAGCCGCGCGCAATTGGTTCGAGAGATTATTCGCCCCGCTTTGGCCGCTGGAGAAATTGTTCTTTGCGACCGCTTTTATCACTCAACGCTCGCTTATCAGGGATACGGACGGCAGCTAGACTTGGAAAAGGTTCAGAAAATTATCGATTTCGCTGTTGGAGACACTCGACCAAACCTGACTTTGTTCCTGCACGTTCCGGTTCATGTCAGCGAACAACGACGCAAAGCTCGGCAAGCTTTGCTATTCCCGCCCGAGAAAGAGAAAAAAAAGACAACCGCTCCCCTGCCCTTCAACGAAAAGCTACGTGACCGCATGGAGGAAGCCGATCGCAGTTTCTTCGAGCGCGTCGAAAAAGGTTACGAAGCGATTGCGGCGAGCGAGCCTGATCGCATTCGCTTTATCGACGCAACCAGCAACCAGGAGAAGGTGCGCGATGCCATCTGGACCGTCATTTCACCTTTGGTCTGTTAGTGAAAAAAGATGGAATGGTGCATCGTCATCGCTGCGTTGGTGACACTAAAGATTCAGGCACGACGTCTGCCCATCCAAAACATCGTGGCGATCAGCTTTCTGGTTGTGGGACTCTCGTTCGTTATTGAATTATTTTCTGAAAAAACGGGACTGCCAATCGCGCGGGGAATTACGCGAGATCTACCACCTGCAAAAACGATTGCCAATGTTTCCTGGCTTGTTCCGCTTTTGTGGCTGATTTCACTACTTAATGTTCGCACGTGCATGAAACAACTGTTGCGAACACGGCAAGGCGTGCGGTTCTACGGTTCTGAGATCTTAATGCTTACCAGCGTTACCGTTTCAGTCTTATACACGTTGGCACCACTGTTTTTTAAAAAAACTCTAACCCCACTGAATCTGCCTGGAACATTTTTTATGGCGGTTGTTCTACTCCTGTCACTAACACCCTGGTTAATCGAAAAAAAACCGCGGAGCGGTGCCGAACAATAAAAGCTGCTTGCCCGTCCTCCTTCCGTTCAGTTTAAATCTGCGGCCATGTCACAACAAACTTCGACTGAAGCTCAATACGGCCTGAAGGTCCGGCAAGACGGTGCCCTCGATTTCGTTTCCCTCGGTGCGCTGATCCATCGGCTCGACCCGGGCATCATTCCTTTTCGTAAAGCAACCCAATGCCAGATTCACGTCAGCGGCGGTGAATTCAATGTCGCAGCGAACCTCGCCGATTGTTTTCGCCTGCGCACTGGTCTCGCGAGCGCGATGGTGGATTACCCCATTGGCGACCTCATCGCAGAACGCGTCCGCGCGATGGGAGTAACACCTTTTTACAAACGTTTTAAACATGATGGCGTGCACGGCCCCAACATGGCAACGGTTTACAGCGATCAGGGACACGGCATTCGTCCGCCGGTGGTTTTTTATAATCGTTGTAATGAAGCAGCAGCCCAATTGAAACCCGGCGACTTCGACTGGAAGAACATTTTCGCGGATGGCGTCCGCTGGTTCCACAGCGGTGGTATCTTTGCCGCTCTTTCCGCAACAACGCCAGAGGTAATCATTGAAGGAATGCAGGCAGCCAAGGCGGCCGGTGCGATCGTTTCATTTGACTTAAATTACCGCGCCAAGCTTTGGAACATCGCCGGTGGACATGACCGAGCCGTCGCAGTGTTGGACCGTATCGTCAAAAATGTCGATGTTCTCGTCGGCAACGAAGAAGATTTGCAATTGGGCCTCGGCATCCCTGGTCCTGAGGTAGCAGCGAAGTCCAAACTCGATTCGAGCGCGTTCATCAGCATGATGTCGAACGTCACGAAAAAGCATCCCCAAATTAAAATCGTTGCAACGACCTTGCGCGAAGTCCACTCCACCAACCGACACAGTTGGGGTGCTGTCGCCTGGATTAATGGCAAAACATTTGAGGCGCCGACATGTGAGCTGGATGTGGTTGATCGCGTCGGCGGGGGCGATGGTTATGCCGCAGGATTCTTTTACGGCCTTCTTTCTGGCGCTTCACCGGAAGAAGCGGTTCGACTCGGATGGGCGCACGGTGCCTTGCTCACAACTTTCCCGGGGGACACCACAATGTCGACCGTGGAACAAGTTAAGGAATTTGCAAAAGGCGGCTCCGCTCGGATCCAACGCTAAAAAATTCGAGTCGAGGCAGCGCTCTAATGAGAATGCTCAGAGGACGCTGCTTCGACTTCCTTTTTCTTCAGTTTCAGTCGGGCAACGCGGGGGCCAGACATTTCTTCCACACGCAGTTCCGCGTTGCCGAGATTCAGAACATCGCCGACACGCGGAAAGCCGCCCAGTCGATGCGTAACAAAACCACTTGTTGTGGTGATACCTTCTTCCGCCAAGACTTCTCCGACCAGCTCGCTCAATTCGTGCAAGGGCAATGTACCATCGATATACCAGGTCTGTTCGTCCTGTTTGACCAACAAAGGCTTCTCCTGATCGAACTCGTCCTGAATTTGTCCCACCAATTCTTCCAAAATATTTTCCAGCGACACCATACCAACCGTAGTTCCATATTCGTCGACAACGATTGCAAAATGCATTTTGCGATCAAGGAACAGTTGCAAAAGTTTTTCTAGCCGCGCCGTTTCTGGAACGTAGATTAACTTTCTCGCTACCTGCGCAAGATCGGCGCCGGTTTTTGCTTTCAGTCGCATCGCATAAAGGTCCTTGATATGAACCACGCCGAGGGTTTTATCAAGGTCACCCTCAACGCAGAGGGGAAAGCGGGAGTAACGCGTTTTCTCAGCCACGTCGAGGCATTCAGCTATCGTTAAATCAGTACTGAAACAGGTAATTTCCTGCCGAGGACGCATCACTTCCCGAACGATACGATTCCGCAAATCAAGCGCATTGAGAACGACATCGCGACTGAGGACGGATCGTTGTAAATGTTTATGGGATGTCGCAAACATGAGGCGCAACTCCTCCTCCGAATGAACCAATTCCCCTTCGTTCACCGACTCAATCCCCATGCGACGCAACATCCACTGCGATGAATGGTTTAATATCCAGATGAATGGAAAAGAAATTTTGTAGAACCAGATTAGCGGATACGCCACCCATAACGCTGTTGGTAAAGGTTTTTGAATAGCCAGCATCTTCGGAGCCTGCTCGCCAGTTACAATATGGAGAAACGTCAAAATCGAAAAACCAACCGCAACGGAAACATAATGACGAGACGCTTCGGGAAGAATTGAAAGCACCGGATGGAGTATCGCGCTGAAAACAGGCTCACCAATCCAACCCAGTGCCAGGCTCGCCAAAGTGATACCCAATTGCGCCGCACTGAGAAATTGATCGAGATGCGCGATGACATAGCGCGCGGCTTTGGCACGTCCCACCCCTTTCTTTGCCAAAGGCTCCAATTGAGTATCGCGCAATTTGACGAGCGCAAATTCCGCCGCGACAAAAAAACCGTTCAGAAAAATCAGCAACGCGACTGCCGCCAACTTCAAAATGACTTCGCCGCTGTTCATCAGAATGTAACCTCACCAAAGATGGATTTTAAAATGTCCTGCAGGCTGACGATGCCAATTTCACGTTGTTGCGCGTCCAGAACTACCGCAAGACGCTGTCCCGCTCGTTGCATGCGTCGCATCGCTTCTTCCAGGCGAATATTCTCATTCAGGAAAATGGCGGGACGAACATAGCCGCTTACCGTCTTATTAACGTCCAACTCTTCGGAATAGAGCATCCGCTTTAAACTAATGATACCCTTCACCCGAAGACGACTCCCTTCCTTTTCTGCGACAGGATAACGAGTAAATTTTTTCTCTCGAGCAAGCGCCAAGGCTTCGGACATTTTCATGGCAGGAGAAAAAATCGTGGCATTGTGTAACGGGATCGCCAGGTTGCGCAGGGTCATTGTCTGCAAGTCCAACACACGATTGATCATAATACGTTCCTCGGAACTCAGGCCGTGTGACGCCTCCTGCATGACTAATCGGAGTTCCTCTCGATTTCCGAAAAGTTGTCCGGAGAATTTCTTGCCGCCCGTAGTCTTCGACAACGCTCGCGCCATCCAGGAAACAACCGCAACAATCGGCGAAAGAAGAAAATGGATGGCTCGGAATGGCCCGGCCAGCAACATAGTCAGACGATTTGGAAACAAACGGAACAAAGTTTTAGGCAATAATTCCAGGACAGCATAAAAGAAAAATACAACGACGAAGAAGACAGCTACTGCAGTCCACGGGCGCCCTTCGAACCATTGGTGCAACGTCATTGCTGCCAATGCAAATACAGTGAAATTGGCCACGGTATTCCCAATCAGAATCGTCAAAAGGAAATTCTCAGGGTTCTCCATGAAACGCAGCAGCGTCTCTGCTCGATTATTTCCTTTGCGTCGCAACTGGCGAATTCGAAGGGGGCTTAAAGCAAATACACCAGCTTCCATCCCCGACATCAGGAACGACAACGCAGAACAAAATGCAAAAGTAATGATGAGGGCAGTGGTAGGATTCATCATTTTCGTTTTAACAGCTCGACTGTTAGTTCCTTGACGCGGCGCTCATCCACAAGGACTGCGGTTAACCGAACACCACGCGTCACGACAGAATCGCCGGGCGCCGGAACCACACCGAGTTCAGTCATTAACAAGCCACCCATCGTATCGACCTCCGCGACATGCCCCAACGGCGGGTATTCTCGGCAAAAATCATCGATGCGCATGGTGCCACTGACTCGCCATTTCCCTTCGCTGACCTTTTCCATAACAAAACCCGCTTCCTCTCCTTCCCCACGCAACTCGCCGACGATTTCCGCCAGGATGTCCTCCATCGTCACAACCCCAGCCGTGCCTCCGAATTCGTCCAGAACCAATGCGAGACCGCGTTGTTGCCTCTGCAAACTCTTAAACAACTGCAACAGGTTCATCGACTCCGGAACAAACGAAGGAAATTCTATCGCCTCTGCGAGATCCACATTTGGATCCAATAACAAAGCGCGCGTATTCAAAATACCAACGATGGTATCCAGACTTTCATCGAACATCGGCAACCGGGTGTGTTTGAATTTTCGCGCTGCCTGAACCATCTCTTCAATGGAGAGATCGTCTGGAATCGCTGACATCTGGGAACGTGGCTTCATCACGTCTTTTGCAGTGCGCCGATCCAGGCTGATAATCTGCAGGATGATTTCTTTTTCCGACTGAGCCAGGGTACCTTGTTGATAAGCCAATTCGAGTAACTCCTGGTATTCTTCATCAGAAACACCAACCTGCGGGCGCGCGGTCTTGGGAACAATTAACGAAAGGAAAGCGCTGTTACTTTTTTGTACCACTTGACGAAATGGCCGGGTGATCCATTGCAATAAGCTCATCGGACTGGCGACGCGAATTGCCCAAAACTCTGGCGCACGAACGGCGAGTGTCTTCGGAGCAACCTCACCCGCAAGCAGCACAGCCAGCAGCAACAATGCTAACGTTAGAATCATCGGCCAACTCTCGTGCATCGCAATCCACAACACCGTTCCAACCATAGCCGCATTGGAAAAAGTATTTCCGAGCACAATTGTAGCCAGCAAATCCTGCGGTTCCACCAACAGCTTCTCTACCCGTTCACCCATTCTCGGAAACCGCTCACGGAGCTGACGAACCTGCCATTTGCTCAACGCGAAAAGAGAGGATTCCGCCAACGCGAAGAAAAAACTCGCGGCAGCGAACACGACCAAAGCAACGATAGCCAATACTGGCGTCACTGGCCGCAACTATAAACAAGAGAAGGCTTTGAAAAAGAGAAATTCGCCTGAGTTGCGGGTGCGGCCTGGACTACACCCCACCTGTCGTCTCCAGCTTGACCGGGTTGGTGATTTTGCCGATTTTTTCGATCTCAACCGTTACCTGATCGCCCGCCTTCAAATAAACCGGCGGATTTTTTCCCATGCCAACGCCGTGAGGAGTGCCAGTCAGAATCACAGTTCCCGGAAGCAAAGTGGTGCTGCCGCTCAGGAATTCAATTAACGTCGGCACATCGAAGATCATGTCATTCGTATTCCAGTCCTGAACAGCGACTCCGTTCAAAATCGTTTTAATCTGAAGACAATTCGGATTCGGGATTTCGTCCGTGGTAACGAGGCATGGTCCCATTGGAGCGAAAGTATCGAAGAACTTCCCACGGCACCATTGGCTTCCGCCTTTTTGCTTTTGCCAATCGCGGGCGCTGACGTCGTTGCCACAAGTATAACCCAAAACGTATTTCAAAGCGTCGGCGCGGCGAACATTTTTGCAGCGTTTCCCAATCACCACTGCCAACTCGCACTCATAATCCACTTCTTCGCTTTTCAGGAATGTCGGAATTTCGATGGGGTCATTGGGATGTTGAACGGTATTTAGACCTTTCACGAACAACACCGGATATTCAGGGACCTTTGCTCCGCTTTCGGCTGCGTGTTTACGATAGTTCAAACCAATGCCGAGAATCGTCGTCGGGGAAATCGGCGCCAAGAGTTTCGCGACCTCAGCCGGTTGATCCGTAATTTTTGGAGAATCGTAGATATCGCCGCGGAGTTTGAAAATTTTGCCCGAGTCATCGATTGCGCCAAATTCAATTTGCTTCGCTGGATTTTCGTAACGAACGATTTTCATAAATTTATTAAAGAGAAGAGTTGAGACACGAATTCCGCGGATTGGCACGAAATAAATGCACCGAAGGAAATCCTCGATTTGCAAATCTCTTCCTCTTAAGCTCGAACAAATCCCTCGTTTCTGTGAAGAAGTTCACTCTACTGCTGCTGTGCTATGCTGTGCTCAGCATGACTCTCGTGTTTGGCGCGAGCACGAAAGCCCTTCTCATTGCAGGCCCACTCGATGACCACCCCTCCGGCACCCACGAATACGAGAATAATGTACTCGTCCTTAAACACTGCCTGGATCAAGCCAGTTCGCGAAACATTCAGGCAACGGTTTCGTTGGGATGGCCAACAAATGATGCCGTTTTCGATGAAGCAGATACCATCGTATTGACCTCAGGAGGATCTGACAGAAAGGAAACGGACCACCCGCTATATGTGAGCAATCATCTTGCGCAGCTTGAAAAGCAAATGAACCGCGGGTGTGGCCTGGTGATGTTCCATTGGAGTGTTTTTCACCCCGTCCGCCATGAAGAAAAAATCCTCCAGTGGCTCGGCGGGTATTTCGATTACGAACGCGGGACCAACGGCCCCACGAAAAAATGGTTCTCAAAAATTGAACATGCTCAATGGCCTGTTATTCCCGGACAAAAAGATCACGCAATTCTGAGAGGCATTCCGCCATTTCAATTGAAGGACGAATTTTACTTCAACATTCGTTTCGCCGAGGACGATCCACACGTTACTCCGATCATTTTCAAAGAATCGCCTCGCCAGGAAAATATTATCGCGTGGGCCACCCAACGGGAAAACGGCGGCCGCGGCTTTGGTTTCACTTGCGGGCACTTTTACACCAATTGGTGGCAGCCGGAGTTCCGAAAGCTAGTCCTCAATGCCATTATCTGGACCGCCAAGAGGGAAGTTCCGGCCCAGGGTTTCGAATCTTCATTAGAAAACTTCCAATCGCCGACGTCCCGAAAAGCGAAACCGCAGGCCAATGCAGTTCCTGCGAAGAGGTTGAAGCCCGCCAGCGTGCCAAAAGACAGCGGCGCCACAGCGAAAGAAGAAGCCTGGAAAGACAGCCGTTGGAATCAAATGGACACGGGCCAATTCCTGTCCTCCATTGTTCCGACACCAAATGGCACTATTGCCAAAGGAATTTCAGTTCGGATTGGACAACAGGCCGAAGGAGCCGTGGTGTACGATACAGTATTGTGCAATGTTCGGGCTGGATGGTTGGGCAATTTTCTCTCCTTTGACCCCGCTCGCTACGGCTTAATTAATTCCCCCACTATAGCTGGTGATGTCCAGTTTGTTTCCACTCCGGGCGGCGCATGGAATGGAAAACCGCAATACAAAGGGCTTTTTCAAAGCGGCAAGCGAGTGGTGCTGAAGTATCAACTCGGTGAAGTTTCCATACTGGAGACTCCATGGATGGAAACGGATAGAGAAACAAAGCTTTTCACCAGAACATTTCAAATCACCCCGAGCGCCGCACCTCAGTCATTGGTTCTGACCGAGCTTAACTCCAGCAAGGCCGAAACTAATGAAATCGACGGGGTCACGGTCGTCAGTTTGCAAGCGGAAGGCAAATGGATCTTCGCAGCGATCACGGCCAAAGCACCGACGCGATTAAGCTCCCAAAACAACCATATCTCGATTGATTTCCTCGAGCGATCCAACACCGAAATTTACAAAGTTTTCCTGGGAAGCGGCACAGCCACCGATTTGGCGGGCTTCGCGGCGTTGGTGAAGAAGTTTTCCGACGTCGAAAACCTTTCGTCCCTCACAGAACCCACGGCTCCACGTTGGGGTAACCCCATTGTCACCAAAGGAGAACCGACGCTGTTCGTAAACGAGCCCTATGCGCTGGACACGATTCCAATGCCTTACGACAACCCTTTTAAAGCACTGATGTTTTCGTCCGGCATCGACTTCTTTGAGAATGGCGACGCGGCAATTTGTACTATCCACGGAGACGTGTGGAGAGTCAGCGGCATCGATGAAAAGCTCCAAAATATCCGGTGGAAACGGTTCGCCACAGGATTGTTCCAACCGCTAGGTTTAAAAATCGTAAAAAACGAAGTCTACGTCCTTGGGCGCGATCAAATCACTTTGTTGCATGATCGCAACCACGATGGCGAAGCGGATTTTTACGAAAGCTTTTTTAATCAGATTAAGACATCCATCGGTGGACACGATTATGTGACGAGCCTGGAAACAGATGCGAACGGTAATTTCTACTATGTTGATCCCTCCGGGCTACATCGGGTTTCATCAGATGGTAAAACCATGGAGACGATCGCCACGGGATTCAGAAATCCCAATGGAATGGGAATCAGTCCTGACGGCATTATTTCAGTAGCCCCCCAGGAGGGTAATTGGACGCCAAGTTCCGCGATTTGCGAAATTAAACCGAACGGCTACTACGGATTCTCAGGTCCTCAATTTTCCTCGGAACGTGTTTTAGGTTACGATGCCCCGCTCTGCTGGATTCCAAGGAACGTAGATAACTCCACCGCAAGCCAGGTCTGGGTGAAGAATCCGCAATGGGGTCCTCTTGCGGGCCATATGCTGAATCTGTCCTTCGGTCGCTGCTCTATGATGTTGGTGTTGCGTGAAGTCGTCGATGGAGTATCCCAGGGCGGTGTCTTTACCTTGAAGCCGCATTTCCTCTCGGGAGCGATGCGCGGCGCTGTTCGGAAACAAGATGGACAACTCTATGTTGTCGGCGCACTCGGCTGGTCCACCAGTGCCGCCCGGGAAGGTTCGTTACAACGCGTTCGTTACACCGGAAAAAAAGCATATCTTCCAACCGATTTGCATATCCACGCGAATGGGATTGCGCTGACTTTTTCTGACCCGCTGGAAAAAGAAACCGTGGAAGACGTTGGTAGCTATGGCATCGAGCAGTGGAATTATCTCTATGCAAAAGATTACGGATCGAAGGAATACTCCGTCAGCCTGCCGAAAGAAGTTGGACACGACGCGGTAGACGTAAAATCAGCAAAGCTCTTGCCGGATGGTCGCACTATTTTCCTGGAAATTCCCGACCTGAAGCCGGTGATGCAAATGCAGATCCAATTCAATGTGAACGCTGCGGACGGAAAACCGATTCGCGGAGAGATTTACAATACGATTAACAAGGTCGGCGCAAAAAAGACAATCTAGCCTATTCCTCATCGCTATCTTTGCCGTTCGTCTTCCCGGCGAAATGCAGAAGTTCCAAGATATTTCCCCGCAACTGCAGAAACTCGGAACTGTTTCTCTGACGCGGCCGCTCCAACTTCACCTCCAAAATGCGTTCGATACGTCCAGGACGCGGCGTCATGATGACAATGCGATCGCTCATGTAAATGGCTTCGTCGATGTCGTGGGTCACCAAAACGATTGTCGTCCCGCGCGCTTCCCAAAGTCGCAGCACTTCATCCTGAAGGCGCATCCTCGTGAAGGCATCCAAAGCGCCCAAAGGTTCGTCCAGGAGCAACACTTTTGGATGATTGATTAATGCGCGCGCGAGCGCAACTCGCTGCGACATACCGCCAGAGAGGTGATGAGGGAAAGTATTGGCGAACGATTCAAGTCCAACCAATCGCATGAACTCATCGACTTCATGCTTCTTCTCGTGCAGAAGCCCCCGAGCAACCAGGCCGGATTCGATGTTCTTGCGAACAGTCAGCCACGGAAAAAGATTGGGATCCTGAAAAACCAAACCGCGTTCCGCGCTGGGAGCCGCGATGGTTTCTGAACCGACAGAAAGCTCGCCTACTCCAGGTACGTCCAGGCCGGCGATTAACCGCAATAGTGTCGATTTCCCGCAACCGCTCGGTCCTACCAGGGAAATGAATTCCCCTGCATTTACCGAGAGTGAAACGTTATCCAGCGCATGGACTCCATCCTGAGAATTGTCTAAAGCGGCAAAGCGTTTTGAAACATTCCGAACTTTCAGGGCTGATCCTTCCGAGGTGGTCGTGGCCATTACCATTTGATTGCTCCTTTCTGCCAGACCAATACACGGTCACGAACCTTGAAGAGCACAGTCATGATGGTCGAAAAGAACGCTGCCATGATAATCAAAGCCGCGTAAACCTTTCCGTACTCCGCCCATTCCCGAGCCCAGCTGACGTAATAACCAAGACCGGACTTCACGCCAATACTCTCCGCCACTACAAGCGTGAGGAACGAAGCACCAAGCCCCATGAACAATCCAATAAAAATATTCGGCATCGCCGCTGGAATCGCCACGCGGAAAATCAAATAGGAACGACTCGCTCCCAATGTTCTCGCCACATCCAGGTACGAAGCACGCGTATTGGATATTCCGGATGCCGTCAACATTGTCACCGGAAACCAAACCGCCAGCGCAATCAATCCAATGGCGGCCAGAGTCATCGATGGAGAAACGACCATGGCCAGTGGAATCCAGGCCGTGGCAGGTATTGGGCCGATGATCTTTAATAGCGGCATTCCCCAATATCGCGCGCGCCCAAACCAGCCAATACAAACCCCCGTGACTAATGCAATGCAGACGCCGAGCGCGTAACCTGACAACAGCAGAAAAAGAGAATGCCACGTACTATCGAACAATTTCTCACGGTCATCCAACAGACTTTGCAAAATAGCCGCTGGACTCGGAAAATAAGGCGTCGGCAACCAGCGCAGGCCTGAGGTCAAAACCTCCAATACCGCTGCCAGTCCAATTGCCGCGGCCAGGATCGGACCGCTGTGTTCGATCCAGCGACGCAGATATCCCAAGAACCGCTGCAGCGCCATGGAAACCAGTGCCAAAGCAAATAAAACGCCGAGAAAAATGGAGTAGGAACGAGTTTCGACAACTGGCTGGTTCTTAGAAACCAAAAGGTGAACGACAAAAGCGGCGGCAACGGAGAATGGCAATGCCAACAAGATGCGCAGCGGTAATCCTTTTTTCACAGGCGGAGCGTTGTTGATCGAAAAAGAGTTCTCAATCTTCTTTGCTGATCCGCTGATCGGTTTTTCGATGTCCTGAACAGGCATGTTATTTTCGTGATGGAGGCAACAGGCAGGCTGAGCAAAACACATCCCACGTGTTGTTCATC
Source organism: uncultured bacterium (assembly GCA_966095605.1). Lineage (GTDB taxonomy): Bacteria > Verrucomicrobiota > Verrucomicrobiia > Limisphaerales > JACDHS01 > CBHWET01. The sequence continues at coordinate 2,356 of CBHTTJ010000121.1, read as the reverse complement.
GCGTATTGGCGCATCACCCACGTCTTGGGCACCTGGCCATCGGCAAGTTTTTCCACGGAAACAGATTCAAGCCATTGGTCAGTCACACCGTCGAGATGAACGAATGCCTTTTTCGCCAGGCCTTCCACATCCGTCGACGGCGCCAACATTCCAGCTTTTTTCATTTCGGCCGATGCCAGTTTCACAGCTGTTTCCGCACCCGAAACACTCGGGGCATAACGCAAGGTGGAAATCGAAACTGCATTTTGTTCCACGGTCGAGGCCAGATACTTCTTCTCCACGGAAAGCTTCGCCGCAGCCGCAGGATTGGCTTCAACCCATTTTGCTGCCTTCAATAAGGCGCGCGTCGCCGCAGCGGAAGCTTTTGGATTCTTGGCGAGATACTTTCCATTCACAATCACCGCGCAGCAATACTCGTCTGCGTAAGGGGCATCAGCCACCTGGTCAGCGATGTTCCGCACTTTCCCCTGCCCTTTCAGCATGCTGCCGATTGGTTCTGAATCGGCGATCGCATCAACCTGTCCTTTATCCAAGGCCAATGCCAGTTCACCTGCCGGAAATGGCAACCAGGTGATTTCATTTTTAGCGTCGATACCATTCGCACCCAACACCCGGTTGGCAAAGATAAACGGCGGCGTTCCCAGCCCGGGAACACCAATGCGTTTTCCGCGCAAATCTTGAATTGTCTTGATGCTGCTGTTCACCGGCACCTGCACCCGCAAACAACCGCGATGAATACCCCCAGTAAACTTTACATCCAGTCCTTGCTCAATCGGTTTCAGGAAGTACATGACCAGATGATGCGTGATATCATAACCACCCAGGGCCAAAACGTCCTTGTAGCTCGCCCATTCGCACTTCACGAGTTCAACATCCAGGTTTTCTTCTTTGAAAAAGCCTTTTTCCACGGCGGAAAAGATGGGCGCTTCACACGTGATGCCGATATACCCAACCCGGATTTTCATCGGGCCGCTTGTATTCTCAGCGGATTTCGGCGTTTCGTCGCTTTTGCTGCAACCACTCAGCAAAAAACCGCCCAACAGCGCTGTTGCGATCAATTTGTACATCTATAACCTTTTTAAAAATGAACTCGCCTGACAATCTTTGTCATCTTGCCCCCAAATCGTAGTTAGCTGAAATCATTTTTTGCTATAGGAGTTATGCCGAAACGGCATTACACTCGCAAGGCGTGGATTTACGGCATCTCCGATATTTTCAGGCAGTCGCCGAGGAACTGAGCTTCTCCCAGGCCGCCCGGCGCCTGCATGTTGCGCAACCGGCGTTGAGCCGTGCTGTGCAGGAATTAGAACAGGACCTTGGCGTTGAGCTTCTCTCGCGAACTCGTCGTTCCGTTGCACTCACCCCTGCCGGGGCTGTTCTTCTTAGTGAAACACGGCTGATTTTGCAACGCATGGAAGAAGCGACGCGTCGGGTCCAACGCACCGCTGCGGGCGAAGAAGGTGAATTGCGTCTCGGTTTCATCGGGCCGCCCGTGCAACGGTTTCTAGGCCGCATTGTGAAAGAATTTCGACGTCGGTATCCACGCGTCACAGTGGTTCTTGAAGAACGCACACCTGAACGGGTTTGGGAAATGGTGGCACGAGGACGACTCGCTGTAGGATTGACTCGACCGGTCCTGGCTCATGAAGCCTCCGGATTACACACGGTTGTGCTACGCGAAGAACAACTTTATGCCGCGCTGCCCAAGGGACACCCACTGGCAAAACACTCGGTGATTCGGTGGCGTGAATTGGCGAACGAACCTCTCATTATCCTTTCACGACGCGAAGGTGTGAGTTTGCATGATGCCGTTTTAGCGGCCTGCCGAAAGGCGCGCTTCATGCCAAACCTGGCTCACACTCCCAGTCTGATCAGCACTGTCTTGAGCTACGTCGAAGCTGGAGCCGGCATTGGCATCATCTCCGACAGCATTTGCTCTTTAGGCCGGGGTCAACCGCTGGTCTTCCGGTCGCTTTCTCCCGTTCATACCGTAGATTTGGTAATGGTATGGTCTGAGATGAATGATACCCCTCCTGCCGCAGCTTTCCGGCGTCTGCTGACTGATTGGATGGAGCAGGAGTTACTTTGGACAACCGATAAGTAGAAGTAGGTCGTCGCAGTCATTTCGTCCCATCTTCCGAGACGTAAGAGCCGTTCGGCGCGTGCCAAACGGTTTTCACGGAGCTAAAATTCCGCAAAGTACGCGCCAAACCCTTTTTCGTGAACGGATTTTCACCAAAGTACGCGCCAAACGAATTTTCCGAACCGTAATTTCCGTTTGGCGCGCGCCAAACAGTTTTTACGGAGCTAAAATTCCGCAAAGTACGCGCCAAACCCTTTTTCGTGAACGGATTTT
>CBHTTJ010000120.1:0-18827 GCA_966095605.1 uncultured bacterium | reverse complement strand
TTAATCTCCAGCCTGCGCCTTGCGTTCCGCGCGATTCTTGAGAACCGCTTTGCCGTATTCGCGATTCATTTTGGCAATGAAGTCGAGGCTGATTTCTTTCGGGCAAACGGCTTCGCATGAACCAGTGACGGTGCAGTTGCCAAAGCCTTCCTTGTCCATCTGTTGAACCATTTTCAGCACGCGAGTTTCCGCTTCAGCGCGACCCTGGGGCAGGGAAGCGAGATGCGAAACTTTTGCGGAAACGAAAAGCATGGCCGAAGCATTCTTACACGCTGCCACGCAGGCACCGCAACCGATACAGGCCGCGGCATCCATGGCTTCATCAGCATCAACCTTGGGAACAGGAAGACAATTTGCATCCGGGGTGCCACCGGTGTTCACGGACACGAATCCGCCCGCCTGGATGATGCGATCGAAAGCGCTACGATCCGTAATCAAATCGCGCAGAACAGGAAACGCTGCCGCGCGCCATGGTTCGACGGTGATGGTTTCGCCGTCACTGAAATGGCGCATGTGCAACTGACAAGCGGTCGTGCCACGCAAACCGCCGTGCGCGGTTCCATTGATCACCATCGAGCAAGTACCGCAAATACCTTCACGACAATCGGAGTCGAAAGCGATTGGTTCCTTGCCCTGAGAAATCAAACCTTCGTTGACCACGTCGAGCATTTCGAGAAACGACATGTCTTCGCTGACATTCTTCGCCTCGTAGGTTTCGAGTTGGCCGGCATCGTTGGAATTCTTCTGACGCCAAACTTTAAGTGTAAGATTCATTCTATTGACGATTTAAGATTGACGATTCCAATTACTTGTAGCTTCGCGTGCTCATGTGTACTTCTTCGTACACGAGCGGTTCCTTGTTCAGGATCGGTGGCTTGCCCTCGCCAGCGTATTCCCATGCAGCGACGTAGGCGTAGTTTTCGTCATCGCGCTTCGCTTCGCCGTCTTCGGTCTGATATTCCGAGCGGAAATGGCCACCGCACGATTCGTTGCGATGTAACGCGTCGTAACAAAGCAGTTCGCCGAACTCCAAAAAGTCCGCGACCCGACCGGCGTGTTCGAGATTTTGGTTCAGTTCAGCGCCGGTTCCGGTGACGTTTACGTTCTTCCAGAATTCTTCACGCAACGCCGGGATTAATTGCAGCGCTTCTTTCAGGCTCTTTTCCGTGCGCGCCATGCCGCACTTTTCCCACATGATCTTGCCGAGTTCCTTGTGGAAGGAATTGACAGTGCGTTTTCCTTTGATCGAAAGCAGCTTTTGCGTGCGAGCCTGCACTTCGTCGAGCGCCTTCTTGAATTCCGGATGTTCGGTCTTGGGCTTCGGTTGCTTCGCCGTCGCGAAATAATCGCCGATCGTGTAAGGCAGAACGAAGTAACCATCCGCCAACCCTTGCATGAGAGCGCTCGCACCGAGACGATTCGCACCGTGATCGGAAAAGTTTGCTTCGCCGAGAACAAAACAACCCGGGATCGAACTCATCAAATTGTAATCCACCCACGTTCCACCCATGGTGTAATGGACGGCCGGATAAATACGCATTGGAACTTTGTAGGCGTTTTCGCCGGTGATCTTTTCATACATGTCGAAAAGATTGCCGTAACGTTCACGCACGGTTCCTTCGCCGAGGCGCTTGATCGCGTCGGCGAAATCCAGATAAACACCCAAGCCACCCGGACCAACGCCACGACCTTCGTCGCACGCTTCCTTGGCGGCACGTGATGAAATGTCCCGAGGCGCGAGGTTGCCGAAGCTTGGATACTTACGCTCGAGAATGTAATCGCGGTCTTCTTCGGGAATCGACGCCGGGGCTTTGCCGCAATCTTCCTTGCGTTTCGGAACCCAGACACGACCGTCGTTACGCAGCGACTCGGACATCAGGGTCAACTTCGACTGATGATCGCCGCTGACAGGAATGCAGGTCGGATGGATTTGGGTGTAGCAGGGATTTGCAAAACAGGCACCTTTCTTATAGGCGCGCCAGGTGGCGGTAACGTTGCAACCCTTGGCATTCGTTGAAAGATAGAACACGTTACCGTAACCACCCGTGGCGAGCACGACGGCATCTGCCGCGTGAGTTGAAATCTGTCCCGTTACGAGGTCGCGGATCACGACACCCTTTGCATGACCGTCAATCACGACGAGTTCCAGCATCTCAGTGCGTGGATAACTCTTCACTTTGCCGAGGCCAATCTGACGGCTTAATGCCTGGTAGGCACCGATCAACAATTGTTGGCCGGTTTGTCCACGCGCATAAAAAGTTCGGGAAACCTGCGAACCACCGAACGAGCGGTTCGCGAGCAAACCACCGTATTCACGGGCAAACGGAACACCTTGAGCGACGCATTGGTCGATGATGTTCACGCTGACCTGTGCCAAACGATAGACGTTCGCTTCGCGGGCGCGAAAATCACCGCCTTTAATGGTGTCGTAGAACAAACGGTACACCGAGTCGCCGTCGTTCTGGTAATTCTTCGCCGCGTTAATACCGCCTTGCGCCGCAATGGAGTGCGCACGACGCGGACTGTCCTGGAAGCAAAACGTTTTCACGTTGTATCCCAGTTCCGCCAACGTCGCCGCCGCAGACGCTCCAGCTAATCCGGTGCCGACGACGATGATGTCAAACTTCCGTTTGTTTGCGGGGTTGACCAGCTTGAGATTGAATTTGTGTTTATCCCACTTCTGGGCGAGCGGGCCGGCGGGGATTTTAGAGTCGAGTTTCATGTTACTTCAAAACCTCCTTACCGAAGCCAAGCAAAATGGCGATAGGAATGGAGCTGTAACCGACGAAAATAAAGATCGCGATTGCCGTCGCCGCCTTGTGCAGGAAGCAGGCATAGGATTTTTTCTTCCAACCGAGCGATTGAAATGCCGCGCGCAATCCGTGGCTCAAGTGCGTGCTCAATAACGCCATGGCCACAATGTAAAAGATGGAAACGGGTACCTGATTGAAGCCGACGATCATCATTTTGAAAATGTCGTGCCGTCCTTCGGCATCGACGAAGTCTGGCTTCGCCGCGAAATTTTTATGCGCGAGATTCACCGCCTCAACCATCGCCGTATAATGCAACAGGTGATAAATGATAAAAGCGGCCACGATTAAGCCGCTCATCATCATCGTGCGCGACGCATAGCTCGCTGTCGTAGGATTATATTGCACATAACCGACAGGACGTGCCGCCCGGTTTTCGGCCGTCAGCTTGACGGCTGACCATATATGTAATAGCACGCAGACCAGCAGCCCGATACGAGCCGGCCAGACAATCTCCATATTGGTTTGGAGAAAGTGCCCGTAGCGATTAATCGCCTCCGGTCCGAGAAAAATTTGAAGGTTTCCGATCAAATGGCCTAAGACGAACCCGAAGAGCGCCAGGCCAGTTGCCGCCATGACAAATTTCTTGCCAAGCGAAGAGCAAAATAGACGCGTTACAATATTCATTTATCTAATGCGAGCGGACAATTTGCGCGAATGGAATGAAAAACTAATGAAGTAGTCATAACGTGTCAACGGGCCGGACAAGAAATCGGTGGGTATAAGGGGTTCTTGGGCTCCGGTTATGGCAGCTAATCCCGAGCGACGGCTGTGATGTTGGCGTTTCGGAGCGAGAAGAACCGGACTGCGGGGACAGAAAAGTAGAGATGAGAAATGCAAAAAAGGGCGAGCGTCCCAACCCTGCCGCCTTCGTTCTGTTCCGCTTGCAGAGGAAGAATAGATCACCGCATTATTCTGCTTTTCGCGTCCGAAATGTTACTCAAGTCGCACTTCTAATCGTTCGAATGACAATGGTTGCGGCAAATTGGGGAGGTTTTTCGCTGTTTTTCGGTGGAATACGTTTTAGCCGGTGCCCTCCGGAACAGTCCTGACAGCCCTTGTTGGTCAACGACTCTCCTCGCCTCGGTCCTCTCCACCAGACGCTGATATGACACAATTCTGCCTTCGCTATTTGTGCCTTGGCTTCCACGCAGTAAGATAACGGACGTCTGCGCATGACGAGTATCGCCGAAATTTTTGTTGGGTTGCTATTGATCGTCGCTGTATTCGCTCTCGTTGCGCGAAAGCTGACGATTCCATACCCGATCTTTTTTGTGATCGGCGGATTATTGATTGGTCTGGTTCCTAAAATCCCGCAAGTCCGTCTCGATCCCGAACTCGTTTTTCTTTTTTTTCTTCCCCCGCTTCTGTATCCGGCAGCGTTGTTTACTTCCTGGCGAGATTTCCGCACGAACCTTCGTCCCATTTCGCTTCTCGCGGTTGGTCTCGTTTTGTTTACGACCGTTGCCGTCGCTTTTCTCGCTTACTATTTCATCGGCCTTCCACTGGCTGCGGGCTTTGTACTCGGCGCGATTATTTCGCCCCCGGACGCCATTGCTGCCACAGCTATCGCGAATCGTCTCAGTGTGCCGCGTCGAATCGTCACCATTCTGGAAGGAGAAAGCCTCGTTAATGATGCCACGGCTTTGGTCGCCTATCGATTCGCGGTGGCGGCCGTCGCGACGGGGTCATTTTCGCTTGCTCATGCGGGCGGGCAATTTGTTATTGCTGGCGCGGGTGGAATTTTTGTCGGACTTGCGATTGGCTGGATGGCGCAACAGTTTCACCAGCGCGTCGACGACCCGCCGATTGAAATTACTGTGTCGCTGCTCACCCCTTTTGCGGCATATTTGCTGGCGGAAAGAATGGGAATATCGGGCGTGCTTGTGGTCGTTGCAGCCGGGTTGTATCTCGGTCGACGCATTCCCGAACTCCTCACCTCGGAGACGCGCCTGCAAGCCGGCCCTGTCTGGGACACGATCGAGTTCATTTTAAACGGATTTGTCTTCATCCTCATTGGACTGCAATTGCCGGAAGTGCTGAAAGCTCTTTCCACTAACGCCGTTCCTCTCCGTCACGCGATCCGATCTGCTTTGATCATCAGCTTCGCCATCATTCTCATTCGAATCCTATGGGTGTTTCCCGCGACCTATCTGCCACGACTTATTTTTAGAAAGCTTTGCCAGCATGATCCTTGTCCCAGGTGGCGGCACGTGACCATCGTCGCCTGGACTGGCATGCGCGGTGTGGTTTCGCTCGCGGCTGCCCTCGCTTTGCCGCTCACGACCCGAGATGGTTCAGCGTTTCCGGGACGCGATCTCATTCTCTTTCTCACCTTTATTGTCATTCTTGTCACCCTGGTGGTTCAAGGCTTGACCTTGCCGCCGCTGATTCGCTGGCTAGGAATCAAAGACGACAACACAATGGTTCAGGAAGAACGCGAAGCGCGGTTGAAAGCCAATCGTGCTGCCCTGGCGCGGTTGAATCAATTGGCGGAAGCCGATCCTGCAAAAGCCGACGCCTTGCAACGGTTGCGCATCGAATACGAAGACCACATCCGACAGATCGAAGGGGCCGAACCCGAGAACGCCAACACGCCGCTTCGTCTTTTTTCCTCCGAATACGAACGTCTCTCCTACGAAGCGCTCGTAGAGGAACGCAAAACTATTCTCACGCTGCGCAACGACGACGTGATCAACGACGAAGTCCTTCGCCGTATCCAAAAAGACATTGATCTCGCCGAGGTTCGACTAAAACATCACGAGGCGTGAAATGGCGGCACTACATTCTTATTGCGAACCGCTATACAAACTTCACGCTGTGCGGTGTCTAAAGGGTACAAATCATATGCTAAATCGCATTCGTGCTGGTCTGACCGTAATTCTCCTTCTCGCTTTGGCGGCGAACCGGGGGAAGGCTCTGGAAACCATCAACACCAACGTTCTCCGCAAACAGCAGCTCGATCGCATCCACTCTTTCTTTGTAGCCAAGGAAAAACAGGCCAAGGCAATTGCCGCTAAGGAAAATCAGGACGTTTTGCCGGAGATTGAGACATTTTTCCGCGCGGGTCTTGACGGTAAATGGGAAACAGCCACCAACCTTGAGAGCCAGTTGTTCCTGAAGCGGACGGGTGATGACAAAAAGAAGCCAGATGAAAAACTGGCGAGAGCACCTTATTGGCAACTCGTCCTCGAAACAGGCAGCGCGTGCCAGCAAGTGCTGGATGGAACGCCCAGGTTCATTGAGATGTGGGAACATGACATCATAGAGTCCATTCCGCCTGGCAGTATTTACTTCGGCGGCACCGATCCTGGCCGGTTTCTTATTAGCGCATTTTCCAAATCTCACCGGGATGGAGAACCTTTTTTCACGCTGACCCAGAATGCGTTCGCAGACCGGTTATATCTCGAGTACGTCGGCAAAATGTACGGCGAGAAACTGAAGATGTTGTCCGCAGAAGACTCAGCCCGCGCTTTTCAGGAATATTTGGCCGACGCGCAAAAACGTTTGAAAAGAAACGAGCTAAAGCCGGGCGAGGAGGTGACTTCCAAAGACGGCCAGGTGCAGGTGAGCGGTCAGGTTGCGGTGATGGCGATTAACGCGCTCATGGTGAAAATGATCGTGGATAGAAATCCTGATCGCCAAATTTTCGTCGAGGAAAGTTTTCCGTTGGACTGGACGTATCCTTATCTCGAACCGCACGGGCCCATCATGAAACTCAACCACAAACCGTTGCCGGAGATTTCTGATGAAATGATCCAACAGGATCGTGCCTATTGGCATCCGCGTGTTCGTGAGATGATCGGTGATTGGCTGGTTCAATCGACATCGGTGCAAGAGATCACGGAGTTTTCGACCCGGGTTTATTTCCACACCAATCTCACCGACTTCAAAGGAGACAAGGATTACGCCCTCAATGACAGTGCGCAAAAGATGTTTTCCAAACTTCGGTCCAGTATTGGTGGCGTTTATGCCTGGCGAGCCGCCAACGCAAAAACCAAAAATGAAAAGGAAAGAATGGAACGAGCAGCAGATTTTGTCTTCCGTCAGGCGCTGGCTCTTTGTCCTTATTCGCCCGAAGCGGTTTATCGATACGTGCAATTGTTGGTGGGGCAAAGCCGCATGTCCGACGCCATCCTCGTGGCGTCAACGTGCTTGAAACTCGATCCAACGAATCCGCAGATGCAAACGCTTCTCAAACAATTGCAGGCTATCGCGAAGAATCGTTAGCTGATTTAATTCTAATTCGATCACGCGTGTTGTAAGCGTTATCGAAGTTGAATGTTCGGCGGAGCAGCGACGTAATCTGCAACAGTGAGAGAAGCGGCGGGATGGGTTCGCATGAAGGACGCAGGGCAGGCCGATGTAACGGGGCCATGCAACACGCGCCGCACAACGGCGCTTTGCCATACTCGATTGCAGTAAAACCGCATGCGCCGGGATTCCAAAATTTCTTTCATCCCCACAGTGACGCAGCGCCATGGAATAATTGAAATCTCACCACCAACCGTGACGGAATTGATGGTGCGTGTCTCGCGGGTCAGGGAAAGGACGCGGGTCGGCAAATTTGCAAAGGCTTCGTCGGAGATTGGATCGCCCTTTTCCGGCGGTTCATTGAACGCCATGTGGCCATTGATTCCAATGCCTCCAAACGTTGCATCCACTCTTCCTCGTGCATCGATCAACTTTTGGATGTCTCCACATTTCTGCGGATGTGGAAACACGCGATTTTCCATTTTAGGGGCGAGGGCAGGGGCGAGAAGATCGTAGAACAACCGATTCATGTAACCCCGGAAACTCAGGGGATGTTCTGCCGGAATCCATTGATCATCATCGGTCAGATACTCATCCATATTGATCAATACGACATCGCGCAGGGAGATTTTCTTTTCGTTGATAATTCTGGCGAGAATAGGGAATTGATCCACGGGGCCGACGGGAACAATCAGCGTTGCTTCCTTCCCGCGTTCTTTGGCCTGAAGAATCTCAGCCAGCATGTCCTCGGCCACGGTCTGGGCGATGGAAGCCATGTCCGTCTTGATCGTGACTTTGACTTTAGTGCCTTTGCCGAGATCAGTGGGTAAGACTTTCAGATAGTCGGGGAACATAACATCGCATTAGCGCTCAGGAACCTTTTCCGGTTTTTCGCAGGCGTGATAAGTGAAGATGTAAAACGTGAACGCATTCTGAGCCGATGCCCCTTATGCGAACACCTGCGGCGCGTATTTCGATAAATCGAACTCGCCGTTTTGAGTGAAGGGAAGGTCATTGACTTCCACCACGCGCAAATCGTGCGCTCCGTCTTCCCGGACGAATTCATAAAAGACATGGATTTGTCCGCCCATGGTTTGCGCGTCAATGTAGCGGAGGGATTGGGATGCATGCGGGCTCGTGTACGCTGGTGCGCTTTGCGTGATGCTTTTCCAGGTTTTCAAATCATTAGAGACGGCGATACCCGTTTTCTCTTCGTAATTTTCCAGATGACTGGCGCTGCCGTCGTAAAAAGCGAAATAGCGTCCACCGAAAGGAACAATGCTGTTGATACGGCGGCAGTAACAATCCCAGCCCGTCGGTTCTGGTTTGAAAATAATTCCCTGCCACTCCCAACGATCGAGGTCGCGGGAAACGGCCAATCCTGTGGCTGAGACACATTCGCCCGTGTTGAAGATATCCAGCGTCGAATGGGATTGGTCGCTGGTCTTTGGCGTTTGAATCGCAACGCTGACGATCATGTAATAAAGCCCGCCTTGTTCAAATATCCAGGGATCCTTCACACCTTCGAGACGGAGACCTTCGGCCGTGAACAATACTTCTCGTTTCTTTGGATCGAACAGCTTCGGTTCAGTCGCTTTCATCAGCGCCACACACCAGCGACCGTCCTTCGGATGCACATAGCTGGTGAAATAGCGCCAGATGCCGTCTTTTCCCTTGCGGATAGCGCTTCGTTCGATTGAAGCGGATTGATACTGGTCCTTGGTGGTTGTCCAAATATCCTCCCAATTGTTCAAATCAGTGGAACGCGCAATGCGAGCTTCGCCGCCACGATCCGGTTCGACGCCGCGAGGACGACGCACGCGATAGGTGAGATACCAGGCGAATTCTTCTTCGCAATAGAACGCTCCGGGCGCTCCCACCCAATAACCTTTTTCGTTTCCAACCGGTTTGCGAACGATATGGCCCTTGGCCATGCCAGCATTGCTCAACTTGATTTTCATTGGATCAAAAGACTAAAGCATGGACGGGCGTAGAGATCAATCCGGTGAAAAGATCTGTGGATCGGACGCGAGTTCGATCTGACTTTCTTGCCGGAAACCAGAATGATCAATTACGGGTAGGGTCGGTCAGGTCGTCAGTTTGTCGACTTTGCCGGTCATAAAGTCTTTATTCTTGTCGCCGACCCAATAGCGATTTCCAGCGATGCACCAGATAAAGTGCAACGGCTCTTCCTGACTGAAGACTGGATGATAATTCAAGATGGGAATTGTTACCGCGTCGCCTTCATTCACCGAACGAACAAAGCTTTTCGTTTCTTCATCAGCGTAGACCTCCATTGAGCCTTGCCCCTGGGTGAAAATGTAAATCTCTTCCTGGTCGGTGTGATTGTGCGGTGGATACGAACGCTGATGTGGCTGAAACAGGGTGTATCCAGCGATTAATTTGTCGGCGCCTTCACTAACGTCGAACATGAGGAAAACATCCTTACCCTTGAGATGACGAATGCGTTTTTCGTTCTTTGAAAACTCTGACCACTTGGAATGAAAAACAGGATGCACGTTGTCAGCCGTCGCGCGGCAAACGATCACCTTGCTTTCGCCGCTCTCCTGCGACAGGCGATACGCGGCTCCGCGGGGAATATAAAGAGTATCGTAATAGTCGAGTGCGTAATCCACGCCATTGACCGTGGCCGTTACTTTTCCACGCCAACAAAATAGCAATGATTCCTCGCCCGCGTGGCTCAATGAGCCGCTAACAATTTTCCCGGTTAATTCATAAACCCCATAAGTCAAAAACTGGAGATTAGATATGGCTGGATTGGTTTTTTCGACGTAACGGAAACTTTGCGCGGCTGCGTTCAGAAAATGCGCTGGCTTGGGCTTGTCCATAATGCCGGAATTTAGTCGCAGCCCAGAGGCAGGAGCAAGATTTTTTTCGAAATCGAAATAAATCCGGCACAAATCGGGACTTTAAGGCATTTTCGGAGCTGAGGTTCCTTGCGTTCCTCCATTGTCAGGCCGTTTTTTAGGACGATGTTGCGTCAACCTTCGCAACCGACAACCTATGAGCAACAGCACCTCTGAAGAAAAACTCGTCCTTGGCCTCGCCTGGTTCAGCATCGGCCTTGGAGTCGCACAGCTTCTGGCGCCGCGTAAAATTTCCAAGAGCATCGGAGTCGACGCCAGTCCTGGGTTGGTTCGATCGTTCGGAGCCCGGGAGGTCGGAACCGGCCTCGGCATTTTGACACGCAAGAAAACTGGCGCCTGGTTATGGGGAAGGGTGGCTGGCGATGTCGTCGATTTGGCGTGCCTGATCGCGGCTTTTTCATCTGCCAAATCAAAAAAGGGCCGGGTGGCTGCGGCGGCCGCAGCAGTGGCTGGGGTAACGGCCGCGGATATCTTTGCCGCGCGTCGATTGAGCAGCCATGACCAGCTTGGAACCAAAAAGATTCACGTTCGCCAAACGGTTATCATCGATCGATCCGCCGAAGAGTTATTCGACTTCTGGCGTCATTTCGATCGTTTGCCTCTGATTATGAATCACCTGGAATCGGTCGAAAAAATTGATGAAAACCGTACCCATTGGGTCGCCAAAGCCCCGGCGGGCATGGAGGTTGAATGGACCGCGGAGATCATAAATGAACATCCGAACGAACTGATCGCGTGGCGCTCGGTGGAGGGCTCAGAGGTAGATAATGCAGGCACTGTTCGTTTCGAACCTGCGGTGGGAGGACGTGGCACCATTGTGAAAGTGGACCTGGAATTTGTCCCCCCCGCCGGAGTCCTTGGAGCCGCCATTGCGAAATTATTTGGTGAGCACCCTGAAAAACAAATCGCGGTCGATCTTCGTCGCTTTAAACAGTTGATGGAAACCGGGGAAATAGCGACCACCGCAGGGCAACCCGCAGCAAGATCGCGCAGCACTTCAAAAAAGTATGACGACTTTGTGCAGACCTGAGGATCGAATTTAAACTTCCAATCTCAAATCCATTTTTCCATGAAAGCAAATTGTTGGTATGGCAAATACGACGTTCGTGTCGAAACCGTCCCCGACCCGGAAATTCTCAATGCTCGCGACGCGATTGTAAAAATTTCCTCCACGGCGATCTGCGGATCCGATCTGCATCTTTACAATGGCTTTATTCCTTCGATGGAAAAAGGGGACATCATTGGCCATGAGTTTATGGGAGAGGTGGTCGAAGTCGGCAGCGGCGTACACAATTTGAAGCCAGGAGACCGCGTGGTGGTTCCGTTTCCGATTTCGTGCGGGAACTGTTTTTTCTGCAAACGCGGCATGTTTTCGTGCTGTGAAAACTCTAATCCGAATGCGCTCATGGCTGAGAAAATGTGGGGCCATTCGCCGTGCGGAATTTTCGGCTATTCACATATGCTGGGCGGCTATGCCGGTGGACAAGCGGAATATGCCCGAGTTCCTTTCGCGGATGTGGGACCGATCAAAATCGAGAGCGACCTGAGCGATGAACAAGTGCTTTTCCTTTCCGATATTTTGCCGACTGGATACATGGCGGCGGAGAATTGCAATATTCAGCCGGGCGACACGGTTGCCGTTTGGGGATGTGGTCCGGTGGGACAGTTTGCTATTCAAAGCGCTTTTCTTTTGGGTGCCGAGCGGGTCATCGCCATTGATCGGTTTCCGGAGCGCCTCGATATGGCTCACCATGAAAGCGATGCCATCACTTTGAATTACGAAGAGGTGGATGTTTCTGAAACTCTGGACGAAATGACCGGAGGGCGAGGGCCGGATTGTTGTATCGATGCCGTGGGAATGGAAGCGCACCATGGTCATGGACTCGTTTACGCTTATGACCGTGTGAAGCAGGCAACGATGTCGGAAAGTGACCGTCCGTTTGCCTTTCGTGAAGCTGTGTTGGCCTGTCGAAATGGGGGAACTGTTTCGGTCGCCGGCGTGTATGGCGGGCTCGCTGACAAAATTCCCCTGGGCTCAATCGTGAACAAAGGACTCACAATCAAGTCCGGGCAAACGCATGTGCAAAAATATATGCGACCTCTGTTAGAGCGGATTGAACGCGGAGAGATCGATCCTTCGTTTATTATTACTCACCGGTTGCCCCTCGAGGAAGCTGCCAAAGGATTTGAGCTTTTTTCCAAAAAGGAAGAAGAGTGCATCAAAGTTATTCTTCAACCCCAGTTTTGAGCTAAGGCCGGAAAGCCGCCCGATAAAAGAGTTGCTTGCCCGGGGCATTCGTTACTGAAAACACAAACGGCGCTGTATTGGTCGATAACGGCGTCCATGTACTTAAATTCGTAGAAACTTCGATCGCATAGTGATTTCCCGCCGCGCCAGATACCGAAAACTGAAAGACACCATTGCCGCCGTAGTTGATGGAGTTCAATGAAGAGGTTGGGTCCGGGGGCGCTGTGTAAGGATCTGCATAAACCGTGACCATATCAAAGCGCATCGTACCGCTGCCGGCGTATGTGCTTCCGACGCTGGCAGCCACGTAAGCGGCGTTGGTTGCGTTGATTGCTGTGCTTTCCCATTCTGTAACCAGCCGAAATGCAAAATTGGGATTGTTGTTTACCCCTGAAATGGCGAAGAGATCATTGGTAAACGCCTCATAAGCAGCCGGGGTAGTGACGACGACTGGCGTTGGAAAATCAACAAATGACACGCCGTTCGTACTGTACTGCAAGCGAGTATATTTGCTTCCCGTATTACTCACGCGGTGATCCCAACGCACAACAACATTCTGTTTGCCCGCAGTGCTCACTGCAAACTGCGCGCCCGCTGTTTTGTTTGCGGCGTTGATTGCAGGGAATGATGCAAGGCCGAGCGCAGTGTTGTCGGAGGGCGCGGCGAGATCTGCTCCGCCACCTCCGAAATAACTTTGTGTGACCCCTCCTATCGCGGTGGCAGTTCCATTTCCGACAGACGGGATCAGGGAGCCTGTGGCTGTGTTGCCATCAGCCGGAGAACTGTTGAAGTTCCATTGTGCCAAAACGTTGGTTAACGGAATATTCACCGTTACGACGGCGATGGCGCTCG
Source organism: uncultured bacterium (assembly GCA_966095605.1). Classification (GTDB taxonomy): domain Bacteria; phylum Verrucomicrobiota; class Verrucomicrobiia; order Limisphaerales; family JACDHS01; genus CBHWET01. The sequence goes on along the minus strand of CBHTTJ010000120.1, from coordinate 5,775 downwards.
TCGCTTTGCCAGCGGTATTCGTGACGATCACATCGAAGTTGCCTGCGTCGATCTTCTGAATGTTCGTGATCGAATAAGTGGAATTGGTTGCGGCGAAGAGCGGGGAGTTATCTTTTCTCCATTGAAAAGATAAAGGTGACGAACCCGAAACTCCCACCGAAAGATTCAACGTATTACCGGCGTAGAGCACGGCGCTTTGAGGAGATGATGTGATGACGGGTGGTACGGGCCCTTCGACACCGTTGTAGACAATCAAAGCAAAATCCTGGTCAACCGACGGACTCTGGTTGGGGACTCCGTCAGAGTTAATATTCGCTCCTGTTACGGTGACAATGAATGGCCCCGTCACGCCGGCGGGGAGGAAAACACTCTCCACATTATTACGGACGTCGGAACTTCCACCGGTAATGGAACTGGCACTAGAGAAAACGTTGCCTTTGTAGGTATTACCGCCAATGGAAACAGTCAGATCGAGATTGTTTTTATAGGCATTGCCTGTAGTTGTCCCCGGTGCGTCGGTCCAGGCCAGAGTCACCCGAAATGGTTTGTTATTGGTACTGACAAAACCGCTGACGGTACGGGTTTGTCCTGTGGCCGTAAATTTCTGCGCGCTTTCCTGGTCGTGTATTATCCTGGGAACGCCATCAAAGGCGGTGCCTAAATTAACTTCACCCATGCCTTGTTTGTTTGAAGGCAACGTGTCGTTCACATAATTGCCCGTCATATATCGGGCAGAATTCATGAGAAATGCCTTGGTCATTGCCGGGCTTGGTGGAGTGAAGGAGCTGTTGATAAAAAATTGGCGAATTAATGCACACGCACCTGCGACACCGGGTGTGGAATGGCTCGTCCCGGAACTCGCGGTATAAAATTCCTGTCCGCTCGGAAAGAAATTGGAATCTACAGAATTCGTATTCCCACCACTGACACCTTCACCGTTGAAGCACGAGATTGCTGTCCCGGTGGCTGCTGGCGAAGAAACCTGTGCCACACCGCCGCTGACGTGAGTCCCCGGTGCGCAAATGTCAGGCTTCACACGACTGTCGAGACAAGGCCCGCGACTGGAAAAGTCGACGAGATCATTCGCGCTATTGGCATCGGTGTCGGAAACCGCGCTCCAATCGCTGCCTCCAAATGCCTGCACATTTTCTCCCGCGCCAACCGTGATTACGTTCTTGGCTGTCCCGGGAGAACCGACGGTTTGTGTTCCCGGTCCAGCGTTTCCAGCGGCGAAAACAAAAACCAATTCCTGGTTGCCGCTATTGGCAACCGCCGAACCTGTCGGCTGCGCGTCACGCACCAGGGCGTCGTAAGCCTGGCTATCGGTATCATAGGCGCCCCCGTTGTCGGATCCCCAACTATTGTTACTGATCCGGGCGCCATCGCGATAAGCCCTTGAGGCGAGATCGGCATAGACCGGGTCCGTGAAAGTATTCGGATCAAAAATTACGGATGAAGCTACTTTGACAAATGGGCAAATCCCGAGGCCATAGTGATAACCGTTGGCATCTGCAAAAGGGAAACCACTGAGATTATCGTAGCCTCCAATGATGTGAGCATTCAGGTTTCCGTGCCCATCACAGCCCGAGGTGGTGCTGCCAAAGTTTCCCGTACCTTCAAGTCGTGTATAGGCCACGCGACTTCCCGATCCTTTCGTTCCTGAAACATAAAGGCCGAAATGTCCGGGAGAAAGGCTTCCGTTATCGATTCCACTGTCCGAGACATCGACGACAAATGCTGATGTATTGAACTGTGCTTGAGTAAATCCTTTTCCGGTCAGCCACGTCAGGTACCCGGCACCGCCTGGAAGGTTGCCGGACAAATTGCCGGCCATGATTTGCGCCTGTCGTTCGCATAACTTGTGGCGAGGATAATAGGGTTGAATGGAGACGACCTCAGGATGTTTCGCAATCTCGGCAACGCGCGCCGGCGGAAGAGCCACCACGACATTGAGGTAATTTAATATTTTGTATTGCTGCCGGATGGGCGCGAGTTTCAATCCGTGGATTTTTTGAATTGTCGCGGCATTTGCGTTGGCGTCTTCGACCATCTGGATGGCGAAAGTGTTGTTGGCCTCTTGCGCATTCTTGTCTGCCACCTTCGCTTGCGGATGGATCTTATAGTCGTCGGCAAATTCGCTTTCCCATTGAACGAACGGATCTTTTTTCGCGCGGGCCTGCATCCGTGCAATTGCCCCAAAGTTTCCGTAAACCAGATACGTGTTGTTGGGAATATAGGTGATGATTTCGAGGCCATCCGTTTTCAAAGCTTCCTGCCATTCCGGCTTGATTGGTCCGACGAACTGGACGAGGTGCAAACGTTTTCCCGCAAATTCCTTAACCGGACCACGCAATGCTTTTATGTCATCCTTCCTCGTGTTCAGGTGGCGAGCGTTCAATTCGATTACGTCAAAGTCATCGGCAACTTCCGCATGCTTTTTGACAGCCGAAGCGAGGGCGACGGTGGAATCATCTGCTTCGAGAAGTTGGAAGGCGCCGTAATCAACAAGGACGGTTGCTCCATCGGATACCAGGTCTCTGGCCGTATCTGAATCGTTAACCCGAACTTTATGTTTGGCGGCGTGTCCGGAGAAGGGAAGGGCAGTGCATACCAAAAGCAGAAGACAGAAGAGTTGCAGGCTGCCGGATTTGTTGTTGGGACCAGTGAATAGACGTGTCACGACGATCACAGGAAAGCATATCCTCATCCAACTTCCAGTGCAATTTCAGCTCAATTTGACCTGAGGCAAACCACAGAATTGCAGCTTGCAGGCTTCCGCTACTGAATTAACCTGATCCCGTGTCATGGTTTACAGATAGACACTTATACCTGCTCGCCGTTGCGTTCTTCGGCGTGAGCATGGTGTACTCGTTTTTCTTGTGGAGGAAGGGCTTTCGCGAGGATAACCGGATCAATTACCTCTTATTATTGGCTGGCTTTGTCTTGAACATGACCGCGCTGTATATGCGTGGAGCGAGATTTGGGCGCTGTCCGACCAGCAATCTCTACGAGGCCATCACGTTTGTTACCTGGACGATTTTGGCTGTTTACCTGGTAATTGGCCTTTGGGCACGGTTACGGTTTTTGGGGGCATTTGCTTCTCCATTTCTTTTTGCGATGGGAATCTTCGCCCTGATGCCTGGACTCGATACGCACACGGTGGAAAAGCCCAGTGGCATCACCGACCTCCACGCGGCGTTGAGCCTTCTGTCGTATGGGGCTTTTGGTCTCAGTGCTGTTGCGGGCAGCATGTATCTCTCCCAGGAAAGAAATCTCAAATTCCACAAAATGCGCGCGGTATTCTCACTCATGCCGCCGATGGAACGATTGGAGAAAGTGATGAGCCGTCTTTTGCTGGGCGGCTTTGTCTTGCTCACGGCAGGACTGGCGTTGAGCCCGTTCCTTTTGAAAGAGCGATACAACACTTACATCACGGGCAATCCCGAGATTGCGCCGAAATTAATCTGGTCAGTGATTGTCTGGCTCATTTATGGAACGCTGTTGGTGTTGCATGGTTGGTTTTCGCAGCGAGGCCGCCGTTTCGCCTACGGGGCCGTTGGGAGTTTTATTTTTGTCCTGCTCACTTTTTGGGGAGTAAGCCTCCTGTCAGCGGGACATCGTTAACCCATGCCCATAGTTGTTTTAGGTTTAAGCCATCATACCTCGCCGGTCACCGTGCGGGAACGATTCGCTTTTGCTGAACCGACCATACCCTCGGCTTTGCAAAAAATCCGGGAAAGCGGCATTGCCAGCGAAGCCGTGATTCTCTCCACATGCAATCGCGTGGAAATCTACGCCTCATGCGAAGCTTCAGAAACGAAATCGTTTGCCGCGCTTCGAAAATTCCTGTTGGAGCATCACAATTACCAGGACGAGATCCAGACGGAACTTTACGAACTGGGTGAACCCAAAAGTCTCGAACATTTGTTCAAAGTCGCCAGTGGCCTGGATTCGATGGTCCTGGGCGAAACGGAAATTCTCGGCCAGCTCAAAAAAGCCTACGACGTTGCGTTGCAACATAAACATACCGGCAGCCGATTGAATAAGGCATTCCAACGCGCATTTAATGTCGCTAAACACATTCGCACCGACACCGCGATCCAGCGCGGCAGCATTTCGGTCGCCTCGGTGGCTGTTGAACTGGCCGAAAAGATTTTCACATCGCTCGGGGACCGCACCGTGATGGTCCTCGGCGCTGGTGAAATGAGCGAGAAAGCCGCACGGGCTCTGCTCTCGCGCGGCGCCAACAGCATCATCGTTTCCAACCGCTCCTACGACAAAGCGGTCGCGCTCGCGGAAGAATTCAAAGGTCGCGCCATTCATTTCGATAACTGGGCAAGCGAGTTTGCAAATATCGACATCGTGATCAGCAGTACCAGTGCGCCTCATTATATTCTCGATCGGGCCAGGCTTCAGCCAATGATGAAGCTGCGAAAGAATCGTCCTTTGCTCCTGATCGACATCGCGGTGCCGCGTGACATTGACCCGGATGTCAATTATCTCGAAAACGTTTACCTTTATAATGTCGACGATTTGCAATCGATCGCTGCGGATTATCTCAAGCAACGCCAGGAGGAGATCGCCCGTTGTGAGGCAATCATTCGAGAAAAGGTAAAGGGACTTCTCGCTGCGCCAGAACATCGCGCGATCTTTGGGAACTCAGACTTGGCCCTCGAATAAACATGACTACCGAAAAACCGATCATCATCGCCACACGCGGCAGTGCCTTGGCCCTGGCGCAATCCAATATGATTGCCGCGGAGTGCCGTCAGAAATTTCCGGCCCTTCAGTTCGAACTTAAGATCATCAAGACGACTGGCGACAAAATGCAGACCGCCTCGATGGCGCGAATCGATTCTTCGCTGCCTCGCGGTTTGTTTACCAAAGAACTTGAGGTCGCCTTGCTGAACGGTGAAGCCGATTTCGCAGTTCACAGCCTGAAAGATTTGCCCACTGAATTACCGTCGGGCCTGAAGCTGGGGTCGACTCCAAGGCGGGAAGATGTTCGCGATGTTCTGATTTATCGCAATCCTGAGGCGGGTGGCGCAGGCCGTGGATTCAGGGCCAAAACATTACTGGAAAATTTTCCAGCGGGAACGGTTATCGCCACCAGCAGCACCCGTCGCAAAGCGCAGTTGCTCGCCGTTCGCAACGATTTCAAAGTTGTTGAAATCCGGGGCAATGTCGCGACGCGCCTGGAAAAGCTCGCGAAGAATTCCGAACTCGACGCCACGATTCTTGCGGCGGCCGGACTTGCCCGCCTGAAATTTCAAATCACCGCCGACGGAGAACTCAAAGGCGAAGGTATTCCGAGTGGCCTCTTCGCCACCATTCTCAGCGTCGACGAAATGCTTCCGTGTGTCGGACAAGCGGCGATTGGCATCGAGATGCGTGAAAATGATCCGCGGATTGAGAAAATTTGCGCTGGCTTGACTCATTTTGAAACGTTCCAGGCCGTCACCGCCGAACGCTCGTTTCTGCGTGCGATGGGTGGCGGATGCCAGAGTCCCGTCGGCGCCTACGCGCAGGTCTCCGGTGGAAATTTGGTTTTGCGAGCGATCTCTTTTCTGAGCGAAAATGTCCAACGGGCCGAAGCCCAACGGCCGATTGCGGAAGCAACCGTCCTTGGTCACGAAGTCGCAAAGCAACTGCAACTCGGGGAAAAATAGGGGATATCTCGAAACGTGGTTTACGGCTCCTCAACGTTTTCGATGGAATAAAAAGCCTGGCAGAGCAGGAATTGTGGTTTTATGAAGGTTGGCCCGCGAAAGCGGT
>CBHTTJ010000119.1:0-18867 GCA_966095605.1 uncultured bacterium | reverse complement strand
GCCAGGATAAATAGAACCAATGAACGCATAGTGTTTTTTCGAGTCGTTCGGGGTTGCCAGGAAGAACGAATCATGCACTCAACGATTGCAGAGAAAAGCAGGAAAGAGTCGGTTTCATTACCCTAAAATGTGAGCATGCGGCGGCGGCGAAGCACACACCATATTAATAGATCGCCACGATGGCGTGTTTGAGTGGAGATGCTATGATCCGCTCCGTGATTTCAAAAATGCTTCTCGTTTTGGCCTGTTCAGGAATTCTCTTCCACACTGCACACGCGGAATCATCGCAACCGGTCGCAATCAGCAAAAAGGAATACTATCTGAGTGTGACCGGCAATCCCGAATGGGAACACTTCGCGAGCCTTTCCTCGCAAGGTCCTGCTTTGGAATTGCGCTTCAAGGCCAGTTCAAATGAAGGGGAACAGACACTATTGATTCGTCACAAGGATGTGAAGACGTCGTGGGAAATTCGTTTGAACAATCAACCCATCGGTAAGCTTTCGGCAATGGAAGCGCACATCGTTGAGGCGTTCGCCATTCCACCGAAGAAGTTGAGGGACGGAGAAAATATTTTCTCCCTCCACGCGACCAAAGGACAAGACGACATTCTCGTCAGCGACATCAAAATCGATCCGCGTCCGCTCGCCAAAACGTTGTCTCAGGCAACGCTGGAGTTTGCAGTCACCGAGACCGGTGCAGGCCCCCTGCCCTGTCGCATCACGATTGCCGATGAACAAGAGGCGCTTCATTCATTTCACGTCTTTCCAGGGCAAAAGCTCGCGACGCGGCCGGGCGTGATCTACACCCACGACGGAAAGGCGCGCATTGGTGTTCCACCGGGAAAATATACCCTCTACGCCGGACGCGGATTTGAATACAGCGTCAGCACTCAAAAAGTCGTTGTCGCGGTTGGCGACGTGCGCCCGGTCAAAATGGAAATTCGACGCGAGGTGCCGACGCCCGGTTTAGTAGCCTGCGATACGCACATCCACACGCTCACCTTCAGCGGACACGGCGACGCCACAATTGATGAGCGCATGTTGACCATTGCGGGCGAAGGAATCGAAGTCGCCGTGGCTACCGATCACAATCATCATACAAGTTACGCCGAGCCGGCGATGAAGATGCAGGTGAAAGGATTTTTTACGCCAGTCACCGGAAACGAAGTCACGACGAAGGTCGGACATTTCAACGCGTTCCCCATCAGCACAAATGCGCCGTTGCCTGATTTCAAGCTGACGAATTGGACAGCGTTGGTGCAGAATATTCGGTCCACCACCGGCGCAAAAGTCGTTCAGCTGAATCATCCGCGCAGTTTGCAGAGTGGGTTTATTCCCTTCGCCGACGAAAATTTTAACCGCGCCACCGGTGAAAGCCGTCGCAACGATGGAATTACTTTCGACGGCATGGAAGTCATCAACTCTTCCGCGGTTCGCTCGGAAAGCACGGACATTTTTCCCAGCTGGTTCGGGCTGTTGAATCACGGGTTTCGCATCACCGGGCTCGCCGCAAGCGACACACATTATGTCAGCAGCGATATCCTTGGCCAGGGCCGGTCATATGTTGTGTGCGATGACAAAGATGCTTCGAAGATCAGCATCGACCAGGTTTGTAAGAGTTATCTCGAAGGCCGGGTTTATGTGAGTCACGGGTTATTCACCAGCATGACGTTAAACGATCAGTTTACCGTCGGTGATCTCGCGACGAACCTCGGAAGCGAACTGCGGGTGACGGTCTCGGTTCTTGGACCATCGTGGGTGGAAGCGGACATCGTGCAACTTTACGCCAATGGGATCAGAATCCGGGAAGAAAGTATTCCCGTGTCCCGTGGAAAAATTGAGAAAGCCAAAGTCACCTGGACAATACCCCGCCCGAGCCACGATGTACATCTCGTCGCAATTGCAAACGGGCCTGGGATTACAGCGCCATTCTGGGCTCTGTCGCGTCCTTATCAGCCGACTTCCAAAAAGCTTGAAGAACGCATTACGGGTGCCACGAATCCAATTTGGGTTGACGCCGATGGGGACAATAAATTCACAGCCGCTCGCACTTACGCAAAACAACTCATCGCGCAACACGGAACCGAATCCGCAAAACTTTTCTCCGCGCTTGCGCCTTACGACGAAGCTGTAGCAACACAGGCCGCGAGCTTGCTGTATCAAAATATCAACAAGAATTCGCGGGACGAAAACGCCGACTTGAAGGCCGCTCCCGCGCATGTTCAACGGGGCTTTGCCGCTTATCGCGCAACCTTGCCGGTGCAGCAATTGAAAGGAGCCGGAAAGTAGATAGCATCATCATCAGAAAAATTGATGTCGCATTGGTTTTATCAATTAACTGTCCCTCGAAAAAACATGCTACGAGTCGGGAATGACCTCCTCATGGATATCCAGCCTCGGGCTCGGCATGGTCGTTTTGGTTTCAGGTTGCGTGTCCTCCGCGCCACGACCTGATCATTCGGGAACCATTTGTCATCGACTCGATTCTTCGCGACTCGGCACCATTGGAATCGTTTCAACGAGCACTATTCCTCAATTTGTCTTTAACGCTCCCATGGCTAAAGGCACGGCGCTAAACGCAGCGCACGCCACGGAAGCAGATTCGGCGCTTTTCACTCCGCCGATCATTGCTGTTTTAACCGGCCCGGCGGTTGTTTCGACCATGCTCGTCCGCAATGCGACCATTGCTTTTCGTGCGCCTGGACAATCGACGGTGACTTCGGCCGAAGAAAGCATCAAAGAAACGATGCGCGCGACCGTTTTACAGGACGAATTGCGCACCGCAATCCTGCATCGATCCTGGAAAACACTCGGTCATTTCGTTGTGGTGCAGAAGCCATTTCCTCCCGGCGAGGAACAGGAATATCGCAAAATGGCCACCGTCATGTCGGCGACCCTCGCGTGGCTGCCGAATCATCAGCAGCCGACAAATTATCTGCGAGCCGAGGGCGTGGATACGATGCTGGAAGTTCATCTTGAGAATCCCGGTCTTGAAAATCATGGGGGCATCAATCCCGGCATGCGACTGACGATTGTCGGTACCGCGCGGGTGGTGGATTTGCGAACGAAAATGGAACTCGCATCGTGTGCCTATTCCTATCGCGGGGAAAAACATAGATTCGTGGCCTGGGGAGAAAACAACGCGCAATTGTTGAGGGAAGAACTCCGCAAAGCTTACGAACAGGTCGCTGAAAAGTCATTGGCAAATTGTTCGTGCAGGATCGACCTGGACCAACGATTGGCACCGTGCATCAAACGGCGTCTCGCTAACTACAGCGGGAAAAAATTCCCGCAACCTTGCGCGGTTCTCCCTCGTCTGAGCCGACAATGAAAAACTTCCCGGCGCGATGGTTGGTGACATGCGTCTGCACTCTGGTGTTCGGCTCGAGCCTTGCCGCTGCAAACTCCACCCAGCCCAACCTCGTTTTTATTCTCTCCGACGATCAATCCACACCGCATCTAGGCTGCCTTGGAGAAAAAGCTTTGCGCACACCAAATCTCGATCGCTTCGCGAGCGAAGGCATGCTCTTCGACAAACAATTTTGCGGCGCTCCTCAGTGCGTGCCCTCGCGTGCCACGTTCCTGACGGGCCGCTCGCCGGTATCAGTCCGAATCACCCGGTTCTCCTCTCCCCTGCCCGGCGATGTGCCGACGATGGCCGATCTCCTGCGAAATCATGGTTATTTTACGGGGATTTGCCGCCGGAACTTTCATCTCGATGGCCCGGAGCGTCGTGGCCCGGTGACGGAAGCGGCTTTCAAGAAACATCCGGAACTGCGCACCTTCGCGAAACGCGTTGACTTTTTGGATATCAATTCACCACGCGAAAACACTGTGCCAATCGTGAACCAATTTCTCGACAAAGTGCCTTCAGGCAAACCGTTCTTTCTCTGGATCAATTTCAACGAGCCACATCACGTATGGAACCAGAAGGCACCCGGTGGTCCAACTGATCCTGCAAAAATTACCGTTCCGCCGTATTTGCCGGACATTCCAGCAGTGAGAAAGGATCTCGCCCGCTACTACGACGAAGTCTGTGCGATGGACGAGGAGTTTCAATCGGTGATGGACATTTTGGAGAAGCGTCATTTGAGCACAAACACACTCGTGATGTTTCTGGGCGACAACGGCTACGCCTTTCCCCATGGAAAAGGTTCCTTGTATGATCCCGGCTTGAACACGCCGTTGCTGGTGCGTTGGCCAGGAAAAATCAAAGGAGGAACGCGCAGCAGGACTTTGATTTCCGGCGAAGATGTTGCGCCGACGATGTTGGAAGCCGCAGGAGCATCGGTTCCAAAACAAATGACCGGCCGAAGCTTTTTAAAGTTATTGCTCGGTCAACCTTATGAACCGCGGAAGTTTATTTTCGCTGAACGCGGCCCACATGGACAAGCCACTTTTAACGAGAACACCAAAGCGAGTGCCTTTGATCAATCGCGATGCGTGCGCTCGGATCGGTACAAATTGATTTACAACTGCACACCGCACCAGGTTTACGCACCCGTGGACAGCGCGAGCGACCCGTATTGGAAGCAGATCAACGCCCTGCATAAAGATGGAAAGCTTGCCCCAGAGTTTGAGAGAGCCTATTTCACCAATCCGCGTCCGATCTACGAATTGTTCGACCTAGAAAAAGATCCCGGAGAATTAACGAACCTCGCGGGCAAACCGGAATACGAAAAGATCGAGCGGGAACTAAAAGAAGCACTCCAGGAGAAAATGATCGTTGATTACGATTACTTGCCGCTGCCGGTCGCAGATAAAGGAGCGCGCAAGGGCAACGCGGAGGAGGAGTAATCTTTTAGCACGGCTTACTTTTTGCCGGATGGCAGATTTAAAATAGTCCGCGCCTTTTCCGCGACCAGCTGGGCGAAAACTCTATTTCCTTCGGCAGTCGGATGAACTCCATCCGGAGAAACCCAATTCGTGTTGTTTTTGAGCAACACCGCGAAATCGATTACGGGAACGTCTTTTTCTTTTCCAACGGAACGCGCGGCGTCACGGAATCTTTCGGTATATGCGGCAAATCCACCGACGGCGGCGTAATTCGTTTCCGGGTGACGCGTGAAATATGGACCTGGAACAATCGGCGGCATCGTTCCCAATAAGACTTTGGCGCCTTCCTCGCGGCAACGGTCAACGATCGCCACGAGATTCGTCCGATATTGTTCGGGGGTGAGTTGTTTGTACGCTGCGTCACGACGACTGTCGTTGGTCCCAAACCAGAAGATGACCAAATTCGGATGATGGGCGATGACATCCTTTTCCAGGCGTGCGACTCCTTGTCCGCTCGTATTGCCGCCGATACCGGCGTTAATCACACGCACATGTAGAATCTTCTGCAATTCCTGCGGGTAACCGCGCTGCGTGAGACTGTCGCCAAAACAAACGATGAGCGGACGGGCCGGAACCGAAGCGTCCTGCCCCCGCACGATTGAAATCGAGGGAACTGTGAACAGAACCGTCATGGCACAAAGGAATAAGCGACGCGTGAGCATGGAATGAAAAAGACGGATGTTTAGCACGGGGGGTTACCAATACCGACTTCATTCCGTCTTTACAATTTAAGACCGAAACGCGCAAACTCTTTCCGTTCCCTGGAATCCCATCCAAAAAGAAAGGGTTATTCTTTTATGATTCCGGTGAAAATTGAATGTGGGTGCGGGCAACGCTATGCCTTTGACGTTGACCCGATCAACGGTCGCATGCCTTCCGCGGTCGTGTGTCCGGTCTGCGGCATGGACGGCACCGCCGCCGCAAATGCTTCCATCACGCATTATTTATCCACGCAACCAGCTATTGCGGCTGCGCCTGCGTTACACGTAGCTGCACCCGTGGCCGCCGCAGCACCTCCGGTTTCTCCGCCGCCCTATCGTCCGCCAGCAATTCCATCGTCCGCACCCAAGACGGGCAAAGATGGTTGGGCCACCGAAGAAACGTCGCTCAATAAAATTGGCACGTACGTCATTATTATCCCCGCCATTCTCGCGCCTTTGTTTACGTCCGGCACGATCCCGGTGGAAGTTCCTCCAATGATTCTCTGGTCAGTCATCGGCGTTGCCGGAATCGTTGGCGGTATCCTCAACATCCTGGGACGCGGACCGGTCTGGGCCGGCGCACTCGTCGGACTTATCATGGGTGCGGGTGGTTACGGAGCCGTCTCGTGGTGGTGCGAAGGAAAGGAATATGTGCGCAAATTCGAAATGGTCATTGCTTTTATGATCGGCGCGGCACCGGGGTTCCTCCTGCAATACGTGTTGCAGCAAATTTTGAAAAAACGCGCCGCGTCAGCGTAAGGCAACCGGTCGTTGGCGCTTACTCGAATTTCGATGCTTCGGCTTTTTTAGCCTGCGCGAGTTTGACCTTTTCCTCCGCAGGCGGCTGGTAAACCTGCACTTCGTGAATCGACCAGAAGATTCCTTTGACTTTCCCGGTTTGGGTTACTCGAATGAATTTGGTTTTCACCGGCGCGAAAGTAATTTCAGTGGTGCGGGAATTACCATGTCCTGTGGCAATTGATTTTCCCCAGGCCTTCCCATCATCGGAGACGTCGACTTTGAAGGCACGGGGATAATCACGATTCGAACTGGAAGCATCCAACAGCAAACCGCTGACTACTGTCGATTCCGGTAATTCGATTTGGAACCACATGCCCGGCCCTTGTTCTTTTCCAGTCGTGTAACGGGTCTCGGACTTCCCATCGAACGCTTTAAAAGCTTCGTTTTGATTGTAATTCGCAGTGACAACCCAATTCGTTCGATTCGTGATCGCCTGCGGGAGGACCGCTTTCAGTTCGTCGATCGTCCAGGGCTGGGTACGGTCTTTGTAGGTCGAACGAACGTTTGCAACGTCGCTGGGTTTGATCATCGAAGCATCGTTGCCGAAATTATTCCGCACATACGAAGCAATGGCGGCAATCCATTCGTCATCGTTACTCTCCATCGCGACCATCTGTGCATCGTATTTCTTGCCGTTGATCGGACCATTCATCCCTTTGAGAATGGCGTTGATTGCACCGTCGCGAAGGCCCGTAATCGTTTTCGAATATGAAAGAGGTGGTGCCATCGTCACACCAGCGGCAGCGCCTTGCAGCGGCATCCCTTTGCCATCGCTGCCATGACAGGTAAAACAAAGTTCGTTGTAAATGCTTTCACCTTTGCGAAGCAGCATGGTTTCCGTGCGATTGAATTCTTTTCCTTCAGCCGCCGCAGGCACGAGGAGTTGGGCGCCAATTTCCTGAACGCCACGGGCGCGTTGCCCTTTCATGGTGGTTTCGATGAACGACTTGGCATCTTTCCATTTCAAAAAATTCGCCGTCATCATGACCTGAATGGCAACGTTGGGGTCGCGATCACTGGCGAGAGCTTTGATGTCGGAAACAAGTGACGTATCGCCTTTTTTAAATAGCGTTTCACTCGCACGAATGGCAGCAACGCGCACCTGTGGATGTTCGTCCCGGAACATATCGCGCAGGAACGATGCGTCTACAGCCCCCAGACCTTCGAGCGTCCAGATGGCATGGATGCGGGCGAAATGGTTTTTGTTTTTATGCGCCATTTTCAATAACGCAGGAACGACCGATTTATCGCCACGCAGGACGATTAACTTCTGCGCCGTGTCGCGCCACCAGCCATTCGGATGCTCCAGGTACTGCACGAGCTTCGATGATTTTGCGTTCTGCATTTTCGGTGCAGGACCCGGTTTGAAATCATCATGCACCAGACGCCAGATCCGGCCGCGACCGTAGTTTTTATCCATCTGATATTGCTGCACGACTTTACGAAGATAGGAACCCTCCTTCACCCAGTTGCCTTCCTGGATAATGCCACGATACATGTCAACGACGTAAAGGGTTCCATCCGGGGCGCTAACCATGTTAACCGGTCGAAAATTAGGATCTGTCGAACGCATGAATTCCGATTTCTGATAAGCATTGTGCAAAATCGTGACGCCTTCATTCACCTCAATCTTCGTTCGTCGAATCATCCGCCCCACCGGCTCCGCAAAGAACAAATCGCCTCTGGCCTCTGCCGGCAATCGGTCTCCACGAAAGATTTCGCCGCCGCACGCCGCCGTTAAATGATTGAGCGTCTTGTCGGAGGTCCGAAAACGAATCTCACCACCTTGAACATCAGCGAGCCCGACCAACGGCCAGACGTCCGCGTATCCGTCTTCCATCTCTCCTTTGATTTTGAAGCGGCCATAAATAATCGGCTGTTGGAAATGAAGCGGGCCAATCTCCCCACCGGCATTCACAAACCATTGTTTGCCGTAATCATCGTGGGCAAGTCCCCATTGTCCACCGCTGGCCGGAGTATTCTCTTTCAAAACGTTCGTTCCATCGAGGCGAAGACGGAAGTCGTTCACCGTCATGTAAAGCCAATTATCCAGATTCCAAATCAACCCGCTTTGTTGATGCTCGAGATTTCCTCCACGTGTTCCACCCGCAAACACTAATGTCTTCTTGTCTGAAACGCCGTCGTTGTTGGTATCGCGGTAAAGCCAGATATCGTTCGAATCGGTTTCGTTAATTAGAAGACCGTCCGCCACGGGAAGGATCATGCGTGGCAAAAGCAGTTTATCCGCAAAAATGGTGTGCTTGTCGTAAACCCCATTGCGTTTGCTGGACCAATGTAAAGACACACAACCGTTGTTGGTGTGTTCGTTTTGACCATCGATGTCCTGCATGTAACTGCGCATTTCGGCAACGAACATTTTTCCGTCGCCATCGAAAGCAGCGACAACGGGCTCTCGAATAATCGGATCGCTGAGCACCAGTTCCAAATGATAGCCTTTCGGTAATTGGAATGTCTTCGCTTCGTCATCCGGGGAGAGATATGGAATGGGCGGCTGGGCTGGAAATTGATTCGTCTCTTCCGCCCGGGAAAAACCCGAACTCAATCCGAGGACAGCAATAAGAACCGGCAACAAACACTTAGGCTTCATTTGGGATGCGCTTATTCAAAACTCCCTGACGGCTGAGAAGAAGAAAAATTTAAAAAAACTCCAAAACAGTTCTGCTATTCGTAACGAACAACGAAAATATTTTTTCGACTTCCACATTGAGCAACGACCAGACCAACGGTAAAGAACAACCGTGCGAGCCGTCTCGAAGTTCAAGAAATGTGTCTTTGCAGTCGAAGCTTCCAATGCTTTGGCCACCGGGTTTTATTTCAATTGGATTTTCTTTTATACCGAGAAGATTCTGCACTTTGGCGTTCTCGAGAATCTCGCCCTGGTCGCGGCACACGGTTTCATCTACACGGGCGCGGCATGGCTGGGTGGATGGTTCGGACATCGTTTCGGTCCTTTCGCCGCGTTAAAAGTCGGTTTTGCAATCATGGCCCTGATTTTGGGGACGGGATCGTCTTTGAACAATGGACTCGGCCAGGCGGCCGTGATCATGACATGGACGTTTGGAATGTGTTTTACGTGGCCAATGTTGCAGGCTCTGATCAGCGCCAATGAACCTGCACGGGCCCTGCCGAACCTAGCCGGGCTGTACAACTTGACGTGGTCTGCCATCGCAGCCTTGTCGTTCTTCGTTGGAGGAACGGTCGTGGAAAAACTCGGAATGAAGTCGGTCTTCATTCTGCCGTCGGTCATTCATCTTGCACAGTTTCTCTGGATGTTTTTTCTCGAGAAAATGCCTCGAACCGCTATCGCGTCACCAGTTGAGGATGAACCCCCTTCAAGGCCGACAAAAGGCGATCCGCGGCAAAAGCTTTTCCTACGCCTCGCTCTCGTCGGGAATCCCATCGCCTACGTCGCCATCAATACTGTGATCCCCATGATGCCGGAGGTCGCTGAACGTTTTAAACTTTCCCCCATGTGGGTCGGCTTCGTGGGCGCGATCTGGTTTTTTGCACGTTCCGGGTCTTTCGTCCTGTTTTGGCTCTGGCCGAAATGGCATTACCGCTTTCGTTGGCTGATGTTCGCGAGCGTGGCGTTGGCGTTAAGTTTTCTCGGCGTTCTGCTGTCGAAACATCTTGTTGTCCTGATCATCGCGCAGGTGATCTTTGGAATTTCCACCGGTTTGATTTATTACTCTTCACTTTTTTATTCGCTCGATGGCGGTAATTCCGAAAGCGAGCACGGCGGAGCGCACGAGGCAATGATTGGTCTGGGAACGTTTGTTGGGGCTATGATTGGCGTCGCCGCCAAATATTTTTGGCCGCAGATCCACGGCGTGAGCATCTGGGCCGTGGGAAGCGCTCTGTTAATCGGTTGCGCAATCCTCGGAATCACCCGGCTCAAGGCGGGTAAACTGACAGACTCAAACTCACTTTAGTTTCGCTTCCACGCAGGACATCATTCTTTCGCGCGCCACGTTCGCGCCCAGTTCGCGTTTGCAGTCTTCGAGCGCAGTCCTGATTTGTTGTCGTGAGAATTGTGGGAACTGACGTTCCACGGTTTCAATTTCCCAGGTTTCGGGGACAGTGGCGTTTGCTTGTGATGGTTTAACGACAGAATTCATGCGCGCTCCTTGTAACTAAAATAATCCACTCCGGCGTTTTTTCACCCTGCATCGTCTTCTTGGCTTTTCCGGTCCTTTTGCTAGCATCTCCCTCATGCATAGGGTGTTCCAATCCCCGGTATTTCGTTTCAGCGCTCTCATTCTCGTTTCCGTCGTCGTTGTTGCGATTTTTTTCCCGGGTTTTTTCCGAAACCTTCTTTCGCCAGAAGGTTTTTTGCCGCACTCGACCTGTTATCTCCAAAACCCGCGGATGATCGCGCTGCACGTCATCTCCGATTCGTTCATCGGTTTGGCTTACGTATCAATTTCCTGCACGCTCGGGTTCCTGGTCTTTAAAGCAACCCGCGATATCCCCTTTCATTGGATGTTCCTCGCGTTCGGCATTTTTATTATCTCGTGCGGTTTCACTCATTTCATGGAGGTCTGGACGATCTGGCGCTCGGTGTATTGGCTGGCCGGTTACGTCAAAGTCATTACGGCCGTGGCCTCAGTGGTCACGGCCATTGCTTTGTTTCCGCTGGTCCCAAAGGTATTCCGGCTGATCAACAGCGTGAAAATTTCCGAAGAACGGAGGCTCGAACTCATCAAGGCCCACTCAGATCTCGAACGATCCAACGCCACTCTTTCCCAGCAAAAGGCAGAACTCGAAGCCGCAAATCAGGAATTGGAGATGTTCACTTACTCTGTCGCCCACGATCTCCGCGCGCCGCTGCGCACGATGCAAAGTTTCTCCGCGCTTTTAACAGAGGACTACGCCAGCCAACTGAGCGGCGACGCCAAACAACATTTAAGCCGCATTGAAACGGGTGCCGCCAAGATGCAAGGTCTGCTGAATGACTTGCTGAAATACAGCCGCGTCAGCCGTGCCGAATTACAGCTCCATCCTGTTAATCTGAAAGACGCCCTCGACCAGGCGCTCACCGCGGTGAAAATCGAATCCGAAGCCAGAAAAGCCCGTATCTCGGTGAATGGCGCAAACTTTCGCGTCGTGGGAAATACGAGTGTTCTCGGACAAATTCTTTCGAACCTGATCAGCAACGCGATCAAGTTTGTTCCGTCGGACGCCACCCCGGAAGTTTCCATCGCCTTTGAAGAGAAGGCTGATTTTATCCGCATTTCGGTCCGTGATAACGGCATCGGGATTCCAGAAACGCACCAGGAACGCATCTTCAAGATTTTCGAACGCCTCCATTCGGATCTGGAATATCCCGGAACCGGCATCGGCCTGGCGATTGTGCAACGTGCGACGGACAAAATGGGCGGGCGCGTCGGCGTGCAGTCCACTCCAGGACGCGGCAGCACGTTTTGGATTGAATTGCCGAAGGCTTAAGTCGAAACGATTTCGTTGAAGAATTTTTAGACAGGGAATTTCAAAAATTTTCACGAATTAAAACCGAGCTTTCCCCGTTTCTTGACCCGATGCTGATCGCACCATTCGATATGATCGATAGAACGGCTCTCGATCTCCGTTCTTCTGAGAAATTCGTGTAAATTCGTGTCTCACCTCCGCTTCGCCCCGCCTAAGGCATTTTTCCCATAGTCTCTCTGCCCTGCCTGCCTCGCGGTTTTTCTTGGTGACCGGTTTTCAAGCAAACCTGACCGGCATCTCTCGACTCGCCTGATTTCCAACTTTATCGGTTCCTTTTTGAATGGAAGGACGCTGATTCACGAATTCAGCAACTGAATGATTATGAATTCGATGGTTCGAAACCCCTTAACATTGGCCGTTCTTATTCTATTAGTGCTCCTTTCTCCTCGCGCCGTCGTCGCCCAGGGACCGCCCAGTATCATCTGGCAACAGCATCAAAATTCCGATCGCATCAATTCCGTGATCTTTTCGCCCGACGGCCAGACTCTGATTTCGGGAAGCTCGGATCGATTGATCAATTTCTGGAGAACCTCCGACGGAGCCTTGTTACAGGTGTTGAACAGCGGTGCCGCGAAAGTTCATGAAAGTTCGATCGAATGGCTCGCGATCAACAACGACGCCAGCCGTCTCGTTTCTGCCAGTTACAAAGTGGTCAAGTTATGGCGTCTGCCTGCCGGAACCGAACAGCCGCTGACGGGCCACACTGATTGGGTCGTGGGGGTTGCGTCTTCTCCCGATGGAACCTATTTCGCTTCGGCGAGTTTTGATGGAACGGTCAAAGTCTGGCGCGCGTCGGACGGCAGTCTCGTGAAAACGCTGCCGAAAGTGAACAGTGAAGTCCGTGGCGTTTCGTTCTCGCCGGACGGACAATTCCTCGCTTCCGCCGCCGGCGATGCCGCCATTCGGATCTATCAGACCTCCGATTGGACGTTGAAGAAGACACTCACGGGTCACACATCGGATATTTATGTGCTCACGTTCTCACCCGATGGAACAAGCCTGGCGTCGGGGGGCTACGATCACACGGCGCGCGTTTGGAATACTTCCACGTGGACGAATCGTTACACGATCAATGCCGCTGGAAATGTCTACGCGCTTGCCTTCACCCGCGACAACCAGCAGTTGGCGTTGAGTGATGGTGAAGCCAATCACATCCAGATCCATCGCGTCTCGACCGGCGCGCTCGTGAAACGTTTCGATCAGCAGGTGAACAATGTCCAGTCGATCGCATTCTCTTCCGCGGGAATGATGGGCTACGGAAAGGCCGATGGAACGGTCGTCCTCGCGAATTGGTCGGGAACCGCCCCCACTCCTCCGCCGACGAATACTCCGCCGCCGGTCGTCACGCCTCCGAAAACCAATCCGCCTCCACCGACCACGGTCTCGTCGCGTTTGAACATTCTTTTCCAGAATGGAGGCGGAGTGATTTACGCCAACGCCATGCGCGGAACGAATCGCCTGAGCAGTTTTGCCATCAACAACGGCAGAGGCGGCGGCGCAGTCTGGCGCGTTTATGGACTCGGTGATTTTAACGGCGATGGCCAATCTGATTACATCTGGCAGAACCCGGGTGGCGCCACGTCCATGTGGTTGATGCAAGGCGGATTCATGAACAGCGGCACTCCGATTCGGGACGGAAATCGTTTGGAGCCGCGCTGGCGCGTCGCCGGCGTCGGCGATTTCAATCACGACGGCAAGCCGGACATTCTTTTCCAAACTGGAACAGGTCTGCTTCGGGCCTGGCTAATGAACGGCATCATGGTGACCGACACTGTTCTTTTACTGTCGGGCGAACGTCTCACGCCCGGCTGGCGAGTCACCGGAATCGGAGATTTCAATCACGACGGTAATTCCGATCTCATCCTGCAAAATGCAAAAGGCCTGATCGAAATCCAGTTGATGAACGGACTCGAAACTCTCGGTTCCGATCCGGTAAGCAATGGTCTGCCGCTGGCGAAAAACTGGCGCGTCGCCGGCGTCGCGGATTTCGACGGGGATGGCGAACTCGATATCCTCCTCCAGCACAGCACCGGTTACATGGCGGTCTGGTTCATGCATGGAACCGATTTTATCAAATCCGTCTATTTGAATGATGGCAAAAAAATTAATCCCGGCTGGCGCATTATCGGCGTGGCCCAGTAATCAACGAAAGATGAACGTTCTGTGCACCGATTAAAACATTTCATCCTTTGTCTGCCGCTTCTCTTCCTCGGCGATCAACGCGCCTTTTGCCAGGCCAACGGCACGTGCCTCCCGAAAGTCGGCGAGTTCGAAGCGCGTCTGATCACGCCCGATGTGCTGGAGCTTTCATTTGTTTTAACCAAGCCGGAAGGCCAACCAGTTCCCGGATGGGACTTCGTCGATGCCCAGCATCAATTCCACGGTCCCTCGCCTTCGGATTTCTCAATCAGCTCAGCCACGAACAAAATCGCCGTGAAGGAAATCGGCTTTCGCCGTCGCACGCTTTACGCGCCTTTGAAGGAACGCGACCTGCGCATCGGTAATTATCTTTATCTGCGGCTCGACACCCCCATTGCCGATAACGCGGACCTTGAAATCAAGAGCAGCAAGCCGACGCTGATTCCCAACGGCAAAACCACCGTGCACGTCGATCCGAATCGCCGGACGCCCGTGCTCCATGTGAATCACGAAGGGTATCTCCCCAAGGAATCGAAGAAGGCGTTTGTCGGCTATTACCTCGGCAGCCTCGGCGAACTCTCTCTGACGAACTTTTCCAAATTCCATCTGGTCGAAGCCTCTTCGGGCAAAAAGGTTTTCGAAGGCGACCTGATCTCTCGTCGGGACCACGGCTTTTCCTATCCGGTCGCGCCGTATCAAGCGGTGTTGGAAGCGGATTTCACGAAGTTTCAGAAACCGGGCGAATACAAATTACAGGTCGATGGGCTCGGCGTTTCTTATCCGTTTCGTATTGATGAAGGGTATGCCGGCGTTCTGGCCCGCACCTTCGCGCTCGGCTTGTACCACCAACGTTGCGGCAGCGACAATTCCCTGCCCTACACGCGATTTCTCCACGGCGTTTGCCATACGAACCTGGTGCAAATTCCCGACATGAGTTTCCAGACGATGAACGCAGTGCTCGCCGACATGTCCTCGAATTTTTCCAAAGAGAAACGTCACACGGCTCCGCAGTTGAAGAGTTTCGATTCGAGTCTTTATCCCTTCGTGAACCACAATCAGATTGATGCCTCGGGCGGACACCACGATGCCGGCGATTACAGCAAGTACACGATCAATGTGGCCCAGTTGATTCATACGCTGGTTTTTGCCGCGGACGTTTTTCCCCGTGCCGGTGAACTCGATAACCTCGGTCTTCCCGAAAGTGGCGACAACAAAAGTGACCTGCTCCAGATCGCCAAGTGGGAAGCCGATTTCCTCGCGAAGCTGCAGGATACCGACGGCGGGTTTTACTTCCTCGTTTATCCCAGGGAACGCCAATACGAATACGACGTCCTCCCTGACTCCGGCGACATGCAGGTTGTCTTTCCCAAAACCACCGCAGCCACCGCCGCAGCCGTCGCCGCCCTCGCCCAGACTGCTTCGTCGCCGTTGTTCAAAAAACAATTCCCGAAGGAAGCGGAAAGTTTCCTCGCCCGCGCGAAAAAAGGTTGGACGTTTTTGGAAAAAGCCCTCGAGAAATTTGGTCGCGACGGTTCGTACCAGAAGATTACCCATTACGGCGACGAATTCATGCATCACGACGAAATTGCCTGGGCCGCCACGGAACTCTATCTCGCCACGGGTGAAGAAAAGTACCAAAAGGAAGTCATCGAGCATTTCGACCCGAGTAAAACCGAAACGCGACGCTGGAACTGGGGCCGGATGTTTGAATCCTACGGTTGTGCCATCCGCAGCTTTGCCTTCGCCGCCAAAACGAAACGTCTGCCAAAGGAAAAAATCGACGACCAACTCTTTCGTCAGTGCGAAAATGAAATCATTGCGCACGCCGATGACCTGAGTCGTTACGCCAACAACTGCGCTTACGGCACCAGTTTTCCATCCGAAACCAAACGCTTTCGCCAGGCCGGTTGGTATTTCCCCAGCGACGCCGCGTTCGATCTCGCCGTTGCTGCCGCCCTCGATTACCCCGTGTTGAATGATCCGCGCCCGCTTTACCGGGAAACGTTGGTCGGCAATTTCAATTACGAAGTCGGATCCAACCCGGTGAACGTCAGCTACGTCACTGGCCTTGGATGGACGCGTCCGCACGAGATGGTCAATCAATACTCACAGAACGACCGGCGCGCCCTGCCGCCGTCCGGACTTATCTGGGGTAACATCCAGGAAGGCTTCGCGTATCTCGATCCGTACAAGAAAGAACTCGGCGAACTCACCTATCCTCCCGACTGGGACGAGAACAATCCGTATCCCTTTTACGATCGCTGGGGCGACAGCTTCAACACCACGACCGAATTCGTCACCGTCAACATCGCCAAAGCGCTGGCCGCCTCGTCCTTCCTCATGGGCGAAACCAGCCTGAAAACGAAGCCCTGGAAAAGTGCTCCCGGCGAAATCCGTTTTACCACCCTCTCGAATGGCAATGGAAACAGCAACGGCAACGCCGGCACCAAAGCCGAGTTGATCGTCAACGGCGTGGACCTGGCCCCTGCCCGGATACTCTGGGAAGCCAGCGACATCGAACCGCGAATTATCACTGGCAACGGTTACATCCCCCTTTCCGCGCGAACCACCTGGATCGAAGCCGAAGCCCTGCTCCCCGACGGCCGCCGCGTCTTCGGAGTCAAAACCCTCGCCACACCCGAGCCCCGCACCACCGCCGGCCAATAAACCGGACCACGGACCGCGGGTCTATGACCCGCAGCAATTTCCAAATGCAAACCAACGTCGTCCCTTTTGTGTCCACCTTCTCCGAAGTAATCGGCTTATTCATTCCCGATCAGTTTCCATTTTCACACCTCCTGTGCGATCAACATTCCTGCGGCTCACAGAGCCGCGCTCCGTCCCCAATTCAACCCGCCGGTGCCTTCGGCCGAACAAATCGTTAATCATAGAAACCCCCGCTCCTGCTGTCCCCTCGCCCAGCGGGAGAGGGTGAGGGAGAACCACCCAATTCATCCACGGCATCCAAATTTCATCACGAACGTTCGTCCCTCCTTCAATGCAACGTCAACTCCTGCCGTGTCCACGTCGGCCCTGCGCACCTTGGCCCTTGATCCGTCCACGCCAATTTATCAATACACATCCGACGCGCCTTCATCTCCGTATCCCACGCGTGATACACGATAAAATCCATCTCATCATCCGGCCCCACCACAATCGAATGATGCCCCGGCCCAATCACTTTACCCGGAACCGTCGTCAACACCCGCGGCCCCTTCTCGCTCCCCACATCCGTGTAAGGACCAAAAATATTCTCGGCGACACCATAATCCACACCGTAACTCGCATTCTCATAACACCCACCGCTGTAGAAACAATAATAACGACCCTCATGCTTCCGCACGCACGGCCCTTCCAACGTATGCCAATCCCAGATATGCCCGTACATTTCCCGGTTTTGTTTAAACAACTGCCAATCACTCCGCGCGCGCAGGACCGTCTTCTCCTCCCCGGCCAGCTTCGTCATCCCGACCAGACGATCCACCACCAGCGCCGTGCCGGCCCGGTACGTATCCGTCACATTTAAAAAATCCCGCGCATAAAACAGGTACCACTGTCCATCGTCATCCTGGAACGGATGCGCATCGATCGCGAACGGACACTCCTCCGACGCCCCGATCAATTCGCCAACATCCTCGTAGGGCCCTTCCGGCGTTTTGCTTTTAGCCACGCGCAACTGATGCTTCAGCCCGACCGTGGCCGTGGAATAATAGAGATAAAACGCATCGCCATCGTAAGCGACTTCCGGGGCCCAGAACGCGCCGCCGAGAAACTGAGGTTTGACCAGCAAAGCACCGCCATGAAACCGCCAATGCACCATGTCATCGGAAACGAGGAGCGGAATGGCATAATCGCGGCCATTGATTTTGCGACTGCTCAAGTCACTTTCCTGGACGATATCCTGCACCGTGCCGAGCGGGCCGGTACCGACGGCATAATATTTGCCGTTATGCTTCCAGACGAACGGATCGGCGAAGTACCGGTTATAGACGGGATTTTGGAAAACGATTTTCTGTGCAGCAAGCATCTTGGTTCCTCCTCGAACCTGTTGATGATACCGGACGGACGAGTTCCACGAGTCCCTGACCTGACACCTCGCCGATTCGCCTGCCAGACAACAACAGGTCCTAAGAAAAACTACACGCCCGCCCCCGCTTCGCAAACTGACTGAAGGCTAGGAAAATCAGAGGAGACGTGAACGGACCGGCAGCGTTGAAAAAATCTTGTCTCTGCAGGCAACTTTAAACCTTCAACTTCGAACCTTGAACGAATCTTCCGCCCTTAGCGCATGCAGGTGAGCCTTCCTGCCCTTTGTTGCCGAGTCCACAATTTGCGAAGCAAACAACAACGCTTGGGCACCTATCTCTGGCGGCTTGGGAAGCCCCACCTGCGCCAGCGCTATTTTTTATGGCACCTCCGGTGCTTTGGTTGGCTCGTACGGTTCAATGATAAACAAACCGATTGGTGCAGCTTGCCACATACTCACTCAACCGTCCTCGCCTCACCTGCTATGCTTAGCGGAAAAAAAATTCAGTTAGGACCGAGAATCTCATTTATCAATAACTCGATCCGTTCAATGGCCTTCTTTACAGAAAGTGAATTGTTGACCTTTTCCAATGACTCATTCCGTACCACCGCCGCGGAATACGCCTGCTCAAGTACACCCCACTCGAACTTCACCTCGCTTAACCATTCCACGGGCAAGTCTTCAATAGCACAAAACAAATGCTCCAGAGTTGAAATGAGAACATTTATATCAATCTCACCGGTTTTGTACGCAGCGACCTGGGCTTGCATCCTAACCAATTGACGTCGATCGTAATCTTTCATAAAGGGGTCAGTCCTTATAAAGGGGTCAGTCCTTATAAAGGGGTCAGTCCTTA
>CBHTTJ010000118.1:0-18895 GCA_966095605.1 uncultured bacterium | reverse complement strand
ATCGGCGGAAGCGGCCACTCGTTGCCGCTTCCTTAACCTAAAGGAACACGGTCCCTTAAAACTGCTGCAGAAATCGGGTATCGTTTTCGTAGAACAAACGAATATCGTTGATGCCGTAGCGAATCATCGCGATTCGTTCCACGCCGAAACCAAATGCCCAACCGGTCCAGATTTCAGGATCGTAATTCACGTTTTCAAAAACCTGCGGATGCACCATCCCGCAACCGGCGATCTCGAGCCATTCTTTTCCGAGTTTCTTTACAAGGGCATTCTGGAAATCAATTTCGAAACTGGGTTCGGTATAGCTGAAATAGTGCGGACGGAAACGAATCTTTGTGTCTTTGCCGAGCAATTCTTTGAAGACAAATTCCACCGTCCCTTTCAAATCGCCCACCGTGACCTTCTTGTCGACGTAAAGACCTTCGATCTGATGAAAGGTGGGATTGTGCGTGGCATCAGCATTGTCGCGACGAAACACGCGGCCCATGGAAATAATCCGTACCGGCGGCGGCTGCTTCTGCATTACGCGGATTTGGACTGAGGAGGTATGCGTGCGTAGCAGCTGTTTGTCCGTGGTATTAAGATAGAAAGTATCCTGTAGGTCACGCGCCGGGTGATCGGCGGGTGTATTCAGAGCATCGAAACAATGATACTCGTCTTCGATCTCCGGGCCGTCGGCGACAACAAATCCAATCTTGCGAAAAGCGCGAACAATGTCCTCCGCGACTTGCGTGAGCGGATGCGCTTTGCCGATCGGTTGACGACGACCGGGCAGGGTGAAATCGGTTGGCTCCTTGGGCAGGGCCGCTTTCAGTTCCAATTCGCTGCGACGTTCCGCCAAAGCATTTTCCAATTCAACCTTAGCCTGGTTGATCAATTTGCCGGCGGCGGGACGTTCTTCCTTGCTGAGAGTGCCGAGCTGTTTCATCAGCGCGGTGAACTTTCCATTCGGACCGACGTAAGCGCCTTTGGCCTGGTCGAGAGCGGCGAGATCAGCGGCGCCTTTCAGTTCCGTGAGGGCGGCCTGTTTCAACGGTTCAATATCGTTCAGCAGAGACATAGTTCGTTTACCAAGGACGGCGGAAGATAAAACATGGATCGGAGCGGAAATGCACGAATTCTTTTACGTCAGGACAGGATACCCACAAAAGAAAAACGGGCAACCATGTGACTGGTTGCCCGTTGGCAAAAAAGCGAACAGGAACTTAGGCCTTCGCTGCGGCAGCGGCGGCAGCTTTGTTCATCAAAGCCTGCTGGGCAACGCCAACCAATTCCACGAATGCGGCGTTGTCCGTCGCGGCGATGTCGGCGAGAACCTTGCGGTCCAACGCGCAACCGGCGGCTTTCAAACCTTCCATGAAGCGGCTGTAAGTAGTGCCGGCAGCACGGGCAGCGGTATTGATACGGATCTGCCAGAGATAACGGAACGTGCGCTTTTTACGGCGGCGATCGCGATAGGCATACTGCAGACCGTGGTCAACCGCGTCTGAAGCGTAGCGATAAAGTTTAGAACGGCGCAAACGAAAGCCTTTAGCGGCTTTGATCATCCGGATACGGCGTTTGCGGGAAGCTGGTGAATTAGTTACGCGCATATACTTACGTCTTTAAAAATTAACCACGGCGGCCAGTCGGCAGGTTTTGGAGAATACGATATTCGTCGCGCTTGTGCACGAGAGAGGTTCCAGCGAGACCGCGGCGGCGCTTGGCGTTCTTGGATTGGAGGAGGTGGCGTTTGCCAGCACTGGAGCGCAGAACTTTGCCGCGGGCAGTGACTTTGAAGCGTTTTGCTACCGCTTTCTTGGTTTTAATACCTTTTGGTCGTCGCATAAAAAATTGTCCGTTCTTTTAAAAAGAGCGCGAAATATAGGTTGGGCATCCAAGGGAAGCAAGAGGTAATTTTGACACATTTGTCCATTACCTGAACTGCCAAAACCCTATGCCATTCGCAGCCAGACCGTTTTCAGGTAGGCACTCTCCTCCCTATTGATGGGGAAATCAAGTGGTTGTGGGACATATTGTTCCTGCACAATTCGCCGATTCGCCTTCCTTACGGGCGCTTTGATCATTTCCAAAAAGGTTTCGGGTGCCAGCGTTGCGCTATTGGTGGACGCGAGAATGATTCCTTTTGGTTGTAAAAGCGGCAGAGCCAGTTCAATCAACTTGCCGTAATCCTTGTCGGCGCGAAAAGAGCCGGATTCTTTCGAATGGGAAAAAGTGGGAGGATCCAAAACGACGATGTCGAAAAGACGATTCTTCTTTTTCAAACGGCGCATCCAATCGAAGACGTCGCCGAAAATAAAATCGTGTTGAGCAGGATCGAGATCGTTCAGAGCGAAATTGCGTTTGCCCCAGTCGAGATATTTTTTAGAAAGGTCGAGGCTCGTCGCGCGAAATCCTGCTTTCGCTGCGCAAACCGAAAAGCCGCAGGTGTAAGAAAATGTATTCAACACTTCGCCTTTTTCCGGCAACAGGAAATCAGGCGCAACGTAGTGAGTGAGAAAACGACGGCGGTTCTCGCGTTGATCAAAAAAAAGTCCAACCGAATATCCCTCGCCAAAGCGCATGGCGAAGCGAACACCGTTTTCGCGAATAATAAATTCCTCGTTGGCTGGTTCGCCAAAAAGAAATTCGGGTGAGGATTCCTTGACGCTGCTGCCGCGAACGTGGCGGTTCAGAGTTTTGTGATACGCACCCTTTACGGAATATTTTTCCAGGAGTTGTTGTAAAATATTTCTTTGGTCAGGTGTCAGAGCCGCTTCACTTTGCGAGAGAAGAAACGGTCCAAGCTTCTCCACGTACCACCCGAGGAAATGGTCTGGCGCGCCATGGATTAATCGGAATCCATCGGTTTCTGCAAAATCGACAATTGCATCGCGAAGAGCGAAACGCGTGGTATCGCTAAACTTTGGTTCCGATCGGAAGATTAATTGTTTGCCTGTAACGGGATGAGAGAAAGAAAGCTCTGCGGCGTGAAGGCAAACGCGTCCAAACGCTGTGCCGCCATAAAGCGCGTCGCCGAGGATCGGAAATCCATTCGCGGCAGCATGTACGCGAATCTGGTGCGTGCGGCCTGTAATCGGTTTGGCTTCAATCAGGGCAGGGGAACCCTTTTGAATAATTTGAAAGTGAGTTTCCGCTTTGTCTGCATTCGCGGTGAGTGGCCGGCTCAGATATTTTTCGCCCGCCCGCACGAGTGTCGACACAGCTTCGATTTTTTCGAAAGAGACACTCTGGTCGGTTTGCAGAATATACTTCTTCGTGACACGGCGCTCAGTGAACTGCTCTGTCAGCGATCGATTGGCCGCAGGTGTTTTGCCGAAAACCATGAGTCCCGATGTCTCTTTATCGAGGCGATGAATTATGGCGAGGTTGGCCCAACGCGGTTCCCGGTTTTTCAGCCATTCATAAATACCATCGCCGGCGAATGGACCTGGGGAATGTGTGTTTACGCCCGCGGGTTTGTCGATCACCAAGAGATGTTCATCTTCAAAAATGATGAGAGAGGTGGACACGACAAACGGTTGGGTTGTTCCAAGGCAGTTTATAACTTATGCCGTACCAGCCAGAAGAGAATGCCAAACCATGCCAGAACGGTGCACCAGATTACCAACGCAATCGCGATGTTGATTCTTTTGGGAATCTTGGTTCCGCAATTGCGGCAAACCAGCTCGAACATGCCGAGCCGCTTTTTGCAGTAATTACATCTGGTTGACGACATAGTCCCAAACTCGCCCGAAACCAATACGCGAACCTGAAGGAATTTCAAGGATTCGCCTGAAAATATTTCAACCTCAAATCCTACTTCGCGTCGGCAACAGAAATATAGTCCAACAAATCGGCTAGGTCCTGGGCCTTTAAGCCTGCTTCAAGACCTTCCGGCATCAAGGACTGGTTCTGATTTTTCAGCTGTTTGATTTTCGAGCGCAGCACCACGTCTTCTTTTCCGTAAGCCTGGCGAACGGTTACGCTCGTAGCGGTTTCATTGGCGACGAGGCCGATCAGGCTGTCGCCGTCTTTCAATTCAATTTCAAATGCCTGAAACTGCGGAGCAACTTCGCGGTTGGGATCGAGGATATTCAACAGCATTTTTTCCTTCCCGGTGTTCTTGACGGTCACCAGATCAGGACCGAGTTGACTTCCGGCGCCACCGAGGCGGTGACAGGAGGCGCAACGTTGCAAATAGATCTCGCGACCATGCGACGTGTCGCCTTTTAGATTCAATGCGGTGGAAAATGCGTTCACAACGTCCTGCCTTTGGCCGATGTTTGGTTTGCCGAGAATTCTTTCGGCAGCGGAATGAACCTCTTTGTCGCGATGGGTGCGAAGAAATTTGCTTTGTGCCGTCGTCAAATCCATCGATCGCAATTTCTTCTCTTCAATGGCATTCAAAAGAGCGAGGGCGCGATCGCTGCGAGCGAGCAACGTGTCGATGGCTTCGCTGCGCACGCGAGGGGTGAAACTCGAAGCCCGATCCGCGAGGTCTTTGCCGATTTTTGGATCATTGAATTTTCCAAGGCTGGCAATTGCGGCGAGTTGAACTGATTGGGGCTGATTCAAACTGAGGAGATTCAACAGGGCAGGGCCGGAGATTTCGTAATTGGTCAGGCCAAGCAGTTGAATGGCTTCTTTACGATCTTTCTCTTTCGCATTCTCGTCCGAGGCAATTTGTGCTGCTTTGGAAAATAGCGGTTTGGTGCGGCCGTCTTTATCGACTTCCCCAATGGAGCTTCCCGCCTGTTTCAAGCCGTCACCAAGGGCGCGAACCAGGGAAAAGCTAAAGGTGGTGTCAGTGCTGTTGCGAAGGAATTCCAATACCGCAGCGACTTCTGTCTGTTTATTCTCGGTGCCGATGATTTTGGCCAATTCTTCCAGGAGATCCTTGCCCTGAGGGGTCGAGGTGGCTTTGGCGTCTTTGGAGACAATGGCGAACATTTCGCCAGAACCTTCGGCCAATGAACTTAAAACCGCGGCGCGCATCCATTCGCTGGATAAATCCCGGGACAAACATTGCGCAAGGACCTTCACGCGATTGGCGTTCTTGATTTCGCCGAGAGTAAAGGCCAATTGATAGACCACGTTGATCGACGAGTCGTCGCCCATCGTTTTCAATTTGCCCCAGAGCGATTCAGACGGTTTGCCGTCCGGCAGGAATTTTTCCGAAAGCTTCACCGCGTGCTCGCGAATATGTACATCGGCGTCATTCAATCCGGTTAAAACATCTTTTTCGGTCAATGCGCTCAATCCATCCAACATCCACAGCGCGTGTAAACGGCCAAAAACAGATTTGGATTCTTTCACCATTTGATGCAGCGCGGGGGCAACAGACTTGTCCTGTCGTTCAAACAAAAGGCGTGAGGCTGTTTCGCGGTGCCAGCCATTTGGGTGCTCCAATAGTCCAACCAGCTCCGCCGATGTCATCTTGCCGAGCTTCGGTGTGCTGCGACGATGGAAGTTATCGGGCACAATGCGAAAGAGGCGACCGCGATCATTGCCGCTGTTCAGGTCGATATGTTTTTTCATCTGTTCGGGCAACGACCACGGGTGCTCGATCACTTCACGATGCATATCGATAACGTAAAAAGCGCCGTCGGGTCCGTTGGCAAATTGAACGGGACGAAACCAGGTATCGGAGGAAGCGAGGAACTCCACTTTTTGTTCGTCGTCGGGACGGACGGCTTTGACGCCGACGTCGTTTGGCAGAATTAATTTGCGGTGAACGAGATTACCTCCGGCGTCGCCGATGAAGGCATTGTTTACAAATTCCTCTGGGAACGCGTCGCCTTTATAAATGGTCACGCCTGTCGCGCCGGTAAAATAACCGGAAGCACGTCCACCGCCTTCAATGGGACCCGTGGCGATTCCCGACACGCGCCATTTGGTGCGAATCACACGCCATGGTTCTTCCGGGCTCAGGCGATACACCTCGGCGGCTGGGCCATCGACGGGAATATCCACGAGTGCTCCGGGCATCGCGAAGTGCGGATTGCGGCCCGCATATTTCGCGTCGTACATGTAGCTCATGATGTGACGACTATTGCTCGTCGCGTAACGACGTCCCCACGTGTCAAAGCTTAACCCATGTTGGCCGCCGCCGTTTTCCGAAGTCATTTCGAAATTGAGAGGATTGATCGTGAAGTCGCGTCCCTGCAGATCAACTGGGTTCTGGGCTGTCATCACGAGGTTGCTGACGATACCGCCCGCCGTGCTGCTGGTTCCATGAATCCGATTGTCCAGTCCCCAGATAAACGTGTTGAGCAGACCTTGCATGTTCACACGCTTTTGCGTGTTGGCGAAGCCTGTGTAGACCAGCTTGGTGTCGTCGGCCTTGCCGTCGCCGTCGGTGTCGCGGAGATAATAGATATCTGGCGTGGCGGCGAGGAAAAGTCCGCCTTTGGCCCAGAACAAAGCCGTTGGCCACGGAAATCCCTTGGCGAACACCGTTGATTTGTCATAAACGCCGTCGTCGTTCGTATCTTCAAGCATGACGATCGTGCCGAGGCGTTCATCGCGGCGTTCGGAATAATCAATCATTTCGCAGACAAACAGGCGTCCGTTTTCGTCGAAGCACATCGCCACCGGGCTTTGCACGAGCGGTTCGGCAGCGGCGATCTCGAGTCGGAATCCTTTTTTCAACTGCATCGTGGCGATCGCATCTTTTGTTTCCACGAGCGGAAAGCGGGGCAAATCCTTGGCTGGATCCAGTTCCGGCGGTGCAGCAAAAAGAGTGGCAACCTGCAACAAACACGTAGCGACCAGTGCGAAACGAAAGGGTGTCGTCATGATTTGAAACAAAAAGACAGGCATTTATTGGCTCCGGCAAGAAATTTCCGTTCGGTTCCGCAATGCTTTGTGCTATCCAGACGTGGCCCATAGCCGGATTGTTCAGATGAAATACAAACTCGTGCGCATCGCTGAAGACGTTCACAGCATTCATTCGCTGGAACACGGCGAGACATTTCATCCCGTCATCGGGCCTGAAGCCGAGGCGGAAGCGCTCTACGTCAAACAGCTTCGCCTGCGCGAACGTCTGCCCAAACATTCCGGCGATTTCGTGATCTGGGATGTGGGACTCGGGGCGGCGGCGAACGCGCTGACTGTTCTGCGGTCGACGCGAGATATTCCTTGTTCGATTCGACTCATCAGTTTCGAGCACACCCTGGACCCGCTGCGTTTCACGTTACAGCATGTGAACGAATTGAAATATCCCACCGGTTACGAAGCTTCGATGCAAACGTTGCTGGAAAAGCACGACGTGAAATTTACGAATGGCGTGCAACAGGTGCATTGGAGTCTGAAACTTGGCGATTTCCCGACTCTTCTCCCCACCTTGCACGGGGCGTCGTCCCCGAGCGAAAAGATTCCCGCTCCGCACGCTATTTTATTTGATCCGTTTTCCCCGGCAAAGAATCCCGCGATGTGGACGCCGCCGGTTTTTGAGAACCTTTTTAAATGTTTAACTCCCGATCATCCCTGTGCCCTGGCGACTTATTCCCGCAGTACGTTTATCCGGGTGAGTTTGCTCCTCGGGGGTTTTTACGTGGGCGTTGGACATCCAACGGGCGAAAAGGAGGAAACCACGGGAGCGTCGAACACCCTGGACCTTCTGGATGAACCTTTGGATCTCAAATGGCTTTGGCGGATTCTAAAATCCGGCAGCGCAGAGCCGATGTGGGACGGAATTTATCGACAGTCTGCTCTCAAGGCGGAAACGTGGGAAAAGCTGAAAAAGCATCGACAGTTTAGGGGGTAACGGTGGAATAACTCAGTTGAGACGCGAATCTCATGAATTTTTAGACCCGAAACCAAGGTTTTCCTCCTTTTACGCCCGGCAATGGATTGCGCATTGCCGTAGTCCGAGAAAAGAACGCTCAGGCTCCTCTTCTTCCAAAAAATACCCATTAATTAGTAAAACGTTGCAGTTCAGCGATGGAATTTTGCCACGACGAAGCTTCTTTTGCGGTGGTTGAGTTTAATATGCTTCTATTCAACGGCTTATATATTTATTGCCCTGAAAAAAGCTCATGCCGGAAAGACTTTCGGAGACGCGCCAGAGTTCTGGCACGCCTCGGAAAGCGTTGCAGAGCCGTCCCAGAATTCTGGGATGCCTCGGAAAGCCTTTCCGACTCGCCCCGGAACTCTGGCGCGTCTCCGAAAGCCTTTCCGAGGCCTGCCAGAACTCTGGCGCCTCTCGGAAAGGCTTACAGAGACGTCCCAGAACTCTGGAACGTGCCGGAAAGCCTTGCAGGACCGCCCCAGAATTCCGGGACGTGTCGGAAGGGCTTTCAGGGGCGAGTTTTGGCACTTTTACCCAGAAAAAGGCGAATCCACCCGCTAAAGCTTTGTAACTACCTTTTTTCCAGCTTCTTAGGATTATTTCGGTGAGATTTTTATTCTTTTTGAAGCCTGTCCCAAAAAAGTCGGAGCGACCCTTGCGAGCCGCTCCGTTCCCATCCACAACAAAAAGGGCGTGAAAACCAAAACGCCCCAGCCACATATTATATTAGGTCGACCAATTCGCAAGCAGGTTTCGGAAAGAAAATTGATTTTTCTAAACAAAAAGGGTGCTTCTTCCCAGGAGCGAAACTTCAGAGTCGCGTTAATGGCTGGTTTACCGACATAGTCAGGAACGCCCGTGAAGCAGACAACGTCTTTCCAACCGGCAACGCTTTTTTGGCTTCGTGTCCTGGCCATTGTGGCTTTGACGGTGACGGTTTATTCGCCAGCACTCACGGCCGGTTTTCTATGGGATGATGACAGCGTGCTCACCGCCAACGCGCTGGTGAAAAGCAGCCGCGGATTATGGGATATCTGGTTTAGCACACAATTGCCGGATTATTTTCCGCTAACGTCGACGTCCCTGTGGTTGGAATGGCGCGCGTGGGGCGATTGGGCAGGGGGATATCACGCCACAAATATCCTGTTACATGCGATCAGCTCGATTTTGCTTTGGCGCGTGCTGGTAAGGCTGGAAATTCCAGGAGCATTTGTTGCCGCTGTCCTGTTTGCGGTTCACCCGGTGAATGTCGAATCCGTCGCGTGGATCACTGAAAGAAAAAATACGCTCTCATTGGTGTTCTTTCTTTTGGCGGCGTTGTTTTTCTTCCGAAGTTTGGGGGGCGAATTTTCGAAGAGGGAAAAAGGAGGGTCGGAACGACAGCGGACTTTTTATATTTGGTCGGTGGGATTGTTTTTGCTGAGCCTCTTGAGCAAAACGGCCGGGGTGATGTTACCGTGCGCCTTGTTGCTTTGTGTCTGGTGGAAGAAGGGAAACATCTTGCGCGCGGATATTATTCGGAGTCTCCCGTTTTTCGGATTGGCGATTTTTTTCGGAAGCATCACGGTATGGTTTCAATATCACCGGGCCATTGCCGATGACCTGGTTCCTGCACACACCCTGCTGGAAAAAGGAATCATTGCCGGACGCGCCAGTTGGTTTTATTTAGGTAAAGCTCTCCTGCCGCTGAATCTCTCGTTTGTCTATCCGATGTGGAAGTTGGATGACTCAGCGGCTCTGTCCTATCTGCCAACGATAGCGTTGGTAGCCATTTTTCTTTTTCTGCTCATGACGCGCGTGCGTCGGACTCGGTCGCTGATTCTGGCATTGGGATATTTTGTTTTGATGCTGTTGCCGGTGCTCGGTTTTTTTAAAATTTATTTTCAGCGGTATTCGCTCGTGGCGGACCACTGGCAATACTTTGCCTTGATCGGGATCGTGAGCGTCGTGGCTGTGGGAATGGACCGAATGCAGCGTTTTGGCGTTTTGGTGTACCGATCGATAGTCGTTTTGATCGTTGTCGTCCTCTCAATCCTGTCGTGGCGTCAATGTGCGATTTACCAAAATGCAGAAGTACTCTGGCGCGATACGCTGGCGAAAAATCCTTCCGCGTGGCTGGCCCATAATGAATTGGGGTTGTTGCTCAACCAACAAGGGAAGGCGGAAGAGGCCATGACTCATTATCAGCAATCGTTGAAACTTCAGCCAGAGCAGGTCGAAGCGTACAACAACGCTGGGACGTATTATCTGGTCCGAGGACAGCTGGAGGTGGCGATGGGACTTTTTCACCAAGCTTTGCAAAGCGGACCACGCAGCGCCGTCACTCACTACAACATTGGCAATGTCCTGGATCGACAAAAGAAAAGTGCGGAAGCCACTCGCGAGTATCTCGAAGCATTGCGACTCGACCCAGCGCACGCCGATGCGGAAAACAACCTCGCCTGTATGCTGGCGACGCAGGGAAAAGTGAGTGAGGCGATTGAACGCTTTAAACACGTCATCGACTTGCAACCGAAACATTTTGATGCGTTGAACAATCTTGGGACGACTCTGGTTGAAAGCGGCAAAGCCGAAGAGGCGATTCCATATCTGCGTCGCGCGGTTGAGTTGGTGCCGGACTTTGCTGACGGCCATTATAATTTGGGCAACGCCTTTTCAGCGGTAAAACGCCACGAAGAGGCAAGGGGCGAGTATAATGCCGCGATCAAAGCGAAGCCCGACATGTCGCTTGCCTACTACAAGCTCGGTAATTTGTATTTCCATGAAAACAAGGTGGAACTGGCCGTGCGGGAATACGAAGCTGCTTTGAACATTCAACCCAATTTGGCGGAGGCTCACTATCAGCTTGGCCTTGTTTTACAAACACGCCAACAAACCGGGGAGGCTATCGCTCACCTGAAAAGAGCCGTTGAACTAAAACCGGATTGGACGGAGGCCTTAAATAATCTCGCATGGATTTATGCCACCCACTCGAATGCGCTTTTCCGGGATGGCGATGAAGCGATTCGACTCGCGAAACACGCAGCAGAATTAACGTTTTATAAAGATGCAGCGATTCTTGACACGCTCGCCGCGGGATACGCGCAAAATCATGAATTCGAAGCTGCCGTCAGTACCCTGGAAAGAGCATTTGGGATTATAGATTCGAAAAGCGGCGAGCTTTACCTGCAATTGCAACATCACATGGTGATTTACAAAGCTCGAAAGCCTTTTCGTCAGTAACACGCCCTTCGATTGAACCTTTTCGTCTTGAAGAGCTTACGCCCGGAGAAATCCAGGCATGAGAGTTTTTCAATGAGTTTATAGCAAAAAAAAACATCTTCGTAGTAGGCTTTCCATTGACTTGTAAGGGAAAAGCTGATGTAGTCCCTCGTAAGAAACCCAAAGCCGTTTTCCGCTCAACGCGGCCTCTCTGTACCTAAACCGAACCAGACTCAATGAACTCACTTCAAAAGTTACTCGCCATTTTGGCGTTGGCGTCGCCCATTTTACCCGCGCACGCCGCCATTAAATATTGGGATATCGATGGCACTACGGCAGGAGCTGGTGGCGGGGCCTCACCCGTTGGGACATGGAATACGTCTCTTTCTAATTGGTCGACTTCGTCTGCGGGAACGACTGCGGCGACGACGTTTGCCGCAAACGACGATGTGGTCTTTTCTGCAGGCACCACGGCAACCGGTCCCTATTTCGTTACGATCGCGAGCGGAACAACAGTTTCCGCGTCGAGTGTAACGGTGGAGGAAGGCACGGTTACATTTGGTGCCGGAACGATCGCTCTGACGGGGACCGGTGGAACCGGCGGGAAAGGAATATTTAGTGTGAGCTCAGGAGCCTATGCGAATTTCGCCGGGGCTGCGGCCGGGTTTATCGGAGGAACTAAGGGTTTAAACAAAACGGGAGCGGGAACTTTGAACATGGGCGGCAACGAAACATATTCAGGTGATACTTATATTGATGCCGGTATTGTTCATATCAGTTCGTCGAGCACAGGGTTTCCGTTCGGTACGAACGTATCTGGCACAGCGAGCGGGACGACAATTCATTTCGCGAACGGTGCGTTATTGACTACCTCCAACGCCGTCTCGGCTACCTTAAATGCGAACTATACTATTTCGTTGGACACGGGCGGTGGATCGTTTGCCGCTGCCAGCGGGCAGTCAATCAGCTATAATGGAAAAATTACTGGTTCAGGAAAGTTGGCGAAAACGACTGGTGGAACATTGGCTCTCGGTGGAACACCTGCTTCGGATTACTCCGGAGGAATCGATATCAGTGCCGGTATCCTCTCGTACTCTGACGATTCTCAATTAGGCAATACGAGTCAGACCATCACATTCACCGCAAGCGGAACCGGCCCGATTCTTTCTTATAGCGGAAGTGGTTCTTTGACGTTGCCAGCAACTCGGACGATCAGTGTCGGTTCTGGAAACAATGCAAATTTGCAGGCCAGTTCTTCGACTGCAGTCTGGACAATCGCGGCAAAGCTCACAGGCGGAGGCACCGTCAGGAAAAATTCATCCGGGACAGGCGTGATCGTCTTCTCAAATACTGCCAACGACTATACGGGCAACACGCTTCTCGACGGTGGAACTCTGCGACTCGGCGCCAGCGGCGTTATTCCTGATTCCTCTATTGTTATTATTACGAACGGCACCTTCGATTTGAATGGAATGAATGAAGCGGCAGGGGGGCTGGTGCTCACGAATGGAACCGTTTCAGGTTCCGGAACATTCTCGCCAGCGAAGATTGATGTCGGAGCAGGAACCATCAGTTCAATTATCGCTGGCTCAACCGGTTTGCGTAAAACAAACAGCGCGGGAACCCTGGTTCTGAGCGGCGTTAATACTTACTCCGGAGATACAACCAACACTGCAGGATCGATCAGCATCAACGGAACGGCCATGCTCGGAAGCGGCACGTTGCGATTGGCCGGTGGCAATATGATTCAGACCGCGAATCGTGCGCTGGCGGCGATGCTTCCCAATCCTATTATCATGTCGGCCAATACGACGCTCCAGGGTGGGGGCAATCATTTGTTCCGGCATGGCGGTTCGATTTCCACCACTGGTGGAACGTTGACACTTACAAATGCTGGAGGCGCTGGGACGACGTTTGATCTTGTCGTCTCGGGCGGTGGCTACACCTTTTCCAGTCCAATCGTTTTCAGTCCTAATCCGGCGGTCACTAACAACGTGCAGTTGACCTTCTTCAATGCGACCACGAACGGTGATAATACATATAGCGGCGTTATTTCCGGAACAGGGTCGGTTCGTCGATCTGTCACAGGAGGCGCGACGGGTGGCAACGTAACACTATCCGGAGCTAACACCTACACCGGCGGAACTACGCTTTCGAGCGGTGCGCTGGGGGTGGGAGCCAATTGTGCGGGGGCACCTGGAGCTGTTACGTCAGGACCATTTGGAACCGGTGTGGTGACGGCAAACGGCGGTGGCATTTACGCTTCCGGCGCTCGCACGTTGTTTAATGATCTTACCTTCTCCGGAAATTTGACGGTCGTTGGTTCCGATGATCTTACTTTCACCGGTCCCGTTTCGTTGGGTAGCGCTGCTCGGACAATGACCGTCAGCAATACCGCGGTTACCACCATCAGCAGCGCGATCAGCAGTTCGGTCGCTGCGGCTTCGACGGCTTTCACGAAGGCCGGACCTGGAACGTTGGTTATTTCCTCAGACAACAGTTCCAGCATTGCCGGGAATATGACTGTTAGCGCGGGAACGTTGAAAGTCAGCAACGTCAGCGGCCTGGCGACCGGCAGCGGAACATTGACGGTTAGCGCTAATGGCACCTTGACCGGCGGTGGCACTGTTGGCCCGGTCGCTTTGAGTGGAACGATCTCGGCTGGTGAGGGGGTCGGGACTTTATCGACAGGACATGAAACATGGAATGGTGGATCCACGAACAAAGTGGAAATCATTGATGTCGCCTCTGGAACGGGGATTGGTTGGGACCTCGTTGATCTCGGAACAAATATTTTGACGATCAACGCGACGGACGTGAATCCGATAAAAATTGATCTCACATCTTTGACCGGCGGTGCTGTTCCGGGACCCCTCGACGTATTCGACAATACAGCTCAATATTCCTGGGTCATTGCCCAGGCGAATGGTGGCATCGTTAACTTTAGCCCCGATAAATTTATTGTCCTGACCGGAAACTTTGGAAACTCGCTCGGAGCAGGTTCTTTTGGGGTGAGTACGAACGGCAATAATCAGTTGGTCCTTAACTTCGCTGTTGCGCCGATTATCGACGGTCAACCTCAAAGCCTGTCGGTCACGGTGGGTGGAAGCGCTCTTTTCTCTGTTACCAATTCTGGATCGTCTCCATTCGCATATCAATGGCGTAAAAACGGTACGTCCATCAATGGCGAGACCACATCTTCATTGTTGCTGAATCCTGTTGTTGCTGGCGATGCTGGAACTTACAGCGTCCGAATTTTCAATCTCGGTGGCTTTGTGACCAGTGCCGATGCCGTCCTTTCGATTCCTCCAACGATTTCTGCTTCTCCCGTCAGCAGCACAAATGCAATTGGAAGCAGTGTTACCTTCACGGTTACGGCAAGCGGCCAGGCTCCGCTCGCTTACCAGTGGAAAAAGGATAGCGTTAATATCCCAGGAGCAAATGCCACCAATTATTCGATCCTGGCTGTCGCTGGGACCAATGCCGGTAGCTATTCCGTAACAGTAACAAACGCTGCTGGTTCAGTGGACAGCGCAACAGCGGTGTTGAGCACACCACCTGACATCATCGCACAGCCAACAAACGTAACGACGGCTGGTAATAATGCCACCCTAACAGTAGAGGCGACGGGAAGCCCAACAATCGGATATCATTGGCGCAAATTGACTCTTTCGGAAACGAACGAAATCGTGGTCGATAATGTAAAATATTTCGCTGATACAAATGGTAGTGTTGCCACACTGACCATCACCAATCTCGTCCTTGCCGATAATGGCAATTACGATGTGGTGGCCAGCAACCTTTTTGGATCTCCCACGAGTTCCGTGGCGGTAGTGACGCTCCAATCTCTTCCGTTTGTGCTCGATGAACCGGAAAATGTCACAATCAATGCCGGCCAAACTGCCATCTTTAGTGTCAATGCCGGGGGAGCCCCTCCCTTGGGTTATCATTGGTCAAAGGTGGGGACTGGTGCTCTTAGTGATGGTGGTAATATTTCAGGAGCCACTAACAGCTTACTCACAATAAGTGGTGCTCAGCAGTCGGATGCCGGTAACTATTTTGTCACAATTTCCAACAATGACGGTTCTACCAACAGTGACGCTGCAGTATTAACAGTCATTGATGCTCCGGTCATTGTTTCGGGGCCAAACAATACCAACATTGGAGTCGGGTCTAATGCGTTGTTCAGCGTAACGTACAGCGGAAGCAGCGCTACGGCTCAGTGGAAAAAGAATGGATCTACTTTGAGTGAGTCTGCGCATTATGTGGGAACAGCAACGACAAACCTCACGATTGTTGGTGTTGCTCATGCCGACGAAGCGACTTACAGTATTATCCTCAGCAACTCCGCGGGCGTGGTTTCGAATTCAGCGGTTCTGGTTGCTTTCGATCCACCGGTGTTCACCTTAAATCCAACCAGTCGGACGCGGGCAACGGGTACGAATGTCAGCTTCGTGGCGGCAGCGTCGGGAACTGCTCCGCAATACCAATGGAAAAAAGTTTCCGGCGGTATCACGAACGTTGTCGTTGACGATGTTCGGATTTCTGGTGCGACGACAACCAACCTTGTCATTGGGAATCTTTCGGCAGCCGATGACGGTGATTATTTTGCCACGGCAAGTAATCTCGCAGGAAGTGCCGACAGCAGTGGCGCTACGTTGTCCGTGATTGACGCACCCTTTGTGACGGTGCCTCCGTCTGATCTTACCGTAACGAATGGAAATCCCGCTACATTCACCGTTGTGGCCACGGGTGGTGGAACGCTTTCGTATCAATGGAAGAAAAACGGCGTTAATATTTCCGGGGCGAACAATACAAATTTCACCATCCCTTCCGCGTCGCTTTCTGACGCAGGCAGCTATTCTGTTGGCGTGACGAACGGAGCCACTGGTGTCGTCAGTGCGTCGGCGACCTTGACTGTTTTGCAGGCCCCCACGATCACTGTTCAGCCTCAAGATATCACTGTCACGAGTGCGGGAAGTTCTGCGACGTTTACGGTGACTGCCACTGGAAACCCGCTAAATTATCAGTGGTATCGAAATGGTTCTGCCATTTCTGGCGCGACTACGAATAGCTTCACCATCGCTTCGGTGCAGACGACCGATATTGGACTCTATTCCGTGGCGGTCTCCAACGCCTTGGGATCTGATACCAGTCTGACTCGAACCCTGGCGATCAATGGGGCCATCTATTATGAGACTTTTGACGCGAATCATACTTCGTCCTGGAATATCAACCTCGCTCCTAATGGCAGCAACGCAGCGAATATTTTCTTCGACTATAGTACGATTGGAATTCCTTCCGCGCCCAACTCCATTGGAGGCACAACTCGAGGCGCGAAACTGGAAGCAAACTTTGGATCATCGAATCCAGCCACCACGTGCGGGGTCAGTATTTCACCCAATGGTCAGAATTTTACCGGGGATTACGTATTGAAATACGATCTCTGGCAAAACTTCAATGGGCCTTTGGCGGCAGGCGGCAACGGATCAACGCAAATTAGTGGTGGCGGTATTTTGTCTTCTGGCACCGCCGCTCAAGGTATCAGCAGCACAATCGCCAGTATCTTCTTCAATACGACTGGCGATGCCGGAAGTGGAATTGATTATCGCGCCTATACCAGTGCCGGCATTGCGGCGAGCGGTGCGGGTGTATATGCAGCGCCCAACTCCGATCAGCGAAGCGCCACAAATTCTTATTATTCCGTTTTCGGAAACAAGACAGCTCCGACGGCTCAGATTAATCTTTTCTCACAGCAGACCGGTTCTACCGTTTCCGGCGCGCAGGGCTTTGCCTGGCATCAGGTCGAAATTCGCAAGAGCGGCGCTACAGTTACCTGGAAGATTGATGGTCTGCTTATTGCGACAGTTTCTACCAACTCCCTGACACTGGGTGGAAATAACATTCTCCTCAATCAATGGGACATCAATGTCACCGTTTCGAGCGATGTAAACAAGCGCAGTCTGGCGTTTGGATTGTTTGATAACGTTCGCGTTGAAACCAATGGAGCGGTTCCACCCACAATTTCTGGCCAACCGCAAAATACCACTGTAAACGCTGGGACGACTGCCACGTTCAGTGTCACTGCAGGCAGTTTGACGCCATTGCGCTACCAGTGGCAGAAGGACGGAATTTCTATCGCGAGTGCGACGACTTCTAGTCTCAGTGTTCCAAATACACTCGCGGCCAGCAACGGTACCTATCGAGTTCTGGTCTTTAACGATTCCTCTGTTGTGACCAGTCAAAATGCCACTTTGACCGTTATCGATCCAATCATTGGAACGCAGCCAGCAAACCGGAGCACAAATGCCGGAACTTCGACGACGTTCTCTGT
This sequence comes from uncultured bacterium, assembly GCA_966095605.1. Taxonomy (GTDB): domain Bacteria; phylum Verrucomicrobiota; class Verrucomicrobiia; order Limisphaerales; family JACDHS01; genus CBHWET01. The sequence goes on along the minus strand of CBHTTJ010000118.1, from coordinate 1,586 downwards.
GAGTCCGGTTGGAACAGGACCATTTAGTTATCAATGGAAGAAGGATGGTTTCAACGTCAGTGGCTTGAATATCTCAGGTGCAAATGCAGCAACTCTTACGGTGGGCAGCCTGCTTAACGCAGACGAAGGAACTTATAGCGTAACGGTGACGGGTGGGGCAGGAAATGTCACGAGCAGTAATGCGACTCTGACGGTGCAGGATCCCTATATCAGCACGTCTCCCGCTTCGCAAAGCAAGGTTACGGGCAGCACCGTTGTGTTCAATGTGACCGCCGCTGGAACTGGCCTGACATATCAGTGGTTGAAAGGTGTCGTTACGTTGACGGACGATTCCAGAATCTTTGGTGCAGCTTCCTCTTCTTTGACGATTTCCAATCTATCCCTCGGTGATGCCGACAATTATTCAGTAGCAGTGACAGGCCCCGACGGAACAGTCACCAGTAGCAGCGCGACGCTCTCGTTGATCGAAGCTGCCGCAATTGTGAGTTCGCCACAGAGTGTAACAAACAATGCGGGAACAACCGCGACGTTCAGTGTGATCGCCAGTGGCGGTGGCACGTTGAGTTACCAATGGAAGCGCGCAGGAACAAATCTGGTCAATAACAGTCAATTTGCAGGCGTCAACAGCTCCTCTCTGGTGGTCAGCAATGTTCTCGCCGCCGATGCGACGAACTATTTTGTGGTGGTCAATAACGAGGACAGTTCGGCCACCAGTGCAGACGCATTCCTGACGGTGGTGGATCCTTACATCAGCTTTAATCCCACCAACGTAACAAAAGGCGCGGGCTCAAATGCGGTGTTCAGTGTATCCGCTGCCGGCACGGCTTTGACATACCAGTGGCTTAAGGGTGGTCTCGAGATTGTAGATGTTCCGGGGCATTTCTCTGGAACTCAGTCTGCAAGCTTGACGGTTTTGTCTGTGTCAGATGCGGATGAAGGAAGCTACTCGGTGGTAGTCAGTAATTCTCTTGCCAATTCCACCGCGAGCACCACGGCTTCATTGACTGTTGTGAACCCGCCAATTGTGACAAGCCCGTTGTCATCTCAAAATGTTAACCAGGGACAGACAGCGACTTTCACGGCTGGCTTTGGCGGCGATGCTGCGACGTATAGCTGGACCAAAGATGGAAACCCACTCACGGACGGCGGGAAATATATTGGAGCGGCGACGGCATCTTTGACGATCGCAAATGCTACACAAACGGAAATGGGAACGTATGCGGTTACAGCTGTGAATGTTGCCGGGAGCGCATCTACAAGTGCAGCGCTTACAGTGACGGATCCTCCGACTATTGTTACTGGCCTCTCACCGCTAACAAGGAATGCTGGAGAAACAGCAATCTTTACAGTTGTTAGCGGAGGAGGAGCGGCGAGTTATAGTTGGTCTAAGAACGGTGGGAGTCCATTAAATGACGGTGGCAAGATTCTCGGGGCATCTACCGCATCTTTGACTATTTCGAATGTTCTGGCTGCGGATCAGGGACTTTATACCGTCACCCTTTCGAATTCAGCGGGCATCTTGACGAACTCCGCGACGTTAACGGTGATTGATCCAGCGATTGTGGTGCAGCCGCACGATACCAGTG
>CBHTTJ010000117.1:0-18943 GCA_966095605.1 uncultured bacterium | reverse complement strand
TTCACTTTCTGAGACCTGGAAAACCGTTCTGAGCGCAAATTTTCATTTTCTGAGAGTTGGAAAGTGGATTACGAGCGCAGTTTTGCCCTCGCGACCGTCATCAGGGCCAGAGAAATTAGTTTCCGCTGTTCTCATGGATTCGGAAAAACGACACAGATAACGTTACAGCCCTTATCTAAATCCAAAAACGGAACCGAATTGGGCTCATTCTGGGTCTGCGGCAACTTTTTTTGGCAGTGAAAAGTTTCCCCAATCCGCAAAAAGCCATTTTCCCCCAGTTTTGCATTGCCCAAGGAAGAAATTGATCGGAATGTCGCGACGTCCCCGATCGGCAAGGGGCTCGTTTTAAAAACCATGGAAGCCAAAAAAGCTCAAGATCGTCGTCTGGACGGGTTGGAGCTTTGGCTGTTAATGGGAATCATCGTCCTCGTTGCCGGTTTCCATATCATATTGGTCCAGAACGCCGGGGCTTTCTGGCGGGACGAGTGCAGCAGCATTGTTTTGGCCCGGTCTCCCTCCTGGAAGGATCTTTTCGCCGGACTGTTCACGGACTCCTTCCCTGCCCTTTGGGTAATCTTGTTGAGGTTCTGGGATTTGGCTGGAGGCCATTCGGATACATGGATCCGTGGTATCGGTTTTGTGTTTTCGATCGGGGCCATTGGATCCATCTGGTTGGCGTCCAAGACCGTCAAACTTTCCCGACCCATTCTCGCCCTCGCGCTAATCGCGCTCAATCCTGCGGTCTTTTACTGGGGTGATTCCCTGCGGGCTTATGCTCTGGCGCTGATCCTGGTGGTGTTGCTGTTTAGTTTCGTCTGGCGATTTTGCGAAACGGGGGCCTCGAAGGATTTCGCACTGGCGGCTCTTTTTGGAATTTTAGCGGCGCAATCCAATTACCAATCGACTTATCTGATCCTTGCCATCTGTCTGGCCGGTACACTGATTTGCCTGGTTAAACGTTCGCGATGGCGCGGAACACTGGTCCTGGGGATCGGATTCCTGGCCGCGCTTTCCATGCTGCCCTATCGTCCCGTCGTGAAACAGTACGATGAACCGGCGCAATTGATTCGAGTCCCTGCGGTCGACGCCGGACTTTTGTGGGAGCGGTTCACGGAAGGGTTTGATTCCTGGATCCTGCTGGCGATTCTCGTGGAACTCTACGCGCTTTGCGTGGTGTTGCCGTTTCTCTTTTCACGCGCAAAGGAGCGCAAAGAAAATCGCGAGGCTTTTCTGCGAAGTTTGTATGCAGCCACGATAATCATCGTCGCTCCTCTCGGCTGCTATTTTTTTGCGCGCAAAGCGGGCTTCAGCACTCAATCGTGGTACTACATTCCGCTGCTGGGATTAATCGTCATCGCGATCGAAATGGCGCTCACCTCCTTGTTGGAACGTCGGCGGGCACGACAGATCCGGCTGATCCTCACGTGCATGGTGATGATCGCCAGTCTTCAACCCCTGTGGAAACAGTCACACGTTCGTCGAACGACGATGGATCTTGCCGCGACACGCATTGCGAGCGAGGCGTCCGAAAACGATCTCGTCCTCATCAACCCGTTTTGGGAAATCGTTTCCTTCCAATATTATTACAAAGGCAAAGCGCCGTGGTCTTTGTTGCCCGTTGTTCCCGATGATCAGAGGAATCTCTCTTACATTGCGGTGAAGCCGTTGCTGTCTTCAGCGGAACCGCTCAAGGCGACTTTCGAACGAATCGAGAAAACGTTGCGGCAAGGCGGGAGAGTTTGGATCGTTGGCGGCTTACCCAAAGGCAACGCTCCCGCATCGGCATGGATTCCAGCGCCCCACCCCGTTTACGGCTGGAATGCTTCCCATTACATGGATGACTTCGCGGCGCAAACTGCGTGGTTCACGACGCAAAACGCCGTGGAACGCAGAAACATCCCGGTGCAGAGCGGCCAGGCGGTGAGTCGTTTTGAAAATGTCGAATGGATTGCGGTGTTCAGCGGTTGGAAAAATACCATCGCTAAAAATTAATCCGTTCCTTCTCCACCACCAAAGGCCGATGCAGGACCTGGGTGTGAATCGCGCCAATGTATTCGCCCACGATGCCGATGAAGAAGAGTTGGATCGACGAAAACAAGAAGAGTCCAATCACCACCGGCGCCATTCCGAGAGAGAAACGGTCCCAGAACAATAATTTGTAGATGAGATAACCGATGGCCGTGAGCAGACTGAGGAAACCCATCGCAAACCCAAGCATCGTCGCAATTCGCAGCGGCACCTTGCTGTGATTGGTAATTCCCAGCATCGCCATGTCGTAGAGCGTGTAGAAATTATTTTTCGTCAACCCGCGTTTACGCATCGGTTGGGTATAAGGAATGGTCGCGGTGGCCAGGCCGATTTCAGAAATCAATCCTCGGAAATAAGGATAGGGATCGTTGAGTCTTCGGCAAAAATCGAGGACGGCTTTGTCGTAAAGTCCGAATCCCGTGTAATTCTCGATGATCTCGGTTTCCGCCAATCGATGCACGAGGCGGTAATAGCAGCGTCGAATAAAGAAGAAGAGCGGCGTTTCCTCGCTTTTATTTTTCACGCCAACAACCGCCTTAAAACCTTGCTCCCACTTTTCCACAAAGCTGGGAATCAAGTCTGGCGGGTCCTGAAAATCTGAAGCGAGAATAATCGCGGCATCGCCGGTCGCCTGCATCAATCCATAAAATGGAGAACGAATGTGCCCGAAGTTGCGGGCGTTCAGGATGACGCGGACCTTTGGATCGGCAGCGGCGATTTTCCGAAGAAGCATCTGCGTTTTGTCCGTGGAGGCATTGTCGATGTAGATATGCTCGTAATCGTATTGCGAGAGTTTGGAGGCGATTTCCTTGATGCGTTGGTGGAGTTCCTCGACGTTTTCTTCCTCGTTATAGCAAGGAGTAATGATGCTTAGCTTCTTCACGACAATTATTCGGTTTAATTAAGCAACGGCCTCGTTTTCCGCAGAATGCCTTAGTTCAAGGCGTCGCGGCGAGCACCAAAAAAGTTCCTATTCACTCAGTTTCTGCGTCGGCGTTGTTCTTTTCAAAACATAAACAGCTTCGTCTGATCGCTTGAAATCCGTGATCGACTTGAACCGGTGCAGCAACAATTCCGGGCGGTGCGCGTCGCGCCAATAGACGTCGATCATCGCAACACGTTCATAACGAGGCGCCGAAATTTTCGAAAGCTTTTCATTCACCCATTTCATTTGGGGACCGAACACCACAATAAAATCCGGCGCCGAGTCACCGAGGAAGTGAATTGCCGGGAGATTTGGATATTGCGCGTGTGCCGATGACGGAAGTTGCCACGCATAGATCGGTTCCGGAGCATGGAACATCAAAGGATAGGTTTTCTCTGCCGACACAACCCATACGGATGCGCGCGCCGGAATATTATCGCGAATCCAGGCCGCGGTCGGCTTAAAGGGATCTGTCGGTGGATGAACCAGTTCACGCACAAATTGGATAAGCGTCGAATGCCAATGAAAAGGCCGCAACGTCACCCCTTCACAAAGATTGGTTCCAAAGACAACCACCGCCAGCGGGATGGCGAGCCAACTAGCCTTGCGTGTCAGTATCAACACGCTGCGAACGCCAATGAAAATGCAGAGTGGAATCAGCGGCGCGAGATAACGAATGTCGGCCGTGACGGTGCCTTCATCCATTATTTGCGGCGAAAGCAGACTGACCAAAATGATATACGCAAAGAACGCCACCGAAGCGCGCATCAGCCAACGATCCCGCAGGAAAAACGCGAGCAACGGCGAGACGAGCAGGAAAATTCCCGGACCGAATTCAGAGGCACTGATGTCGCAGAAACTGGCGAACATCAACCATGCTTTCAAAGAGAATTTGCCGGAGGTGAGCCCAACACTGTTGCCAGTGGCGAGAGGATTCCAAACGCTGAAAATCAAGGCGGCGACTACAAGTTGCGGCAGCAGAAGAATTGCCCAGTCCTTTAAACTCAAAGCGCGACGTTTGCGACCCCATAGCACGTAGTCAAGGCAAAGGCACCCGCAGAGCGCAAAGTAATTCATGTAGTTGGATGCAAAAAGCGAGAGCGAGAGCAACGCGATCCAGAGGAGTTGGCGACTGCGTCCGTTCCAGTTCAAATAGAGGTAAACGATGGCGGTGGAACAAAGCAGTGCGACTGCATAGTAGCGGCATTGTCGAAAGAACAGGAATAGAGACACATTGGCGATGAAACCCATAACGAACAGCAGCCATCCGATGCCCCTGATCTCTTCCCGCCATAACCAGCGCACCAAAACGATTACCGACAACAAGCCGCATATTGCAAATGGCAGCCGCGCGGCAAAGGCGTTCTCTCCGAACAGCGCAAACGAAGCCGCCGTTAAATAAGCCGGTAAAGGTGGCGTCGAACGATCGTATCCGTTTTGCAACAAGGCGCCTTCCCGATAAGCAACGACGTTATGATCCAACAAGGCTGTTGTGTCGCCGGATTTTAAAATTCCTTTCGCACCAAGAGCCACGAGCGCTTCATCGTCCCACAAACTGTAGTGCCCCAGCTGAGCAAATAAGAAGATGGCGGAAACAACGATCCACGCGATCGCCAAAGCCAGTCTTGCTTTCCTGGAATCGATCATCCGATGGGATTATGTGCGGTCGTTTTCTTTCCCGCACTCTTAAAGAACCACCCGAGAATCGCCAGATAGCCAAGCAGCGAAAAAATGGAGATCCACTTTCCGATAAGGAACGCTTCGGAGAAATACTCAATTTGAATTTTATGATGGCCTGCGGATAACGGCACAGCCCGCAGACAATAATCCGCTGGAAGGAGGTCATATTGCGTCGCACTGCTTCCAGGAAAAGCGCGCGCCCGCCAACTCGGAGTGTAACTGTCGGTAACCAGCAAAATCGCCGCCGCGGGAAGATCTGCTTCCACGACCAGGAAATCCGTGGAGGAAGAAACAAGTTTTACTGTACCGTCGGCGCCGTTGGGATCCGGCACGGGATTCGGCTCGTTCTCCAGAAGAACTTCGCGGCCCGGATCGAACGCCCGATTATCCAATTCCTTCAGCACCGCTTTCTTATCGTCAAAAACCCTGAACTTTTTCAGAAGCAACAGGTGCGGTAACGCATCCTCTTTCGTCACGACACGCCATTTCCCGGCTTCCTCCGAAACAAGATATTTCCAGCGTAGAGCGCGGAAAAAAGGATGCAGTTTAAAGACATCGAACTCGGCGGTGAATTCAGCCGCCACGCGTTGGGAAAACGCCATGAATTGCGCGTAACGCATCGGAATGCCGGGATCATTTCCCCAGAGGTCGGGCTTCTCGAAATACATCGAGAGATTCCGGGCACTGCTCATATTGAAGCGCCCATCCCCGGAACTTCGGGAAAAAAGTTTTTCTGGTTTAACCAGTGCCCTGCCGAGGTCAAAGCTGTCCCGAGTGCTGCGTGCAAAAACGAACATCTCCCCTGCCCCAATCACCACCAACAAAAGAACCGCTCGACGGGATGACCTGGCGCCAATTAGAACCAGTGCAATTAACACCGCAGTTCCAGCGGCCAGCCATAAACTTTGTGCCGCATACATTCCAATTTGTCGGACGAATTCCGCATCGCGATAGACCACTGGAGATAGCACTGGCTGGTTGGTGGCCGCCATGGCATCGGTGTAACCGCGCCACCATCCATGGCTCAGCGGAGCCGAATGTTGGATGAACATGGCAGCGATCATCAACACCAACGCGAGGCCCAGGGTTCCATAGATCAGAGAACGAATCGGTTTCGCAGGCCTTATAATCTGGTCCAGCCCTATCGCCGCCAGCAGCGAAAGGAACAGTGCGGTGAGGAAAATAAATTTTGAGGTACTGCGAAATTTATTGAAGCCAGGAACGTAATCGTAAAACAAATCAAAGAGCTTCAGGTTCGCTCCCAACGCCATGACACACGTCAGGAGCATCATTAAGATGATAATCTTCCGGTTTTTGTCCGCTCCTGCCAACGCGCCGTAAACCGCCAGCAGAAAACCCGTCACTCCGCAGAAAAGACACATCTCCCAAAAGAGGCACCTGCCCCAGTAACGAACGGTTATGTCGTTGCCGAAAAAACCCGGGGCAATGCAGGTCAGCAAGTTCTCCTGTGGAAACGAAAAACTTGAGGCAAAGTTCCGCGAAACTCCGAGACTGCGAATCCCCTCCGCCGTGGCCTGGGCTCCCGCAAATAATTGCACCGCAGATAAGCCCACAGCCCCTGCATAGACCGCTCCCAAACAAACCATTGTTTTTACCTTCTGTGAACTTTGCGAAATGGAAAACAGGAAATAGATACCGGCCGCAAACGAAGTATAGAAAACATATTGCGGATGGCCCGCAAGGATCTGCATCGCCAGCGCAAAAGTGCCCAGCAGCCACCAACCCACCGAAGGCTTCGCAATGGCTCCATCAATCGCCAGAAACAACAATGGCGCCCAGATCATTGTGCATAGATTCGACAAGTGCCCCGCGTAGATATGCGCAAAATAAGGGCCCGAAAACATCCAGACCACACCGGCGAAGAAGCAGGCAAGCGGATGCAGCTTGCGAAAAGAGCTCCAGAGATAAACAAAAAAGCCCGCGAGAAAGACGTGCAAGGCAATGCTGTAATTGATCGCCTTCGCCAGGGGCAAAAAAAGAAACAGCCAATTTAAAGGATAAAGCAGCGCTGACTGAAACCCGCCAAAATAAGGCGCGCCGCTAAAGACGTAGGGGTTCCACAACGGAATGTGCCCTTGCCGAAGTTGATCGAACCCAAATTTACGCCATGAAAGAAATTGTCCGAAAATGTCAGTGCCCTGGTTCGATAAAACAATTTCCCGTGAGGAAAACAACACATCACCGAACATCAACAAGGTCAGGAACAGATATCCGAGAGCGGCAATCCCGAGATGCCGTTTGTTTAAACCGGCCTTTTCTGTTGAGACAACCGGTTGGGTCGTGATCATGGCGTCAACGCCGGCTCAGCTTTGTTCTTCTTCCGTTTCTCGTAAACGTTGCAGACAGTGGCAAACAACTGGTCCACGGTTATCTGCTGCATGCAAATGTTGTTCTTACACGCCGACTGACGATTGTTGTAGGCGTTGACACAAGGACTGCAAACCACGTTGGCGTACAAAACCGTATTGCGTGGAGTCCGCGCGGCAAAAAGCGAGGGCGTCTCCGGGCCGAATAACGTGACAACATCAATCGGGGTCAACGACGCAAAATGGGCCGGGCCACTGTCGTTGGTCACCAGTATTTCTGAATGGAAATAGGCCACTAACAATTGGCGCAACGTTGTTTTTCCCGCGAGGGAAAACGCTCGGGATGATCCGATCTGTTCAAGCATCGCGTTTACTTTAACTGACTCCGAGCTAGTTCCTGTAAACGCAATATGTAACTCCGGATATTTTGCCAGCAACCGTTTCGACAGCTCGACGTAGCGTTCGTTCGGCCAGCGTCGCAGTGGCAGTAGATCACTGGCATTCGGATTCAACAAAATGATCGGGGGAACAAAATTCTGGCGCGACTCGCGACGGATAATTTCTTCCACCGTCACATGTTCCTCGGGACGAGTGCGAAATTGCGGGAGTGATTCACCGATCACTGGTGGATGCAGGTCAAAGGTGGGAAAGCTATCCGGGTCCTTTTTCACCGACTCCACGAGCATGTAAAAAATCTGGCTCGTATGGAGATAAGGATTGTAGAGGACGCGATGCGTCATCAGGTCCCCGCGATAAGGTCCTTCACCAAAATACGTATGAAAACCGATCCGTGATTTGGCACCGCTGAGATAGGCCACAGCCGCCGACCCACGCGCAAAGAACTCCATGTCGATCGTGGCATCCAGTCGCAATTTCCACATGCGAACAACGGCCTGCAATGTCGAGGCGATCAATTCCGGGAACGTTTTAAACGACAGAGCGATAATGTTCTCTTTGGGAATCAGTTCGAGAGCTTCCAAAATGAACCGGTTTTCGTCGAACACGATGAAGTGAACGTTTTCAGGTCCCACCATTTCCACCGCGTGCCGCAAAGCGGGATAAGCGAGAACCGTCGACCCCTGTTCCGCCAGTTTGACGAATAGAATATTGCGGGGCTTGCCCGCGTGCTTCGTCCGGAAATCCGTCAACTTCCGCATCAACGTCAATACAAAGCAAAGAGGGACACCCACGTATCGATCGATTTTTTGTAGGGCAGCGACGTTCATGCCTTAGTTGCGAAAGGGAGACATTGGCTTTCGTGAGGTGAAGTTTCAAGTGCCAATCCAAAGCTTATGCCTTGCCTCTTGGCACCCGCCTGACTTCTCTCGCAAAAATTGTCCTGGTTTTCGCAAAATGCGGTAAGCAGGAATTTTGCCGACATCCTATCCTTTGAGGAAATGTCCACCCCATGAAGATCCTGTGTCTGAAAGATATTGAAGCGAACCGCAAACTCCTAAGCACACTTTTTGAAGGCAAAGGTCATGACATTGCTTTTGCCGAGGATGCGATTGATGCGTGCAGGAAACTGGAACAATTCACGAGTCTGCCACCAGCTACGGATGCGAACCCATCGCCGACGGACGTTCTTTCAATGGATCGCAATTGGAGGTCTTTCTTCAAAAGCGCCACCGCTGGCCTGGCTGTAATCGATGGTCAACAGCGCTTCGTTTATTTAAACGAGACGCTGGCAAAGATGAACGGTTATCTCGTCTCCGAGCACCTCGGCAAAACCATGCGCGAAATCCTTCCAGAATTGGCCGACACCCTCGAAGGATTTCACTCACGCGTCATGACGGGAGAATCTATTTTGAACATAGAATTTTCCGGCGAAGTCCCAAGCGACCCCGGCACGCCTCGACAATGGAGTGCCTCCTACTTTCCAATTTTCGGCAATTGCGAAAAGCCGACGGGAATGGGAGCAATCGTTGTCGATGTCACTGAACGTCATCGCGCTGAGAAGGCTTTGCGGGAAAAAGAACAACTTTTCCGCCAGGTGACCGAAACCATTCAGGACGTCTTCTGGATGACCGCCGAGGATATGGCGGATATCCTCTACGTCAGTCCCATTTATGAAACCATTTGGGGCCGCAAATTATCTCGCCTCAAAACAAATCCCCTGGACTGGTTGGAGTCGATCGTCATCGAAGATCGCTCGCGTGTTTTTGAAGCCTTCAAAAAGATCGACGGCTCCCAGAAAGTTACCGTGGAATATCGCATCCTACGCCCGGACGGGAGCATTCGCTGGATTCATGACACCGGTTTTCCCGTCCTGGACGAAACCGGCAAAATGTATCGGGTCACCGGGATCGCCCGGGATATAACGGAGCAAAAGAAAGCCCATTTACGGGACGAAGCGTTTGCTTCACTTGGCCGCCATTTAAGCGCCGCTACAAATCAACGTGAAGCCGGCCAAATCATCGCCAGCGTCTCCGACAAAATCTTCGGCTGGGACTGTTACACCTTCGATATCTATTCCGATGAAGAAGACAAAGTATCGTCAATCCTTTATTTCGACTGCATTGATCAACGACGTGTGGAAGTCGCCGGAGCGGGCAACGTCCCGACTCGTCGGCAGAAGCGCGTTATCAAAGACGGTCCTCTTCTCATTTTGCGAGAACCTCCTTACGTCCCTGCCGATGACGCGGAGCTTTTCGGCGATATGAACCGCCTTTCCGCATCGATAATGTGCGTTCCGATCCGCAACGGAGCAAAAACCCTCGGCTTGCTCTCAATCCAAAGCTACAAGCCGAAGCATTATTCCAACGATGACCTGAACGTTCTCCAACATCTCGCCGAGCATTGCAGCGGCGCACTGGAACGGATTAAAGCCGAAGAAAAATTGCGCAGTACAGCGGAGCAATTGCGACAGGCGCAAAAAATGGAAGCGGTGGGACGCCTGGCAGGCGGTGTTGCACACGATTTCAACAATCTCCTTACCGTGATTACCGGTTACTCCGATGTACTCCTTTTCGACGAATCCTTAAGCAAAGAAAAAGCAGACCAGATCAAAGAAATCTCTGCTGCCGCGCATCGGGCCGCCGGTTTGACCCGGCAACTCCTGGCTTTCAGTCGCAAACAAAAGATTACTCTTAAACCCGTAAGCCTGAATGAACTCATCGAAGACGTGCAGAAGATGCTGCGACGCATCATTGGTGAAGATGTCCGGCTTGAAAACAGCTTTGCCCCTCGCCTCCCTTTGATCCTGGCTGATACCGGGATGATGGAACAAATCCTGATGAACCTCGCCGTTAACGCGCGTGATGCCATGCCGAACGGTGGCAAACTTTTTATCAATACCGACGCTGTTACGGTTACACCCGATTATGTCCGCCATAATTCGGAAGCGCGTCCCGGCAAATTCGTTTGCCTGACCGTTCGTGACACCGGCTGCGGTATGTCCCCGGAAATCCTCGCCCGTTTGTTCGAACCGTTCTTCACCACCAAAGACCAGGGAAAAGGCACCGGTCTCGGCCTCGCCACGGTTTATGGAATTACGCAACAGCACGAAGGCTGGATCGAGGTCGAGAGCGCGGTCGATGCAGGAACCGCTTTTAAACTGTTTTTCCCCACTACCGAAAAGAAAAATGCCATGGATCAAAGCACGGTTCGTCCCAAAATTCGCGGTGGCACGGAAACCATTCTCCTCGTTGAAGACGATGCCGGGGTGCGAAGTCTCGCCCGACACATTTTACGTCGATATGGCTACAACGTGATCGAAGCACAATCGGGCGTCGAAGCTTTGAAGGTATGGGATGAAGTGGGTGGGACCGTTGACCTTCTTCTGACCGACATCGTCATGCCGGATGGAATTACCGGTCCCGATCTCGCGAAACGTCTCCAGGATAAAAAACCTGGTCTCATCGTTCTCTTTACCAGCGGGTATAGCCTCACGACAATCGGGCCGGATGTCGATTTGCGTGATGGGGAAAACTTTCTCCAAAAACCGTATCATCCGGATAAATTGGCAACTCTTGTTCGAACTCGTCTCGATTAATCGCCGACGATCCCCGGAAGAAGCTTTTTCTGACTTTAGAAAGGCTTTTTCTGGAATCAAAAAAACGTTTCTCAGATAGGAATCGGTCGCAGTACCCTGAATATCAATCAGTTCTGCAAAGTGGCTTTTTTTGACCACCTTTTGAAGGAGTTAATGCTTCATTTTTTGTGGTTTTTAAAGTGTGGATTTTACTCAAATCGCAAAAACCATGAATTTTCCATTGTTTTTAACGTTACAGACCATAAAAACCATTGTTTTTAGCCCTTGAACGCTAAAAGCTACTCGTTTCAAGCCTTTTTTAGCCTTTCAGCAACTTTTTCCTCCCCGAAATCCTGTTCTTTTCGATCGTAAATGCGCTATCTTGAACTCCTGCGCCGATCGCGAGTGTCATGCCGTCGAATCCAAAAATTGTTCAGTTACGCCAGCAACTGGCCGAGAAGTTTCCTGGCCTGCGCACGAGCATTGAGGATTTGCACCAGCAAAGTCGCGATATCTGGTCCACTGGTTTGAAACAGATCGATCGTCTTTTGGATAACGGTCTGCATCGGGGTACGATCACAGAAATCGTCGCGGAAAAAAACGGCTCCGGAAGTGCGCTCTTTGTTGGAGCGTTGCTTCGGAAAGCTGCCGGGGAAAAAATGATTCTGGCCCTGGTCGATGGCCAGGACTCCTTTGATCCTACTCGTTTTGACAATCAAACATTGTCCCGTCTTCTCTGGGTTCGATGCAAAGGAGCCGATCAGGCATTGAAAGCCACCGATCTTCTGTTGCGCGATCGCAACGTGCCGCTGTTGGTTCTGGATCTGCAATTGAATCCGGCGACACAACTCCGGCGCATTCCTTCTTCCACGTGGTATCGGCTGCAACGCATTGTAGAAGCGACTTCGACGATTTTTATCACAGTGACGCCGAAGGCGATGGTTGGATGCGCCCAGGCCCGGCTCGGTTTTCATTCCCGTTTTGGTTTGCAGTCGTTGCAGGAGGAACAAAGTGATTTGCTTGCCAAATTGAAAGTCGATCTCGTCCATCATCGTCTACACGTGAAGGAATCTGCCGGAGCTAAAAATCGCACAGTCCACGCAGGTTAATTCTGTAACGGCGTGTCTCTGACCGCCGCCTTCTCGATGTTCGCTGTCATTTACATTCCCGATTTTGCGTTGCAAGCGGTGTTGCGGCACGAACCGCAGCTGGCTTCGCGTCCGATCGGTTTGATTGATGCGAACGAAACCAAAGCACCGATTTTTCAACTGACTCGCTCGGCGCGGGAAGCTGGAGTGGTGGAAGGATTAACATCCACGCAAGCATTGGCGCGTTGCGGCAATATCTTGATCAAGGCCCGTTCTATCGCACAGGAACAAACCGCCACAGAAGCTTTGTTGCAAAGTGCCTACGCCTTTTCACCGCGCATCGAGTCCACGGCGCCTGGTATTTGCACGATGGATTTGCAAGGTCTTCCGGTTGGCAATGCCATTGCAAAGGCAGACGAAGAAACCCCGTTACAATCCTGGGCACAAAAACTTCTGATCGTTTTGGCTCAATTAAATTTCCGAGCACAAATCGGCATCGCCCCAACACCAAACATCGCACTGCATGCTGCGCGTTGTGCCCGGCCTTTGCTCGTCATCGAAGATTCCACTGATTTTATTTCACGCTTATCCGTGGAAAGCCTCGATCCAATCCCTCCCGTTCTCGCCATTCTACATCGCTGGGGAATTAAAACCATTGGGCAGTTCATCGCGCTGAACAAAGAAAAGATTGCAGAACGACTCGGGCCTGCTGGCACGGAATTATTTAATCGTGCCGATACCCAACATGTCCGACCACTGGATTTCGTCGTGCCTGCGGAAATCTTTTCGGAATCGATGGATTTTGAAGTCGAAATTGAATCGTTGCAGCCACTGCTTTTCGTTTTGAATCGTTTTCTTGAGCAATTGACACGGCGTTTGACGCTCTCCCATTTCGCGGCGCAGGAATTACAGTTGCGCCTGAAACTTTCCTCCGGCGACACATACGAACATACCTTTGCCGTCCCCTCGCCTACTGCGAACGCCTCGATTCTGTTGCGCATGTTGCAAACGCATCTGGAAACGGTCCGCACGGAGTCGGGCATTGTTGCGCTGGAATTTTCCATCAAACCGACGCGCACGGAAGCTTTTCAATTTGGTTTATTCGAAACGGCATTGCGCGATCCGAACCAATTTTCAGAAACCCTCGCGCGATTAAGCGCTCTTTGCGGCAACGAAAATGTCGGCACGCCCGTCGTGCTGGATACGTTTCGTCCCGACGCCTTCAAAATGGAACGTCCCCGTTTTGATGCCGTTGCGGAGCAGAAAAATCCTTTCGAACCGGTGGGATTGAACCTGCGCCGTTTCCGTCCGGTTTTTCACGCCGATGTGGAACTCGCGCACGGCGACCCAATCTTTCTCAGTTCATTGCGGATCAGCACGCCGATCGAAAATTTCGTCGGCCCCTATCGCAGTTCTGGCGATTGGTGGGAGCAGGAAAAAGTATGGAATCGCGACGAATGGGATGTAGTGACGCGTGACGGAACGGTTTATCGAATCTTTCGCGAGAAAGAAGATTGGTTTGTCGAAGGAATTTACGACTGATGTCTTACGTCGAACTCCATTCTCGCAGTGCGTTCAGCTTTTTGCGCGGCGGTTCTCATCCGCAGCAAATGGCGGAAGCAGCATCCGAATTGGAAATGCCCGCCATGGCGGTTTGCGATCGTAATGGAGTTTATGGTGCGCCACGTTTCTTCGAAAGAGCCAAAGAATTGGGCATCAAACCAATCGTCGGGGCAGAATTGACGATGGAAGATGGCTCCGTTCTCCCAGTGCTTGTCGAGAATCGGATGGGTTATCAGAATCTTTGTCGTCTCCTCACCCGCGCACACCTGCGAAACATCAAAGGTGAATGCAATATTGCGTGGGACGAATTGCCGGAATTCAAAGAAGGCCTGGTTGCTTTAACGGGCGATGAGGAAGGCCCTGTTATTTCTGAAATCCGGAACGCATTTTCTCAAAGACAACGCATTCTTCCTCACCCCGGCCCGCTCTCGCTGGAAGAGGGTCATGGTGAGGGGAAAGCGAACATCTTACCCTTCCCACGTTCTCAAAGCTCAAAAAATCCCAACCACAGTCTCGACAGACTGCTACAGATATTCGACTGCAACCATCTCTTCATTGAAATCCAGCGCCACCATCTTCGTGGCGAAGACCGCGTCAACACCGCACTGATTCAGCTCGCGCAAACTTATAAACTCCCGTTACTCGCAACCAATGGCGTTCTTTACGCAACGCCGCCGGGTCGGCAGGTGATGGATGTTTTCACCTGCATTCGGAATCACACCCATTTGGATGCGGCGGGAAAGTTACTCGCCCAAAACAGCGAACGTTTTGTGAAAGGCGACCAGGAAATGCGGGAATTATTTCGCGATTTGCCGGAAGCGATCAACAACACCTCCCGTCTGGCCGATCGGCTTCAGTTCTCCCTGGAGAATCTCGGTTACGAATTCCCGCGTTATCCTTTACCGGCCGGACACGATGCTGATTCCTTTTTGCGCGAACGGGCTTTCGACGGCGCGCGCAAACGGTATCACGGCATCGTTCCGGAAAAGGTTCGAGGTCAGATTGAAAATGAACTCGCGCTGATTAAGAAGCTCGGTGTCGCTGGCTACTTCCTGATCGTCTGGGACATTGTCGAGTTCTGCCGCGAACAAAACATCATGGCCCAGGGACGTGGCAGCGCAGCGAACAGTTCCGTTTGTTACTGCCTCGGGATCACCAACGTTGATCCGTTGAAATTTCACACGTTGTTCGAGCGTTTCCTCAGTGAAGGCCGAAAAAATTCCTGGCCCGACATCGATATCGATTTACCCAGTGGCGATCGCCGGGAACGCGTCATCCAGGAAGTTTACAAACGCTACGGCAAACACGGCGCCGCCATGACCGCCAATGTGATTTGTTATCGCGGACGCAGCGCGGCACGTGAAATCGGGAAGGCGCTTAACATTTCCACGGATGTCCTTGATCGCTTCTCGAATCTGTTCGCCAATGGAGATTTTCCGCACACGATCGAGTTCATGGAGCAAATGGGCAAAGCCGGGCTTCCAGCCGAACATCCGCGTGCTCTGGCGTTTGCTGCGCTCTATCAACAAATCGCAAAGCAATACCTTCCGCGCCATCTGGGCCAACACTCCGGCGGCATGATCATTTGCCAGGATCAACTCAGTTCGGTCATGCCGTTAGAAAATGCTTCGATGCCCGGCCGCGTCGTCGCGCAATGGGACAAGGACGATTGCGAAAATCTAGGCATCATCAAGGTTGATTTCCTTGGCCTCGGGATGATGTCGGTAATTCAAGACAGCGTGGAACTCGCCCATAAGCTCGGCCGCCCCGTCGATATCGCACAGCTTCCAGAAAACGATCCAAAGACTTTTGCGATGATTCGCGCTGCCGATACCATTGGCGTTTTCCAGATCGAAAGTCGCGCGCAAATGGCAACGTTGCCACGAATGAAGCCGGAGAACTTTTATGACATCGTGATTGAAGTTGCGATCATCCGTCCGGGCCCCATCCAGGGAAATTTGATGCATCCTTATTTGCGCCGGCGTTCCGGAAAAGAAAAGGTGACCTACTATCATCCCGATCTTGAGCCTGTGCTGGAACGGACCAAAGGCATTCCCCTCTTCCAGGAGCAAATGCTGGAAATGGCGATGAAGATGACCGACTTCACTGCTTCGGAAGCAGAAGAGCTGCGTCGGGCACTCAGCTTTCATCGTTCGGACGAGAAAATGCGAAAGGTGGAACAAAAGCTGCGCGATGCTTTAAGACGAAAAGGATATAATCAGGACGTCATCGATAATGTCGCGGGCGCCGTAACTTCATTTGCCCTTTATGGTTTTCCCGAATCGCATGCAATCAGCTTCGCCCACCTCGCTTATGCCACGGCGTATTTAAAGGCGCATCGCGCCCCGGAATTTTACGCCAGCTTGTTGAACAACCAGCCGATGGGATTTTATTCGTCGGCCACGCTCATCAAGGATGGCAAACGACACGGATTAAAGTTTCGCCCGGTCTGCGTGGAAAAATCCGATTGGTTTTGCACCGTGGAAGAGGACGATTCGGTTCGCCTGGGTTTCTGCGTCGCGCAAGGCGTCAACGAACAAGATGCTCGGAGCATGCTGCAACAACGGGATCGCCTGCCGTTTACTTCGATCGACGACTTCAAATGGCGCACAACCTTCAGCAAAGATGCATTGAGAACTTTGGCGGAAATCGGTGCATTGAATAAATTGGCAAAACATCGTCGAGAGGCGATGTGGGAAGTGGAAAAGGAATTGATCAAGGACGATTTGTTTTTTAAAGAGCCTTCAAATCGAACGGCCGCTCTCCCTCACCCCGGCCCTCTCCCGCTGGGAGAGGGTCAGGGTGAGGGAGAACGCTCCAATTTTCCCGAAAGCTGTCCGCTGGCGCCAATGACCTCCCCCGAGCGTCTCCATGCCGATTACACCGGCATGCGACTCACCACCGGTCCGCATCCAATGGAATTGTTGCGGGAAAAGTGCGATGGGTTGCACGTCTGGCGCGCCAGCGACCTGACTCAGGCCAGGCATGGCGAAGTCATCCGCATTGCCGGCAATGTCATTTGCCGCCAGCGCCCCGGCACGGCGAAAGGTTTCGTTTTCATTTCCCTCGAAGATGAAACTGGAATCAGCAACGCCATTGTGTCTCCTTCGTTATTTGAAGAACTTCGACTGCTCATTACCCAGGAATCTTTTCTCCTGATTGAAGGCGTCCTGCAAAATTCCGAAAACGTCATTCATGTCCGCGCCAATAAAATCGAGCGACTATTTCATGACGACCTGATCGGCAGTTCGTCGCACGATTTTCATTAACCGTGGAGCCGGTTGCCAACCGGCTCGCAGCAATGATCTCAACGCGCCACACGAACCAGTAACGTTGGTTGGTTTAGCGAACATCTGCGAGTTGCCAACTCGCGATACAGCCGACTGCCAGTCGGCGCTACAAATTGGTCTGGCTATTGCCAACTGCCCATTCGTCCGCCACAGTATGCCGCGCGATGAGCAAACCTTTTTATATTACGACCGCAATTGATTATGTGAACGGCCAGCCGCACCTCGGCCACGCCTACGAAAAAGTTATTACGGATGTCATCGCCCGTTCACAACGCAGTCTCGGTAACAACACTTTTTTCCTGACCGGTCTGGATGAACATGGACAAAAGGTTCAGCAGGTTGCCATCGCCGAAGGGAAAAATCCGCAGGCTTATTGCGATGAACTCGCCGTCAGTTGGAAAGCGTTTGTGGAGAAACTGGGGCTCACGAACAACGACTTTGTCCGCACTACCGAATCGCGTCATAAAGAAATCGTTCAGGCGATCCTCTCGAAGTTAAATGCCGAAGGACATTTCTACAAAGCTACCTATACTGGATTTTACTCCACCAGCGCCGAAACCTTTTTGACGGATAAAGATCGTTTACCGGATGGTTCATTTGATCCGAGTTACGGCAAGGTCATTGAGCTGAAGGAGGACAATTATTATTTCAAATTGAAGGATCACCAGGCGTGGTTGATTGATTACATCGAGAAAAATCCCTCGTTCATTGCTCCTTCTTATCGACGCAACGAAGTGCTTGGCTTTTTGAAGAATGAAACGCTCGAGGATTTGTGCATCTCGCGTCCAGCCGCTCGTCTCAGCTGGGGTATTCCGATTCCGTTCGACACCAACTACGTCACCTACGTCTGGTTCGATGCGCTGGTGAATTACATCAGTGTTCCTGCGGCACATGGGGATGCGGCGGTTGTTGGAGCGCTGAAATCGTCAACAGCCAACAGCCAATCGGCGAAACAACTTTGGCCAGCCGACGTGCATGTGATCGGGAAGGATATCTTGAAGTTTCACGCGGTTTATTGGCCGATCATGCTGAAGGCGATGGGCCTGCCGCTCCCGAAACAATTGCTCGTCCACGGTTGGTGGCAAAAGGACGGCCAGAAGATGAGCAAAAGCACGGGCGTTACCGTGGACCCTGTTGCGGTCATCAACGAATGGGGTCTGGACGCATTCCGTTTCTACGTCGTGCGCGAACTTTCCATTGGTCCGGATGGCAATTGGACCGACGCCGGTTTCCAGTCGCGCTACTCCGCAGAGTTGGCGAACGGCCTGGGCAATCTCGTGAATCGTTCACTCTCGATGCTCAAAAAATATCGCGGCGGTGTGATTCCCAAAGCTTCCAACGAATTGGCTCCCGATGCGGAAAAGGCATTGCAGGAAACCGTCGCCAATTTGAAGAAATACGAATTGCAGGATGCACTCGTATCAATCTGGGGTCTCGTCACTCGTGCCAATCAGTACGTGGATCAAACCGCGCCATTTAAATTGGCGAAGGATCCGGAGAAAGCCGCGCGTCTCGACGAGGTGCTCTACAATCTTTGCGAAACTTGTCGCGTCCTCGCGGTGCTTCTCAATCCGTTTTTACCGACCAGTTCGGAAAAGATTTACCAGCAACTCGGTCTCGCCGGATCACCAGACAAGATGGACGTCGCCAAATGGGGTGGATTGCAGGCGGGTCATGCCGTTGGCGAACCAGCTGCCCTGTTTCCAAGAAAAGATTTGAAGCCATCTTGAGAAGCGCTTCAAGGATTCGGCGCAAAAGGGTACTCGTCACTGGTTCGCCCCTGGGCGAAACCGATGACAAACCCGCTTTCTCATTTCTCGCCCCATTTTATAGGTGTTGTCGCTTTTTTGTATCTGTAGCTGCCTTTGCAAAGGTTGCAACGCCGATAAACGATCCGTGATCGTCATTTCAAGCGTTGCAGCGCCGATAAATGATCCGTGATCGTCATTTCAAGCGTTGCAGCGCCGATAAATGATCCGTGATCGCCATTTCAAGCGTTGAAACGCCGATAAATGATCCGTGATCGCCATTTCAAGCGTTGAAACGCCGATAAACGATCCGTGATCGCC
>CBHTTJ010000116.1:0-18949 GCA_966095605.1 uncultured bacterium | reverse complement strand
AATCCAAAAAGATTTTCGGTCGATGGCAAAAAGTGCTCAAACCGAGGGCCAAAATGAAAACCGTCGAGTTAAAACGCAGAAAATCAGGCTCCCTGAACAATATTTTGGACTACTTCCAAACCAAACAGCCTTCTAACTTAGCAAAATTGAAAGAAAATCCAAAAACCAAGATCAACAGCCAGGAAAATATAACGGAGAAGAAAAAGAAAAGACTTACCGATAGATAACCAACAGAAAATAGAAGAGAAACAAGCTTACAGAGAGGCCATACACCGCTGAAAACATTGAGGAAAGAATATTTTTTTTGGAAAAACCATGGGGATTAAAATCCGGGCGGTCGATCGCTGTCCAGTCTCCCGGAGACTCCCAATCCGACCTTCAATTCGAGTGGAATCATTCGACCCAAGAATCTGGGACTGAAGAATCGAGCTAAAGAGCGGAGCAACACGAATCCGGTGCGGTCATCCTCCCGACGAGCCCTCGTCTTTTTCAAAGTTGAGGCATCCAAGCCTTCGAACCGTGCATGAACCCAAAATCCACCCCTCCACTCAGACTCCGCATCCGCCAGGAAACCGAATTTTCCTCCAAACCGAAACCTAACTTAAAACGAAGGCGATTTACGAAGCCAGCCGGTTGCAAATAGAGAGCGTTGGCTATGTGCGGCGACGGGAAAATTTGATTTTGTTCGTTGTTAATAATTCTAACGAGTTAATCCTTTACATTAGTTAAAGCGTTTGGCTTGAATCTCCGCCGGTCTCGGTCCCTTATGAAAACAACCTTCTGGCGTAGTCTTTGGCTTTGTCTTGCCTTCATCGGTTTCATTGTCCCTTTTGAGCTTTCAGCGCGCACGGTGTCGTGGGTCGGTGGAAGTGGTGATTGGGCAACCGCAAGCCATTGGAATGTGGGTGAAGTGCCGAATGCAAATGATGACGTTGTCATCAACGGTGCAACCAACATCGTTGTCACCCACTCGACGGGGGATCACTCGGTTAAAAGCATTCAATGCCAGCGCGGCCTGGAAATTTCCGGCGGTACACTGACTGTTTCCAACACGATTCAAGTCAACGGAAGTTTCATCCTCTCGGAAGGAACATTGGCGAATGCAACGATCCTCGCCGCAACCAATGGGGCGCCGTTAATGATTAAAGGTTATGAGGCGACTCTCGAGGGGGTTACCGTGAATGGTCTTCTCGATATCGGGAACACGTTTGAATATCCGGTATTAACAATTCGGAACGGCCTCGTTCTAAATGGCAAAGCATTGGTCGGAAACGTCACCAACGATAATATTGGTCAGATCATCTTCGCCGATCAGCAGACTTTGGGAGGTTCAGGAAAGATTGTTTGCGCATATTCCACTTATTTTAACAGCGAAGGCGGTGTGGCGATCGGTCCCAATATCAAAATTGAAAGCGAGACCAATTGTACTGTCTATTTCTGGGGGAGTTGGATGAACGAGGGGACAATGCGATTTACTAACGCATGGTTAGGTTTCAACGGAGCATGGACGAACTACGGTGCCATCAATGTTTCAGAAGGAACCCTTGGTCTCTATCTGGAAACGAATTGGCAGAACAACGGCTCAATCACCCTCAATAACAGTGCGCTGCAGCTTGATGGAAATTTTTCGCTCGCTGAATGGAACGCAAAATCGGGAAGTGTTAACTATGGCTTCGTTACTTATCTCGTCGGGACTCTGAACAATACCAACACCACACTTCATCCGGAAGACTTTGGCGGTTCGTGGATGTTGAGCGGAGGAACTATCTGCGGGGGGACAATTGTGGGGACTGCCGATCGACCGTTCCGTGCCGAGGGATCCTCCAGTGGTGTTCTCGATGGTGTCACGATTAATGGTGTCGCCAAAATAGATCAAAACGGAGATACCCCCCTGAGAGTGTTGAATGGTCTCATACTCAACGGTGTCGTTTTTTTCGGAAGCACCACGAACCAGTATTCTGGAGGCGGTTTCATTTTCGTGGGACCTCAAACATTAAGCGGGAATGGTCAGTTGATATTTGCCTATGACGGCATCCTGGTGGGGACCAGGGGGGAATCGGAAGACCAATGGGAAACGTTTACCATCGGAGAAAATATTTCGATTCAGACCGTTCAAGACGTCCCGAGTTCGCTGTCGCTGGAGGGTAATTGGAAGAACCTGGGAAAAATGAATCTCACCAATGCGTGGTTGATTTTTCACGGTGACTGGACCAATGCGGGGACGATTAGTTTGAGTGAAGGATCACTCAGGGCAGTTCTGGACGGATCGAATTGGCTCAATGCCGGGTCGATCAACCTTACGAATTCGGATTTGAATCTGGACGGTATTTTCTCCGTGGCTGATTGGAACGCTTCCTCAGGAACGATTAATAAAGATGGCGTGTCCAGTTATCTTGTCGGAAGCCTGAATAATACCAATGCTATTTTGCGAACGGATGATCTGGGTGGCGATTGGATCCTCCGAAGCGGGAGGATCAACGGAGGAACTGTGCAAAGTATCGGCGACACCCCCATTGTGGTGGAGGAATCTACTTTCAACGGTGTGACCGTAAATGGAATTTTGGACGTGGGCCGATCCACGTACGGGTATTTGACCGTGAGCAATGGCATGACTCTCAACGGAACGGCCTATGTTGGAAATGCGACGAATTACAATTATGGAACGATCAGTTTCTACGGCGATCAAACCCTGAGCGGTAACGGCACCATGATTCTCGGAAGCTCTGGTTTATACGCTGATAACGGAACGTTAACCATTGGGCCTGGAGTTACGATTCAACGACCCGGTGGAACAGAAGCGATCAATGTTTATATCTCGGGAAATTGGATCAATGCCGGAACGTTGAATTTTACCAACGTCGGCGATTACATTTATCTGGGCAAGGGCTGGACCAACACCGGTAAAATCGTGGTTCGCGATGGGACGTTATTCATAAATATGACGGATGATGACTGGGCAAACACCGGTTCCATCAACCTTACGAACACTTCCATCACGTTGGAAGGCAGTTTCACCGTGGCGGACTGGCTGACAAATTCTTCGAAAATTTACCAGACCGGCGGAGTCATCAACGTTGCCGGGAGTTTGGATAATACGAATTCCACACTGACTTCTGCTTCCTTTGGTGGAGCGTGGCGGTTGGATGGAGGATCGATTAATGGAGGTACCGTCACGAGCACTGGCGGAGTTTCCATTGTGGCGACAGAAAATGGAGGAACCCTTAACGGCGTGATTTTTAACGGGGTTCTGGATGTCGGCAATACGTTTGATGGAGCCTGGGTTCATGTCATCAATGGCCTTACTCTGAATGGAACCGTGGCTCTGGGGAATCCGACAAACGCCAGCCTTGGCAAAATGGTTTTCTCCGGGACAGAAACGATCAATGGTAATGGAGCAATTGTGTTCGGTCTGCCGTTGCAGTGGTTCTACTGGCTTTCGTATGATTTCCTCTATTTGAACGACGATACGGTTCTCACCCTGGGACCGGGCATTACGGTTCGAGGATTTTCCGGCCAGTTTTGGAGTGATTCCACGAATTCAGCGTTTGTGAATAAAGGGGCGATCCTGAACGAGTTTGAGGGACAAACATTTTTTGCTCACCTGTCTTCGTTCACCAACCTTGGCAGAATAAAAGTCGTTGCCAGCGGTGCGCTTGAGTGCCTCGGAAACCTGACGCTCGGCAGTTCTCAGTCCATGTCCGTTCAGCCCGGCGGAAGTCTGAGCGTGGGTGGAAACCTTATTAGCACTGTAACGTCGTCGTCGCAAATCAGCCTGCAGGGAAATACTGTCTTCCCGCAGGGGGCGCATGACCTTGAGGTCATGAGTAAAGACATGGGAAATGTACCGAATGGTTATGTGAATAATTTCGGCTACGCGAAAATTACTTTGACCTCCGGCGCAGAGGTTAAACTCGTCAATCAAAAGATTAATGGCGGCGGGGCTTCGGAATGTGTGTATGTCAATTCACTGGTGGTGCCCTCTGATACCACGCTCGATCTGAACGGATTTCATGTCTACGCGGGGCTGAGTCAGGTGGGCGGCACGATCAAGAACGGGACCATTTCACAGATTCCAAACAACGGCGGCACGATTAGCCCTGGAGGAATCACGCCCGGTTTGATCTCAGCAGCTGGCGCGATTCAGGAATGGAAATTTAACGGCAAAGCAGGACAAAGAATCACCATTGCTGTCGATGCAGGGAGTGCAAACGTGCTTGAGCCGCGGATGAACTATGCTTCCGTGGAATTGTTTGACCCGTTGACCAATTCAATCGCCCAGGCCAGCAATGTTGTGGCTCAGCAATTGGCGATCATTGATGATCTGCTCCTGCCGACCAACGGAATCTATACTCTCTTGGTCCGCGCGCCGGGCAACGATTCTGGCGCGAACGGCAATTACAATATTGCCATCTGGGATGTCTTGCATGCGGCCGCCCCTTTGACCCTCAACCAATCCATGCACGGTTATATTGCCACACCCTACAGTGTGAACGAATGGACCTTTTCTGCCGTCGCAGGACAGGAAGTGCGGTTGGACCTAAAGAATGCGAGCACCTTCGGCCTGCAATTTTCCTTAAAAGGTCCGAATGGTTGGATTGGGTTCACTAACTTGTCCGATGATTCTGAGTTGATTGTGCTTCCGACGTCCGGCGCATACACCCTTATCGCGCGAGCGGGCAACGATACTTACGACGTCGACTACACTTTTGTTCTGGAAGAGGTCAGTCAGACCGAAATGACATTTGAGACGTTTTCATCCGGGGAACTGATTGGAAATGGTCAGGCCCAGCTGTTTCGCATTGTTAATACGAACACAAGTCCAACGCAGATTTCCTTGTGGTTGAGCAATTCCACAAGCCGCGTGGAGATCTATGTTCGATTGGGAGCGCCGCCGACACGCGGTATTTATGATTATCGTTACGAAGGGGCGAGTGCTTCGCTCGAAAATGTTTTGATTCCCACTGCCGCCCCGGGAGAGTGGTACATCCTCGTTTACGGCTACAATGTGCCGGAACCGACAGGCTTTTCTTTGCAGGTCATTCAGCGTCGTCTTTTCGTGGATAGTTCCGCGCCTCATTTTTCGGGATCAGATTTCGGAACGATTCTGACTCTTACCGGTGCAGGATTCGATTCAAACAGTGTCGTTCAATTGACCTCGAGCGCAGGAAGTAATTTTGTCGCTGAGAGTTTCCCGTCCGTCTCGTGGGTGAAATTGGCCGCGTCGTTCCCACCTGGAAGCGTTCCCGCCGGAGTGTACGATGTATGTGCATCCTCGGGTGGGGAAACGGTGTGCCTGACGAATGCCTTGACGGTGGTGCAGGGTGGACTGCCGGAATTGCATACCCAGATCATTGTTCCCAACACCGTGGGGTATCACAATCCTGCGACAATTTACGTCGAGTATTCCAATACGGGTACGGCACCCATGCCTGCTCCGCTTCTTACTGTGACCGCGGTGCAAAATGGATTGTCGAGGGCGTATCTCACCCTGGATGAGGAAGTGCTTTATCGCGGTTACTGGGGTAATGATTTTCATGAATTTACCCATACGGTGCAGATTCTGGCGAGTGGACGGGTTCCGGGACTTCTCCAGCCTGGCGAGTCGTATCGTGTGCCGGTGTATTACGCCGGGTGGGAACAGCCCTACGATTTTTCTTATCCGCCGATTACTTTCACCGTTGGTGCATTTCAATCCGACAACAGTGATGTGATTGACTGGACAGCGTACGGTGCCGCGATGCGTCCACCCGACATGACCGATGCGCAATGGACAACATTGCTCAATGAATTGAGAACTCGTTTAGGAAATACCTGGGGCTCTTATGTCACCGCTTTAAGCAAGGCATTGAACGGTGTGCAACCCATCACCGCACCCGCCTATGATGCGACGGCGATTTTTAAAGTGCTGGCAGAACAGCTGATTGGTTTCGGGCAGAGTAAAATTAGCGGTATAGTCACGGACGGTTCGACCAACGCGAAGCCTAATGTCCAGGTGATTGCTCAAGAGCCTACCGGAGGAGAATTGGGTGTTTTGCGTTCGACATTTGCAGATGGCGAAGGGCATTTTGCCTTCACGAATTTACCGGCGGGAGCCTACAGCTTTTATATCCCGGGCTACATTACCACTACAAATCATTACACGTTGTTCGAGAACAGTTCGATCGAAGGGATCACTTTGACGGTCTCGCCAGTTCCAGCGCTTCCACCCGTGACACCGCCGGAACCGATTCATACAAACGAGTCGAACCCGGTTTTGACGTTGGATAGTTTGGGAACGCCTCATCTTGTCTGGATTCGCGGTGATGAAATCTGGCATGCCTACCACAACGGGGAGGAGTGGGTGCCTACCGGCAGTCTTCCTGATGCTCACGGGACGGCACCAGCGGTTCTTTCCAGTTCAAATCTTATCGACGGGCATCTTCCTGGCTTGTTGGTGGCGTGGGAGGAAATTGGGACTAACGGGTCAGCTCTTTATTACAGTGTGGTTGTTTCAAACAACGGAACATGGAAAGCCAGCGTGCCTTCTTTATTGAATGAGACGAATAATTTGCAAAACCGAGGCTTGAGCCTGGTGATGCAAACGAATGGGGAGGTGCTGGCGGTGTGGCAGAAGAAGCAGGACGCTGTCACGGATGATACGGACCTATACTATCGGGGTTTCGGGCTTAATTCGGGAACGTTGGAGTGGGCTGTTTCTCCGACACTGATGAGTTTGCGCCCGGTTCGATTCTCTGAGGATTGTTTAGAATTCAGTTTGAGAACTCCCTCTTTGGACATTCCGGCCGCTTTGCCGGTAATTGGTGGAAAGTACGAGGCCTCTGCGGCGGGTAAATTTTGCGGTTCCAAAAGCTGCGGGGGAGCAAGTAAGTCATTTACGGGTGGCGTTACTTTTACTTTTGGTGAGGAGACGGTTGAAGGAAAAACCGGAGGTCAAGCGAATTGGCGAGGAGATAAGGAAAACTGCCAGTACCTGTTCAAGTCGGCTGATTTTAAATTGGATATCAGTTATAGTAGGAACATTCGTCCCCGCAAGCGCAGCATACCATTCCTGGGAGAGGTTGAAATGGGTTTCGTTTTTAAGGCTTCTTCAGAAGATACCTTCCAATGGAATGCCGGTTCGGATTTTCCAAGTCGATGGGATACAGGGCGGGTTTCGCTTTCCCTTGACGGGGGAATTTATGGGTCTGGAAAGGCGGAGATTGATTTAAAATTTTTGGGAAAATTGGAAGTGGAGGGGAAGGTTACCGGGACCGCCGGGGTAAAAGGCACAGCGTCGGCGAGTGGATCCCAACCTTTAACTTTGAACGGTGAAGCTCATGTTAAAGTGGAGTTTGAGGGTGAATTTCAAAAAAAATACAAATTCAATTGGGAAAACGAATGGCATTATCCTGACGCGGACAAACCAGGACGGGCCTCTTTAGAAGATAGTCCGGACTTTATCATCACAGTTAATCCATTAGTCGGAACAACGAACGTCTATTTTGGATTTCCAGTTTCAGCTGATGTTGCTGCCAATATCGTGGATGATGGACGGCCTGCGACCGCCACTCGCGATGGAGACGTTCTGTTAAGCTGGAACGAGGAAGCAGATGCCACTGGCCTCACAAATTCTCTCGCAGCGAGAATCCTGGTTTCATCGTTTGAAAGTGGAGGATGGAGTTCGCCGGTGGAAATTCCTAATAGCCGTGGATTTAATTCCGATCCAAAATTGACTTTCGACTCAGCTGGAAATGCTCTGGCAATTTGGGCAATGGCGAGTGCCGAAAATTTGACCCTTACCAATCCCCCCGAGCAGGTAATATCCGCAACCTTCAGTAATGATCTTGTTTTCGCTGTCCGTGAGGACGGTCAATGGGGATCTCCCAGCGCGATTGCATCTATCAATGGGGCGGAAAGAGCGATTGCCATTGGCAAAACCGCTGACAACAAAGTTTTACTTGTCTGGCTTAATGAAAGTTCTGATCAAAAACGCGTTTATTCCGCAATTTGGGACGGTTCCGATTGGAGTTCACCGGCAATAATTTCATCGAATGCCGTTTTTGGAGATATGAGCATCTCGGTCGTAAATGGTCGATCAACGGTGTTCTGGACGCAAACGGATGTAACGACCAATGATGAGCAGCAATTAAATATATATTCGAGCGAATTGGAGACAGAAACTGGAGAATGGACTTTGCCGGTCAGGTTTACCTCTCAAACCGAGTCAGAATCCGCTCTAACATCGATTTCATTGTTGTCAGGGCGGCAACGAAATTCCTTTGCACCCGATATGCCTCAGGATTGCTGCAAGGATGATCCCAAGAAAGAACATCCTCCACAGTCGCCGACACCAATCTGCACCAATAATTGTCAAAGCAGCGCCTCGCAATCTGCGGGCTCATCCGACCCGAATGCGAAGTTTGGTCCGGCTGGCTATGGTAATTCGGGTTACATCGGCAACCTTGATCTTTATCCCTATACGATTGAATTCGAAAACGCGACGAACGCGAGCGCCCCGGCGCAACAGGTCAGCATCATTGATCCCTTGGACAGTCATCTCGACTGGAATAGTTTTGAGTTGGGCGAAATTGCTTTTGGCAATCGCATTATCACCGTGCCCCCGGGCCAGCAATATTTCGTGACGAATATGCCAATGGTTTATGATGGGGTCGATTTTGAAGTGCAGGTTGAAGCGGGGATTGATCTCTGGAATGGGGAGGTATTTGCCAATTTCTATTCAATCGATTATTTCACTGGCCTGCCGCCCAACGTCTCGATCGGATTTTTGCCTCCGGAGGATGGAACCGGACGCGGTCGTGGTCACGTTTCTTACTTCATCAAGCCCAAGGCTAATCTGCCTACCGGGACAGTTATTACCAACGTTGCCTACATTCAGTTTGACCAAAATCCGGTAATCTCCACAGATCAGGTGGATCCGCACGATCCGTCAAAAGGAATCGATACCAATAAACAAACGCGATTGACGATTGATGTCACTCCGCCCGTGAGCGCTGTAGAGGGCCTGGTGTCTACGCAAACCAGGAGCAGCTTCAATGTATGTTGGTCTGGAACGGATGAAGGAGCGGGGATCGTCACTTATGATGTTTATGTAGCTACCAACGGAGGTCCGTGGGGAAGCTGGCTTGCCCTGACGACAAATCATTGCGTGATGTTCGACGGTGAGTTTGAACAAACGTTTTCATTCTACAGCGTCGCCCACGATGGCGCCGGGAATACACAAACGAATGCCGCAATTGTGGCGACGACAACGGTCGGACCACCGCCTGAAATTCCAACTATTTTGAAACAGCCGCTGGGTGCTTTAAGACCGGTCGGCTCCAATATCACCTTTAGAGTCTCGGCAGTGGGAGCGGCACCATTGCTTTATCAGTGGCAGTTCAACAAAGTCAATATCGCCGCAGCCACGAATTCCACGTTCACGATCGCAAATATTCGTTCGTCTGATGCCGGCGCGTATCGCGTGATTGTCAGAAATGCCGCCGGTTCGGCAGCCAGTTCCAATGCCGTGCTGACGGTGTATAAGCCCGTCATCATCCTTTCCCAACCACAAGGCAGGGATCTTCTCCGGGGCGGAAGTGCGGCATTGAAAGTAGTTGCTAATGGCTCCGCTCCTCTTACCTATCAATGGTATTTCAATAACGTCCCGATCATTGGCCAAAAATCGCCAACGCTTTTGTTGTCGGGCGTTACTCCAGCTAAAGCAGGCAATTATCTGGTCGTCGTTTCGAACCGGTATAGCTCGGCGACAAGTTCCGTCGCGAACATCAAAATTGTTCCTCCGTCCCCGGTTATTTTGACGCCGACCGAGAACACACGGACCAATTCGAATGTAATTCACGTTACGGGAACGGTTGTCACGAATGCTGGAATAACGCAGGTTACGCTCTCTCTTAACGGAGGGCCCGCCGGAACGGTTAGTGGTATCGAACATTGGGAAACAAATCTCGTTGTGAAACCCGGTACCAACGTGCTGTCCGCGCGAGCGCTCAATTCAGACGGCGTCTCGCGCGAAGCGACTCGTCACGTGTTCCTGATTCGAACAAATGTTTTGACGTTAGTTACCAATGGTTTTGGAACGATCAAGACCGGCTTCGCGGGACCGAATTTGTTGGAAGGCGTGAACTACAGCGTAACGGCTGTCGCGTCAGCCAATAATTTGTTTTCCAATTGGTCTGGAACTCTCGGAATTTATACAAATAATCCTTTTGTCTTCAAAATGACCAGCAACCTGGTGATCGAGGCCAACTTCGTCACCAATCGGTTCCTGACCGCCCAAGGAATTTATCGAGGGTTATTCGCACCTGGTGAATCACCTCGAAATCAAACCAACTCGGGTGCTTTCATTCTTAATTTGACTTCGTCGGGCGCCGCATCGGGAAAATTGGCTATCGGCTCTGAGACGATCAAACTCAACGGAAAATTCGACGTGGGGGGCAGTGCGCAGATGATCTCATCGAGACGGAATAAACCATCTGTGGCGACAACACTTCAATTGGATTGGGAAGGCCAAAGTGTTTCGGGAATTGTCAATGATGGCCAGAACGTCGCGGCCCTTCGTGGATATCAATCACTTCGTCAGGCCGGAAATTTTCAAGGGCAATACACAATGGTCATCTTCGGGGAAGCTGGTCCAAAGGTGGGACCGTTCGGAAATAGTTTCGGCCGGATCTCCGTTGATAGCGCGGGAAATCTTTTGCTGATGGGTAATCTTGCGGATGGTACAACGGTGAGTCATTCGAGCGCGATTTCGAAGAATGGCTTTTGGCCCCTTTACGTCTCACTCTACGGTGGAAAAGGCTCGATTTGGGCATGGAACTGCATCAGTAATGATTCCATCGCTACATTGAACCCGGGGAGTTGGCTAAGTGTTTCCAATGCTGTTAAGACAGCATTGTATCGCAGCGGTTTCACGAACCTCGATATGACCCTCGCCGGTTCTCGGTATGTCGCGACGAATCGGCCGCTGTTGAATCTTACAAACGGTGAGGTCTTGTTGCAGGGCGGCAACTTGTCGGGAATTGTCAGCAACGAGATCATCATGACCGTCAGTAATTCGTTAACCGTAATAAATGCTGTAGACAACACCAACACCCTAACGATGGAAATCGATGAGAAAACTGGCTTTTTGAGCGGGCGTTTTACCGACTCGCCCGGCAGCGGGGAGCAAATCAAGTTCAAAGGTGTGCTGCTGCAAGGGCAAACCAATGCGGCGGGTTATTTTCCAGGAACAAATCGCAGTGGTTCCTTTTTCTTGCAAAAAAAATAAATAGGCGTGGTATTCGTCGGTCAAGTGAGAACAACCAACTCGGATTTTGAAAACCAAAGGTCAAAAGAATTGGCCACGAATCTTTTTGCTGCAACGCAGTTATTCCCACCTATGAACAACTGCGGATGGTGCGACTGTTGAGGAGATGCAGAGCGACCCGAGGATTTGAGATGATTACATTGGCCTTCTTTACGTTCGCTGGACCGGTGACGAATAAATCCCTGACGATGTCGACATCTTCGATGACGAGTTGATTCTATGCGCCTGATCCAGATCATTTTGCTGGCCTGTCTCAGTAGCTTCTTGTCAGCGGCCCAGGTCGTCACCGCGGCACCAGTAAACTTCACCGAAGCCGAGATCAATGGGGTTAAAACTTATCTTCACGACACGTTCACGCAGTCGAATGCCTGCATGGTGATTGGACTGCTGGATGAGAGCGGGAGTCGAACTTTCGGCGCCGGGTCGCTCGATAACGGAACGAGTAACAAACCAAACGGTGACTCGGTTTTCTTCATCGGGTCGGTCTCAAAAATTTTCACGGCACTGTTGTTGCAGGAGGCGGATCGTCGCGGGGAGGTGAAGCTGGACGATCCCGTGGCGAAATATTTACCGGCTTCCGTGAAGATGCCGACGCACAGCGGAAAACAAATCACCTTGCTCGATCTCGCCACTCATTCGGCGGGGTTTCCGATCAACCCCGACAACATGACCGGCCAGGATGAGAAAGAACAATACGAGAGCTACACTGCGGAAAAAATGTATGCGTATCTCTCGAGCTATAAATTAAATCGCGATCCAGGGACAGAGTTCGAATACTCGAATCTCGGGATGGCTTTGCTTGGCCATGTGATGGCGTTGAGGAGCGGAACAGATTTTGAATCGCTCGTCGTGAAACGTATCGCTCGTCCGCTGAAGATGAACAGCACTTGCATCACCGCCACGCCTGAAATGAAAAGTCGCCTGGCGATGGGGCACGATGCCTCTGGCAACCCTTCGCCACCATTAAAGTTTCAGGCGTATAGCCCTGCTGGAGATATTCACTCGACCGCCAACGATCTGTTGAAATTCCTGTCGGCTCAGGTTGGTTTGACCTCGTCCAGTCTGACTCCGCTGATGGAGAAGACGCACGTGATTCGTTTTACTGATACGCATGGTATTCCCGCCGTGCCTGGCCTGGGCAGCTTCGGTCGGACGGCGATGGATTGGGTTGACCGTGGCGCTTATCAACCGCGGGGCATGGAACTTCTTGGTCATGCCGGTGGGGCGGGCAGTTATCATGCGTGGATCGGTTTCGACAAAAAGCAGCGACGAGGTGTTGTCGTGTTGAGCACGGCGAACGATTTGTCCGTAGAAGCGCTGGGGTGGAATTTACTTCAACGCGCACCGCTCAACTCAGATAGTGCCAAATACTTCGCACACGAGATGGTGGGCGTCGGATTCAGCCTGGACAAGCAAACCAACGTCTTACGCATTACAAAAGTATTTCCCAATTCACCGGCGTCGAAGGCAGGGTTGGTTGAGGGAATGATTATTCAAAAAATCGAAAACGTGCCGACCGCGGACAAAAATATTGCCGAGTGCCTGAAATTGTTGAAAGCGAACGGAGCGCCAAAGGTACAGCTGCAATGTACTGACGCCGGACAAAAAGTGACAAATACTGTCGAAGTAACCCGGGGAAAATTTGTCATGGTTGGCCGATAAAATTCATGAAGGGGCCCTCGGCCGGAACGATTCAGTTGAGACGCGAATTACACGAATTTTCACGAATTAAAAACCAGCTTTCGTTTCTTCTTAACACTAAAATTATTCAGACCATTTCGTGTGCTGGAAGAAGAAGCTCGCACCTTCTTATTCCGAAAAGTTCGTGTTAATTCGTGTCTCACCTTCTTCTCGTTCCCGGCTAAGGACGCCGCTTCGTCTTCACTGCTGACTTTTAGTTCGGTTTCGGTAAGATGCCGTCGCCACAACCAAAATGGGCGCAAACAACCAATCTTTCGCCGATGGCTTTTTCTGCGGGCACGCTGCGTTCCACACTTTTGCATGAAGCTCCCGCTATCTCGCAGTAAGGGGCTTCGTGTCCTGCTCTTCGCGTTCGCGATCGCAGTAATTCTCATCGCACGTCCCGCATTTCATCTCAGTCGTGCGGTTTGGAATGATCGAGATCAGCTGTTGCCGTCGCCTCCCGGCACCATTGACGATGCCAGTCGGTTGAATCAAACCGCGGTGGCGGAGATTTGGACGATCCCCAGCGATATCAAGCAGCCCGAAGAACAACTCCGCGCACTATTACAACGGGCGCAACAATCGCACCTGAACGTTTCGATTGCTGGAGCACGGCACAGCATGGGCGGGCATACGATTTCTTCGAACGGCATCGTCATCGACATGCTGCCGTTTCATGAGATGAGATTGGATGAAACGAACAATATTCTATGGGTTCAGGCCGGAGCCCGTTGGAGTGAGGTAATTCGATTTCTCAATGAGCGCGGACGTTCTCCGGAAATCATGCAGTCCAATGATGATTTTTCCGTAGGCGGTTCGATCAGCGTCAATTGTCATGGCTGGCAGTTTGGGCGGCCGCCCATTGCGTCGAGTGTGAAATCGTTTCGGCTGATGAAAGCTGATGGCACGATTGTGCGTTGTAGCCGAATAGAAAACGCCGGGTTGTTTTCCCTCGTGCTGGGTGGCTATGGATTGTTCGGCATTATTCTGGATGTCGAATTGCAGGTGGTCCGCAATGAAATCTACAAAGCCGAACAACTATTCGTTGCGACAGCACACTATGCGCGGGCGTTGGAGAGTGCCGTGAAAGACGGCAGGGATATCGCCATGATTTACGGTCGGTTGCGGGTCACCAAAGAACATTTCCTTGAAGACGCCATTATCAATCTGCTTCACCGCGTTCCTGCAACCAACGCCGTGGTAACGCAATTCGTATCGCCGAAGAACGCGACGTTAAAACGAGCGGTTTTCCGGGGGAGCGCCGAAAGTGATTACGGAAAAGAATTCCGGTGGAATGCGGAAAGGAACTGGGGTTCGTATCTCAGCGGCGACACCTTTGAACGAAACGCGTTGTTGTATGAACCCGTGTCGTTGTTTCAGGGACGCCGCGCAGATCACACGGACATTCTGATGGAATGTTTCGTGCCGGCGGAGGAGTTTGAACCTTTCCTCGCGGATCTCAGAAAGATAATTCCAGCGAGTGGCGCGGATTTGATGAACATCACGGTCCGGCATGTGAACCGTGATGAGGACACGTTCCTGCATTTTGCCACCGAAGATATGTTTGCGCTGGTCATGCTGTTCAATCAGAAGCGCGACGTGAAGGGCGAGCAAACGATGGCTGGTGCGGCGCGGGAAATTATCGATGCTTCGCTTTCTCATCGCGGACGATATTATTTGCCGTATCGCCTCCATGCGACGGGGGACCAATTTGTGAAAGCGTATCCACAAGCGGAAAGGTTTTTTACCCTGAAACGCCAATATGATCCCGCAGAACTTTTTCAGAACGAATTTTACAAGACTTATGGAAGGAACCTGAAATGAAGCTCGGAAGTTGGCATTGGTACGACCTGGTGATCCTTGGTTTGACTGCTATGATCGTTTATCCAGACCAGATCTTGCATTGGATTGGGCAATTGAGAAGACGTTCCTTTGTTCGGTGGCATGCAGTTATCCTCGGAGTTGTCGCTATTTTTCTAACCATTGGTTCAATGGTGATTTTAATGCCTGTTTGCTCTCATCTTTCCTGGTGGGCGCCGCTTCTTTACACCGGAGCTCTTGTTGTGGTTCGCCTTCTTTATTGGCTTGGTGAAAAGGTTGTTCGCGGTTTTTTTGATGTTTGAGACTTTCGGCTAAAGGCAATAAACATTGTGAATCTCGTCCAGGCCATGAAACAAAAAATCATTCGCATGCGAGTCTGGTTTGCGATTTTTGCGTTCGTGGCGGGCGGCCAGTCAGCCAAAGCTCAAACCTGGGTTCAGTGGAAATCGGCAGACGGTGGCAATGATCATTTTTACGCGCTGACTCCCGCCGCCACAAACTGGATTGCCGCCGAGGAACTTGCGGTTTCATGGGGCGGCACGCTGGCGACGATTACGAGTTCGAACGAACAACAGTTTATCGATACAACATTTCTTACCGGTGCCTTTGAACATTTGCCGCTTTGGATCGGATTGCAAAAGGCCGGTGCCGGCGGGTCCTATTCGGGGCAGGTAGGATCACTCCATATTCAAGTGGGCTTGCAGCCTGGTGCCACTGCTTTTCGATGGGTGACGGACGAACCGTTTTCGTACTCAAACTGGAAGTCGGGCGAGCCCAGCGATGCTCCTCCCGGTGAAAATTACGTCGCTATCAACTGGGAATATTCAGATCTTCCTCCCAGAGGAATAAAGGGAGATTGGAATGATACGCCGCAGGAGGGCACATCCGGGTACGGCGGCAAAACGGATGGTCCTTACTTCGGTTTGGTGGAACGAGATAGTGATCCAAAGATGCCAATTAAAATCGGTTTCAACTGGCGTCTGGCGTCCCTGGTCCTGGCGCTGATAGGTCTGGTTGTTTTTTGTTTTGTCTCTTTCAGGAAAAAAAGAAAAGAGGTGATCACGCCTCAACCGATAAGCTCAGGAAATTAAATTTTATGAAATGCACTTCGATACTCATCGCTCTCGTCACCGTTTTGACCTCTGCGGTCATGGGCGCCGAGGATGAACATTTGGACACGCTCACCGTGGGCGCTGATGTTTATAAAAACGTGACCGTCACGCGCGTTTCCGCCACGGATATTTATTTCACCCATAGCAAGGGGATGGCGAATACCAAGCTGAGGAACCTCACGCCGGAACTGCAAAAACATTTCGGTTATAATGCGACAAAAGCCAAGGCCGCAGAAATGGCGCTGCACCCGCCGCCAGTGCAATATCATTTTCGAGTGGCCGCCGCGACGAACGCTCCGCCCCGCACTGCTGCGGAAACGAAGTTGGAGCTCGACGACGCGATCGCCAAAGTTCGGGCAATCGTGAACCAGCCAGTGACGCAGTTGCCTGAACGTCCGGATATGCAATCGGTGGGAGTCTATCCGGAAGGTTGGTTTCATCCCGGTGCAAACAGACCAGACTTCAACAACGTTGATATCCGGAAAACCGTGGAGAGCAGTTACGCCAAGTTCAAGTACGTCACATCTCCATTGAATCCAGGTGTCGTCTTTGTTGCCAGTGAACTGGAGTTCAACCGTCACACGAAGTACTTCTATACGGACCGTTCATTGCCAAAAAAGAAACTGACCGAACCGGAAATGGTGGAGATCAACCGTCTTTATCGGATTATCGGCAAAGACGAGGCGGCCCTGGCGAAGTAAGCCGACAGGTGGATAAAGTGTAAAACGGGGGCGGTTCACTTTCCGCCCGAAAAGCCGGTGCTATATTGCATGGCGGGCTATCGGGCCATGAACAAAAACCTATCCATCGGTGCCAATTCAAAGCACCTCGGGGCATTCCCGGCTTTGGTTTTGTTTTTTTCGTTACTGCTGACCTTTGCGGTGACCTTTTACGTTTTCAAAACCACCAACTCCAGCAACCTGGCCCATTTCGCCAACGCCACGAATCAAATCGAAGATGATATCCGCGACCGCATGGACTCGTGTGTGACGTTGTTACGAGGCTCTGCCGGTCTTTTCGCTGCCGACGAACACACGACGCGTGAACAATTCCACGCGTATGTCGAACGACTGCTTCTTTCGGAACAATACCAAGGAATCCAGGGCATCGGCCTCGCCCCACGAGTTATTCGTCCTGAGAGAGAACCGTTTCTCAAACAAGTGCGCGAAAGCGGGTTGACCAACTTCGCCATTTTTCCCGAGGGAGACCGCGAAGAATATTTTCCAATTGTTTTCCTTGAGCCACCGGATCGTCGGAATCTCGCGGCCATTGGTTATGATATGTATAGCGAACCGGCTCGTCACGCCGCCATGGCTTTGGCGATGACCAATGGCATCGCTGCGTCCAGCCGAGTGATTCTGGTCCAGGAAATCGACTCTTCGAAGCAAGCTGGTTTTTTAATCTACCTGGCGGTTTATCGTGGAGGAGGGTTTCCCCCGACAACGGCGGAGCGAAAAGAAAAACTGATCGGCTTTGTCTACAGTCCGTTTCGTGCGGACGATTTTTTCACGGCTACGTTTGCTCCCGAAAAAGATTTGCCGCTACATCTGGAAATCTACGATGGTGACCGTGTTGAAGAAAATCGGTTGCTACATCGTTCCAGCAATGTCGCCGCGGTTCGCCCGATGCTCTGTTCCACGAACACAATTCAAACGGCGGGACATGAGTGGACGATTGTTTACCAGACGACGCCGGAGTTTGAGGATACGTTGCAACGCCGAAGTGTTCCGGGAGTTTTTGTTGCCGGCTCGCTGGTGAGCATCGCCTTGTTTGGTATTGCCGTTGTCTTCGTTCGGGCGCGCGAGATCAAGCGACAAAGCGACCAGGCTTTGCGCGCGAGCGAAGAGCTTTATCGGACGACTACTGAAAGCGTTGCCGACCTGATTATTCTGATCGATACCGAGAGCACGATTCTTTCGGCGAACACCGCCGCCGAACGGATTTTTGGTTATACAAAGGAGGAATTGCTGGGAAGAAGCCTGACCTCCTTGATGCCCGAGCGGATGAGACATCGACATCGGGAAGGATTCGCGCGGTATCTGCAGTCGGGAAAGAAAAATATTCCCTGGAGCGGGGTGGAACTGCCGGGTCTGCACAAGAATGGGCACGAAGTTCCGGTGGAAATTTCGTTTGGTGAAATCCGTCAGGATGGAAAGCGTGTTTTTGCCGGGATCGTCCGCGATATCACCGAGCGCAAACGTGCGGAAAATTCTTTGCGCGAGAGCGAAGAGCGATATCGGGTATTGAGCAGGGAATTGGAAAACCGGGTTAAAGCCCGGACCCAGGAATTGGCGGCGATCAACCAGGAACTGGAGGCCTTCACTTACTCTGTGGCCCATGATTTACGCGCTCCGTTGCGACACATCAACGGATTTGCCCAGTTGTTGGAAGAAACGGGCTACTCACAGCTCTCGCCGGAAGGTCGCAACTACATTCAACGTATGGCCGCGAGCGCGGTGAAAATGAGCCGGCTGGTCGATGGCCTCCTGAGCTTTGCTTTATTGGGGAAAGCAGAGCTGGTCCATCAAAAGGTTGCCCTGCGAACATTGGCTGAGGAGGCCAGGGCTTTTTTGCAGGACGAGATCCACGCCCGTCACATTGAATGGGAGATAGAAGATTTGCCTTCAGCTGAATGCGATCCCAGCTTGATACGCCAGGTGTTTGTTCACCTTCTTTCCAATGCAATTAAATACACCCGGAGATGTGAGATTGCGCGGATCCATGTAGGCAGAACAATGGTGAAGGATCAGCCCACCGTTTTTGTCCGGGACAATGGGATTGGTTTTGACATGCGTTACATTGAAAAGCTGTTTGGTGTATTCCAGCGACTTGAGACAACGGAAGAATTTGAGGGGACGGGAATCGGGCTGGCGATGGCGTCGCGCATTATCCAGAAACATCGGGGACAGATTTGGGCCCAGGCGGAGGAGGGTAGGGGGGCGACCTTCTATTTTAGCCTTCCAAGGATGGTCTAGTCCTGGGGTTCGGCGCACAAAGTTTGCTCCAGAATCTCCGGAATCCTGTCGGT
>CBHTTJ010000115.1:0-19324 GCA_966095605.1 uncultured bacterium | reverse complement strand
TTTTGGTCCCTTGCGGAGGCGAAAAAAACCGAAAACTGGATTTAATGTTGACGTTTTGAGGGCTAAAATCGTAGCGCCGACCGTTAGTCGGCTGTATCGCCGGTTGTTAACCGGCGTGGGGTGATTAAGCCAGACCGCACCCGAAGAAACTATAAACGCCCCTTCCGAAGACGACCGCCAGCGAGTTGCCAACTCACGATACAGCCGACTGCCAGTCGGCGCTACGGTTTTTGGTCACGATTCATTTGCCATTTTTTCCGGCTTTGTGCATGGGAATGAGTAAATAGAAATCGCGGGAAACTACTCCAAAAGGACTACCAGAAACAACTCGCGCTCCCGCTTTCTGACGAATTAAGCTGTTTCGCTATCCGTCTCAAATGTGGTTTTTGACATGAAAATGACCAAACTCGCTTCGCTGGCGCTGACGCTGACACTTTCGACTTCACCTTTCTTATTTGCGGCGCCGCCTGCCGGACCAACCCCCATCGCCCCGATCGGCCAGGACGGCAAACCGCTGAACCTGGACTTCGAAACCGGCAATCTCAACGGCTGGCATGCCGAGGGAAATGCCTTTGAGGGCCAACCCGTCAAAGGCGACTCGGTTAATAAGCGTCGCGGTGACATGAAAAGTGATCACCAGGGGAACTATTGGGTTGGCACGTATGAAAACAACGGCGATGACGCGATGGGAACGTTGATCTCCGATCATTTCAAAGTGACGCATCCGTGGGCCGCCTTTTTAGTAGCTGGCGGCAGTTGGCCCGCGACGTGTGTGGAACTCGTCGACGCGGAAACGCAGAAAGCTTTTTTGAAAGTTTCCGGTGAAGACAGCGAAAATCTGCGTCCAGTCGTGGTCGATCTAAATGCTAAAGTTGGCAAAGAGATTTTTATTCGAGTCGTCGACCAGCAAAAGGGCGGATGGGGTCATATTAATTTCGACGATTTCAAGTTTTACGCGAAACGTCCGAAGTTTCCGAACGAACTCGATCCCAGGAAACAAGTCGTGCCCGAAGCGGATGCGGTTCTTTACGAAGGTCTCTCTCCGGAAGACGCCGCGGCGAAGATGACGTTGCCCGCTGGATTCAAAGCCACGTTGTTCGCGGGTGAACCGGATGTGCAGCAGCCAATTGCTTTTGCGATTGATGGTCGCGGGCGTCTCTGGGTGGCCGAAGCTTACACCTACCCGATTCGCGCCAAGGACGGTGAAGGCAAAGATCGGATTCTGGTGTTCGAAGATACGAACGGTGACGGCAAATTCGATAAACGCACCGTCTTCATTGAAGGATTGAATCTCGTGAGTGGATTGGAAGTCGGCTTTGGCGGCGTGTATGTGGGCGCCGCGCCTTACCTGATGTTTATCCCGATGATCGACGGTGATGAACCAAAACCCGCTGGCAAACCGGAAATTCTTCTCGATGGCTTTGCCTACCAGGACACGCACGAAACGTTAAATACGTTCACGTGGGGACCTGACGGCTGGCTCTATGGATGTCACGGTGTGTTTACACACTCCAACGTTGGTAAGCCGGGTGCGCCCGACAGCGAGCGCGTTCGCATCAACGCAGGGGTATTCCGTTATCACCCGACCAAAAAGATTTTTGAAGTATTCGCCGAAGGCACGAGTAATCCATGGGGCATCGACTTTGATGAACATGGCCAGTTGATCAGCGAAGCGTGCGTCATCCCGCATTTGTTTCATCTCGTGCAGGGCGGGCGTTTTGCGCGTCAGGCGGGTGCGCATTTCAACCCTTACATTTACGACGACATCAAGACCATCGCCGATCACGTTCATTACGCCGGCAATAAAGGTCCGCACGCGGGAAATGGTCGTTCGGATTCCGCCGGTGGTGGACACGCCCACGCGGGCCTCATGGTGTATCAGGGCAGCAATTGGCCTGAGGAATATCGCGGCAAAATTTTCATCGGCAACATACATGGCCAACGCATCAACATGGATGTGCCGGAACGCAAAGGTTCCGGGATCATCGGCCATCACGCGCCCGATCCGATCAACTTCAATGATAAGTGGTCGCAGATCCTGAACTTCCGCAGTGGTCCCGATGGCGCGGTTTACTTCATCGATTGGTACGACAAAAACCAATGCCATCACAACGATCCCAAAGGCCACGACCGCAGTAATGGACGTATTTTCAAGATCAGCTACGGCGAGACGAAGTTTGAGAAAGTGGATTTGACGAAGAAAACGGACGAAGACTTGATCAAGCTTTCCATTTACGACCGCGATTGGGCATCGCGTCAGGCCCGGAAAATTCTGCAGGAACGCGCATTAAAAGATTCGACGCTCAACAAAAAAGTCATTGCCGCGATGCCCGATGAACCTGCCGATGGCAAATATGATCCGTTGAATAAATTACGTTGGCTTTGGACGGCGCATGTTACCGGCGGGATCATGGAGCAGTACGCATTGCACCGCGGTAATGAATTTGTCCGAGCCTGGGCCATTCAATTGGCCTGCGAAACAAAGAGCATTTCTCCGGCGGTGTTGAAGGAGTTTGTCGCTTTGGCGAAAGACAAATCGGCGGTCGTTCGACTTTATCTGGCGTCCGCTCTGCAACGCTTACCCGTGGAAAGCCGCTGGGAAGTTCTTGAAGGTCTCTATGCTCATGCTGAAGACGCCGAAGACCATAACCTGCCATTGATGTTCTGGTATGCGGCTGAGCCGCTGCCGACGAAGGACATGAACCGGGCGTTGGCGATGGCTGAAAATACGAAGCTGCCGCATCTGCTCAATTTCACCGTGCGTCGCACAGCGGCGCTGGATCGTTCGGAAGCCTTCGCCGCGATCACGAAAAGTTTGCTGCGAGTCAGCGACGATAAGCGTCGCGGGGATATCCTCGCCGGTTTGAGCGCTGCTTTGCAGGGGCGGCGTAACGCACCGATGCCGCAAGGCTGGGATGAAGTGGAACACAAACTGGGCGCCAGCTCGAACGCTGATATTCGTGCGCAGGTGCAGTCTCTGTCGTTGACCTTCGGTAGCGCCAATGCACTCACCGCGTTGCGCAAGACGTTGACTGATGCGTCCGCCGATGCCAATGCGCGTCGGACGGCCATGGAATCCTTGCTGGCCGTAAAAGCTCCCAACCTCGCGGGCGAACTCCAGCAACTTTTGAGCGACCCGGGGTTGCGCGGTGGTGCTCTGCGCGGATTGGCGTCCTATGACGATCCACAAACCCCGACGAAGATTCTTTTGTCCTATGACAGTTTTAATCCCGCGGAAAAACGTGATGCCTTGAGCACATTGTGCGGCCGCGTTGCCTTTGCGAAGCCGCTCCTCGCAGCGGTGGAATCTGACAAATTGCCGCGCAAAGATTTGTCTGCTGATCTCGTC
Source organism: uncultured bacterium (assembly GCA_966095605.1). Lineage (GTDB taxonomy): Bacteria > Verrucomicrobiota > Verrucomicrobiia > Limisphaerales > JACDHS01 > CBHWET01. The sequence goes on along the minus strand of CBHTTJ010000115.1, from coordinate 15,975 downwards.
CGCCAGCTGCGCGCGTTGAAAGATGAGGACCTTAACAAAGCGATCGAAAAGGTTTGGGGCGCCATGCGGGAAACCAGCGCGGATAAGAAGGCGACGATTGAGAAATATAAAAAGGTTTATTACGCCGGTGGTTCGCAACCCGGCGATGCATCGCGAGGCCGCCTTGTTTTCAGCAAGACCTGCATGCAGTGCCACACCCTGTTTGAAACCGGTGGAAAAGTGGGCCCGGATCTTACTGGCTCGAATCGCGCTGACCTCGGTTACATCCTGGAAAACATCGTCGATCCGAACGCAGTCATTCCAAATGATTACCGCGCTTCAACCATTGAAATGAAAGACGACCGCGTCATCAGTGGCATTGTGAAGAAACAGGATGACAACGCGGTCACGGTAATCACCTCGAACGAAACGATGGTTCTCCCGCGCAAGGAAATCAGCTCAATTCAGCAGAGTCAGTTGTCGATGATGCCGGAAGGTCTGTTGGACTTGCTCAACGAACAGGAAGTGCGCGATCTGCTGTATTACCTGAGCCGTCCGGGTCAGGTGCCGATGCCGCAAGCAGCAGCGAAGTAATTTTGCGGAGCAGCGCCTGTGTAGGGGTGGGGGACCGGGCGCAGCGCGTTAAGGTAACAGTCCGCTTTCAAAGCGGAGCGTCTACTCAATTTCGCTGCCGCGACTGATGCCCTGCCATCACTCAAGAAGCGTAACCCACCGCGCGCCCGTTTCCCTTTTCAATATTCTTCAAAAGTGTTTCGGCACACTTTTGCGCAAAGAAAATATTGTTCACATCGGTCTTCATCTCGATGACTTCGATGTCTTTGCGTAAATACGATTTTAAAGCCGTAAACAACACTTTATCGGCAACTGGATCATAGAACTTTTGTCCCGCTCGGCTGATCATGCTGATACCTTGCATTGGCAACAGAACGCTGACCGGCCCTGTGGATGCATTTAATTTTTCAGCGATAATTTTTCCAAGCTCGGCGCATTCCTCGGGAGTGGTGCGCATCAATGTTACTTGCGGATTGTGCTGATAAAAATTGCGCTCCTGAAATTTGGCCGGGACCGTTTCAGGGGGACCAAAGTTCACCATATCCAGGCAACCGGGAGTGACAATCGCCGGGACGCCATTGCTTGCCGCAGCCTCGAGCCGAGTTGGACCCGCGCCGAGAATTCCGCCAACCAATTCGTCTGCCCATTCTGTCGTCGTAATATCCAAAACTCCCGCGACCATTCCCGATTGAATTAGAGATTCCATCGTGCGGCCACCGACGCCCGTGGCATGAAAGACCAACACTTCGTAGCCTGCCTTTTCCAAAATGCCCTGCGCATGCTGAACACACGTTGTGGTGTTGCCGAACATGCTCGCAACGATCACCGGCTTATCCGCGATGGCTTCGGGAACTTCTTCCACCATACCGCAGATGGCTCCAGCCGCGCGGGTGAGAATCTGGCGCGATATGCGATTAATGCCCGAAACATCAACGATGCTGGGAATCATCACGATGTCTTTCACGCCGAGGTATTGCGAGGTATTGCCGCTGGCGAGCGTCGACACCATTACTTTAGGAAAGCCGATGGGCAACGCTCTCATTCCGGCAGTGGCAATCGCGGTGCCGCCGCCACCACCTAATGAAATAACGCCATCGATTTTTCCTTCCGCGACCAGCTTGCTTAGAATAGCTGGAGCTGCTTTGGACATTCCCGCGACTGCTTCCCCACGGTCGCGTTTCTCGATGAGTTCAGAGAGATAAACCCCAATTTCGGAGAGGACCTGTTCCCGCGTAATGTCCGGCTGCAATTTTGGTTCCCCGATGGTTCCCACATCAATGACGAGGACTTGATGTCCTCGTCGCCGAATTACCTGGGCAACGAAAGCGTGCTCTTCGCCCTTGGTATCCATCGTCCCGAGAATTGCGATAGTGGCCATGCGGCGGACGTTACCCGCGTCAGCGGGCGAAGGCAATTTTTGAAAATAATTACGTCAGTTCTCCCGATTTATTCTTCAGGCATTGGTTCAGTCTTGGGCTTGGACGGAATTTTCGACTGCAGCATTTTTGCTACTTTGAAATAACCCGCCCGGCGCCCTGAGTCGCTTTCCTTGGCCGCCATGTTGGTAAACTCAGTAACCATTTCGTGGAATTCACGTGTCAAAATATCATCCACCATTTCCTGGAGAATGGTCGCCAGACCGGCTTCCGTGGGGATAACCAGTCCGTTTTTGAGGCTGTTTTGTAACTCACGAGCCATCAATTGGAATCTGTTCTTGGGGATTGTCGCTGTCATACTTCTCCGTTTTGTGAATGACTTACATAGCAGCTGTGATGCCTGACTCCGGGCTTCGCAACCGCTGGCGCCTACAAAAGGTGAAAAGCCTTGGCGGGTTTGGGTTTAGTCCTGATTACCCAACCTTCCCTCCTTAGCTAAAATCGGGCCAAGGAGTATGGATATTGCCATTGTCCTGGGACTTTTGGCAGCGGCAGTCGTGTTATTTTCCAAGGAGATCTTTCCCGTGGACATTACAACGCTGCTGCTCCTGATGGCTTTGATCCTCTGCCATATCCTCACGCCTGAGGAAGCTTTCTCTGGTTTCAGCAGTGATATCATCATCATCCTCGCCTCAATTTTTGTGGTCAGCGGAGCAATTCAACGAAGCGGCGCCATCGACGCGGCTGCCGCGAAACTGCTGCGTTTTTCCAAAAAGAGTTCCAATCGACTTTTGTTTCTCGTGATGAGTGTGGCGGGTTCGCTCGCAGCATTTTTGAACGACACCGTCATCACCAGCCTGCTGGTTCCTCCCGTGATGACTCTCGCAAAACGTGCGAACATCAGCCCGTCGAAACTTCTTCTACCTCTGGCGTACGCGGCGATTCTCGGCGGCACGTGCACGCTGATCGGCACCTCCACGAACATCGCGGTAAATGGATTCCTGAAAAACGCCGGCCTTCGTCCTATCCAATTGTTTGAAATGACCCCGATTGGCCTGGCGATGATTGCCGCCGGAATTCTTTACATGATGCTGATCGGAAAACGACTGCTGCCGAATTACCCGGCGGAATCGCCTCCACCCGAATACACGCTCCGCGAGTACCTCAGCGAAATTATTGTCACCGAAGATTCTCACATGATCGGACAACTCATTCGAGAGTCAGATCTCGTAAAACTAAAGTTTCAAATCCTCGCGATTATTCGGAATGGAGAAAAACTTTCCCCAGACGACAGCGTCTTTATTCACGCACAAGACATTTTGATTATTCGCGGAAAACTGGACGAGCTAATCCGCGTGAAAGAGACCGCGGGCATTGATATCAAACAGGAAACGGAACTGACCGACCTGGAGCTCGAAGGGGAAAACATAAAAATCGCAGAGGTCTTGATTAATCCGCGTTCGCATTTAATTGGGGCCACTCTCCGCGACCTGGACTTTCGTCAACGCTTTGGAGTCATCGTGCTGGCGATCTTCAGGCATGGCCTTTCACCGCGCGATAAGCTTGAAAATGTTCGGCTGCGCATGGGAGATATCCTCCTACTTCAGGGCAATCGGGAGCAAATTGCGGCGTTGCGGCAACAACCCGAGATGTCCATCCTCGAAGAAGTTACGCCTGCGCTCTACCGTCGACAGAAAGGTTTGCTCGCCGCTGGATTTTTCCTCGGTGCGATTGTCATTGCGGCGTTCGGATGGTTGCCGCTTTCGGTATGTTTTTTATCCGCTGCGGTCCTGACGATTTTGACTCGCTGCATCCGCATTGAAGAAGCTTACGATTTTATCGACTGGCGATTGCTCGTCCTCATCGGAGGAATGACCGCTTTCGGTGTGGCGATGGAAAAAACATCCGCGGCGGACTGGCTTGCACGCGGTATTGTTCACACCCTCGAGCCACTGGGGCCACAGGCGATTCTAACCGGTTTCTTTCTCATCACGATCTTGCTGACACAACCGATGTCCAACGCGGCCGCCGCTTTGGTGGTGTTGCCGATTGCGCTAAACACGGCGCAGGAACTACAGGTGAACGAACGAACGTTCGCGATGGCTATTATGCTTGGAGCTTCGATATCTTTTATTACTCCACTGGAACCCGCATGCATTCTCGTTTATGGCCCGGGAAAATATCGTTTCAGTGATTTCGTAAAGAATGGATTAGGTCTAACACTTATCCTGGCAGTCATCGTTTTCTTTCTGGTGCCGGCTTTTTGGCCGTTGCACGACGGCGTGCGGGATCGACATCACGGCAATGTTGTAGCGATAAAGAATAGCGGGTTCAAATTCAGGAACAGCGAATAGCTGCCCAACCGACTAAACGTTTCCGGCCTCATTTGGGTTTTCTCGTCGCTTCCATCCGCTTCGAATGATCAGCAGCCCTGCGACGGCAACGCATCCCCAACCAAACCAGTCACCGTGCCGATTGTAAAATGTGGGGGAAGTTTTTTGCATGGAACTGCGCAGCGGAATTTTTGTTACCAGGAATCCCTCCCCGTAGATCGTTCCGCTCTGGTCACGAAAAACCTGACGCACGCGCCCCATCTCATCGATCCAACAAGTCAATCCGTTGTTGGTGCAACGCACCAGCGGCACACCGTTCTCCACGGCACGGAAAACCGCATTCATTCCCTGCTGCCACTGGGCGGCGCTGTTCCCGAACCAGCCATCATTTGTCAGATTAAGCAAAATATCCGTGTCCGCATTCACATGCTCGCGAGCGTAATGTGGAAAGACATCCTCGAAGCAAATGAGTGGAGAAATGGTTGTTGGCGGGTCTGACAAAACAAATGGGACCGGTCTTTTTCCAACGCCAAAACTTCCTTGAATTGGTGTCAGATATTTTACGAACGGCAACCATTTTTCGAACGGAACGTATTCTCCGAAAATCACCAATCGCCGTTTGCGATACGTTTCGACGTATTTGCCGTCGGGTCCAAACAGGAAACAAGAATTGTAGTACGTGGTTTCTTTTTCACCGACCTCGGCATCGTCCGCACCGAGAATCATGGAAGCGTGCTGCGACGCTATGAGGTTTGTCACCGTCGTATAATTTTCTTCTGTCAGCCCCGGCAACGCAGCTTCTGGCCATAACAAGAGATGGGGTTGTTCCGCGAGAGCCTCCGTGGAAAGACTGATCAATTTACGAAAACGGTACGGTGTCTCGTTCGGATCGAAAATCAAGGTTTGCGGGATGCTGGGCTGGATTAAGGCAACTTTCAGTTCGTGCGTTGGTTTCGGGGCTTTATCCAGACGATCAGTTCCCCAGGCAAAAATTGCAGCGGCAACGGCGGTGGGGAAAAGAATTTCTGCCAGCCATGCGCGTCGTTCCGAAGGCTTCCGGACCAGCATTAGAGCCAAAGACAACAACGAAGCAGAAAACCAGACCAGAAGAAAACTAACTCCATAGACGCCAGTGACGGACGCGATTTGGATGAGTGGCACCAATTTGTGCTGTGTAACGCCGAGAAAGTTCCAGGGAAAACCGCTTAGAAAGCGCGCCCGAATCATCTCCAGGGCAACCCAAAGCAACCCGCAGGAAATCGCCCAGACTGTCCGGTCAAACCAGGGCGCCTGCACAAACTGGTTGCGTAGATCGCCGGTGCTGAATCGCTTTTGCAACAAACGTTGGCTGAGCCATGTCCAAACTGCGGGAAATAAGCCGAGGTAAAGATTCAGCGAAATCCAGCCCGCAACCGCTCCGGCAGGAAAAGGAATGTTCAACAGCCAATAAATGGAGGAAAGGAAATGAACGATCCCAGCCGCATAGCCGATCCGAAACGCCTGCCATCCCCGGGTGCCAAAACTGGCGCCAAGGATAATACCTGGCCCAATCCATGCGAACCCTGCGACGTTGGCATTGGGAAATGCCAGTGTGAGCAGGAGCCCGCCCAGCGAAGCCAAACCATAGCGCCACCAGCAAATGTTCTTGAGATCGAGCTTTTTCAACCGGCGAAAATGTAACCAGCCACGGAGAAGAGTAAACACTGGAGCGGCGGCACTTGAATCGGAGAAAACAGGAGAGTTCTTCTTTGTGGATCAACGGTTGCTTAAACAGACTATTGTAAAATGATCTCTTCGCTCTTAGTTTGGCGCTCGTTTTAGTAACGCCATGTCACAACCCAAGATCGAAAACAAAACACCCAAACAACTGGGTTATCGTATGCCAGCGGAGTGGGCGCCGCATGTTGGCACCTGGTTTTCCTGGCCAAGGCCCGAAGGCATCAGCTTCCCGGATAAATATGATACCGTTCCCCCGGTTTATGCCGAATTGATCAAACATCTCGTGGAGGTCGAAGAGGTGAACATCAATGTTTGGCATGCTGAGATGGAGCAGTGGGTACGCGGACTTTTACAGAAAGAAAATGTTCCGTTGCAGCGGGTTCATTTTCATCATTTTCCTGCTTACGAACCGTGGTGTCGGGATCATGGCCCGATCTTTTTGCTGCGCGAAAATGGCGGAAAGCACGAACGGGCGATTGTGGACTGGGGTTACAATGCCTGGGGCGGTAAATACCCACCGTTCGACTTGGATGATGCCGTTCCACAGCACGTTGCCAGACTCCGTGACCTGCCGCTTTTTTCTCCGGGCATTGTGATGGAAGGCGGTTCGATTGAGGTCAACGGCTGCGGGACCGTGCTCACGACCGAAGCGTGTCTGCTCAACCCTAATCGTAATCCGCATCTTTCGAAGGCGCAGATTGAGAAGTATCTCTGCGATTATCTGGGTTGCACGAATGTTCTTTGGCTGGGCGATGGGATTGTGGGCGACGATACCGACGGGCACATCGACGATCTTACACGCTTCATCAATCCAACAACATTGGTCACCATTGTTGAAGAAGATCCTGCGGACGAGAACCACGAGATCCTGAAAGAGAATTCGAAACGTTTGAAAACGTTGCGCGACCAGGACGGCAAACCACTCCGGGTGGTGGATCTGCCGATGCCTGGCGTCGTTGAATACGAAGGTCAACGTCTGCCTGCGAGTTACGCCAATTTTTACATCGCCAACGAAATCGTTTTGGTTCCGACTTATCGTCACAAAAACGACAAGGTCGCGCTCGATATTCTTCAGCGTGAAATGCCCAGGCATCGCGTGATCGGTGTGGATTCCATGGAACTGATCTGGGGCCTTGGTTCTTTCCACTGCATCAGCCAGCAGGAACCTGCATAAAAAACAATCATGAACGAGCAGACGCCCGTCATTGAATTGCTCGACGTCTCGGTGGGTTCACCACAACAGCCGGATGTTGCGCAAATCGAAGCGATGACCTGGCGTGTAAATCGTGGCGAGTTCTGGGTGGTGGGCGGCTTGCACGGTTCCGGCAAAAGTAATCTTCTAGCCACCGCGGCTGGTTTGCAGGATCCACTGAAAGGCACGGTGAAGCTCTTCGGTCGCGACGTGTCCGGCTCACGGGAAAAGGACCTTGAAGACGAGCGACGCCGAATGGGGTTGGTTTTTGAAAGTGGCGGTAGAACGTTTAGTCGTTTGACTGTAAGCGAAAACATTGCGCTCCCGTTGCGGTATCACGGGAATCTTTCGGAAGCTGAAGTGGAGAATGAATTGCGCCGGCTGATGGAACCGATGGGGCTCGTCCCGCTGGCGCACAATCCATCGCGCGCCATCACTCCTGGCTGGCAACAACGTGTTGCTCTCGCGCGGGCCTTAACGTTGAAACCCGAAATTCTCTTGCTGGATAAACCACTGAGTTCCGTGGAAATGCGACAACAGCGTTGGTGGTTGGATTTTCTTCCAAAACTTTTCGAAGGCACCGCTCTCGCAGGGCAACCTGCCATGACATTGGTTTTAACCACCGAAGATATTGAGCCCTGGTTAGAGGCGGGCACCCATTTTGCCGTGCTGAAAAACAACCGTTGGCAGTTCCTCGGAAAGCGCGCAGAATTGAAAACGAATGAGGGTAAATGGCGGGAATTGTGGGCAGACGATTTTATTTAAATGGCACAACAAGATTTAACGCCACAACTGCGCACTCGACTTAATCGCGTTGAGCGAGCGGTCGGATTCTTTGTGTCATTGGCAACAATCCTCTTATTGGTTGGGTTTGGGTACTACATTTATCACCTCGCCAGGCAAAAAGGCTGGTTCCTCACAAAAATCGTTTACCAAACCGGAGTAAATAATGCGACGGGCCTGGCAGAAGGTAATCCGGTGATGTTGATGGGGAAAAGCGTGGGACAAATTACAAAAATCATTCCCAACGATCCAAAAGATTATTATGGGCTTACGGTGGAATTCGAAATCCGTGAGTCCAATTATGGCTATATCTGGACAGATTCGAAAGTTCGAATCGCTCCGGCGGATTTTCTGGGGAAACGTTACATCGAAGTCTTGAAAGGAAAGGAAGCCACGGCCATCGCGACCGTCCTCGAAACCAATAAAGTTGCCCTGGGCGTGCTTGATCGTGGCGAGTTGCGGAAGCGTTTTTCCGAAAAGGTAGCGGGCATGATGGAATCGTTGCGTAAGGAAAATCCCGATTTTAACGAACACGCTCTGCGCGCCGAAGCGACCAATGTCGTAGAGCAGTTGATAAAGGCGGAAGCCGACACACGTCCGGAAATTTATTACGTCAATCTTTCCAAGAACATTAAACCGTATTGGCTTGATCCCTTGGAATCACCTGCAGTCACTGATCGTCTTGAGGGCATTCTTGACACGGTAGAAGGCGCTTTACCGAACATTATTGGTTTGACGAACAAACTGAATTCCATCGCCAGAAACGCCGACAGCACGATGGCGGAAATGAATGCATTGCTGCACGAAGTCCGGCCAACGATTACAAACCTTTCGATCATAACCTCGCATCTGCGCGAGCCCGACGGTTCCCTTGGCGAATGGCTGTTGCCGAAACCTCTCCGAACCCGACTGGAAAGCACTCTGGCCGCTGCCGACTCAACCCTACAAACAGCGGAAGCCACCTTGAAGACGGCGAACGTTACGTTGCAGGATGCAGACACAAACCTGACTTCTCTCGTGGCGAATTTGAATCAATCTCTCGAAAATCTGGCCAACCTGACGAGCAACCTGAATGCGCAGGTGCAGGTAAACACGAATATCCTGACCGATATTTCACAAACCATCATCCACTCAGACGAATTGGTGCAGGGACTAAAACGCCATTGGCTACTCCGTTCTGCCTTCAAAACAAATAAAACAGGGAAAGGTAAGTCACCTTATCCAGCGAGGACTGAACCTCCGGCAATTCCACGGTTGAAGAAGTAACTGTTTTACGACGAAGGCTGCGCCGCCGCCGCCGATAACAATTCTCGCTGCCATTTCATCAACTGGTTTTCATGCTTTTCCCAGTCCTGCGCAAGCATTGCCAGCATGGCTTTAGGTGCAATGAGGCTTGGATCCAGTTTTAACTCCGTGGCGACGCGATCCCGGGATTTTTTCAGATGATCGAAGCGGCGATTCTCGGCCTCGGTTGGGCGCCTTGAGAAATGACGGAACATACGAGGCTGGTCGTGAATTGCCACGGCGAGTCCCCGTGCGATGGCCATTTCGAGGTCGTGTTTCCGCCTTGGGCTCAAATGATGCGGGATCATTTCAAAGAATGAACGATTTGTGCCCGCAGCCTCGGAAAGCGCCAGGACAATTTCGTGGCTCAGGACGAAGTACGGCGGCTTATTACCCGCTACCGCTTCCTTCTCACGCCATAGCCAGATTTCACGAAGGATGGCGAGTGAGAGTCTGTTGAATCGAGCGCTGCCTTTGATTCGCCATGGTTCGTCATCGGGTGGAGGTGGAGCGGCACAATCCACTACCAGGCGCGCACAGGATTCCTCGAGCCAACTCAATCGTCCCATTTCCTTTAATTTGTTACGCAGCAGGTCGGAAAGCGATTTGAGGAAACGCGTGTCGTTGCGTGCGTAATTTTCCATCCGCTCCGTCAATGGACGCTTGGCCCAGTCAGCTTTCTGTGGACCTTTATCCAGGGTCACATCCAAAAAGTTTTTGACCAGGTTCGTCAGGCCGAACTCCGTTTCCCCCAACAAACGGCTGGCGATCATGGTGTCGAAGATTTTCGTCGGAACAAACTTCTGGTTTTTGCGGAAGAGCCGGAGATCGTAATCAGCACCGTGGAAGATTAATTCATGTTTGTGCAACACCGGCCAGAGCGGACCAAGGTCCATACCCGAAAGCGGATCAAGCAAAACATCCGTACCTTCAATGCTGATTTGAATCAGGCAGAGCTTCTCGGGATAAGCGTGCAAGCTGTCAGCTTCGGTATCAATAGCGATCCATGCCGCATGGTGAAGGCGGGGTAGAAATTCAGCTAACTTTTCGTTTGTATCAATCACTCTCTAAATAACGTGCGAGTTTAACCGGAATCCGAAAGGGATTTTCAACGTTAAACTGTCTGCTTCGGCGGCGCGACTGTTTTTCCGACCATCTGGTTGTAGCAATACCTGTTAACTTAGCCGCTTCAATTTCGCTACATACGCCCCGTCGACCCCGTCCGTAAACGGAATCAGTTCCCGTTCTCGTTGCAACTGGAATTGAGGATGTTCGGACAGGAACGCCTTTATGAGTTCACCGTTTTCTTCCGGTTCCAGACTGCATGTGCTGTAGACTAGGATGCCATTAATCTTCACCCGCGCCGCTGATTGGCGAAGTATCTGTAGCTGCGTTTGGCGCAGGCGATCCACTTCGTCCGGACGGATTCGCCAGCGCAAATCGATGCGCCGACGCAAGACTCCCGTATTGGAACAAGGTGCATCCACCAGGATCCGGTCGAACTGACGCGCTGAAATTACGCTTGCGCTCAGATCAAAGTTTTCCGGCACCGGCACGGCATCGGCACAGATTACTCCCAGCCGGATATAATTTTCGCGGATCAACCCAAGTCGTCCTCGTAAATCCTGGGCTAGAATTTTACCGCGATTCTGCATCAACTGCGCGATGAACGTCGTTTTTCCACCGGGGGCGGCGCAAAAATCGAGAACGGTTTCGTCACGTTGTGGATTCAATTCATGTACTGAAAGTAACGTGCTCGGGTCTTGAATATAAAACAGGCCCTGTTGAAAGCTGCCGAGGTTCACCAATGGAGGATGCGATTCCAATTCAAAGACCATGTCGGAATCGGTCCATTCGAAGGCGCGAGGGGAAAACTGCACTCCTTCCGCAGCCCACACTTTTGCCAGATCAACCGCGTTCGTTTTGATGGAATTTAAACGGGCATAAATCTTCGGTGGTGTATTGTTCCATTCAAGGAGGCTGGCTGTTTTCTCAGGACCAAAGCGTGCCTGCCATTTTTGCACCAGCCATTCCGGATGCGAATAACCAACGGCGGGACTGCTGGTTTTTAAGTCCTTCAGCAACGTTTTTGTTGCGTCTTTTTCACGGGCGTATCCACGGAGAATGGCATTCACAAAACCGGCTTGCGGCATGAAGCCAAGCTTTTTCGCCAATTCCACAGTTTCGTTCACGGAGGCGTGGTCTGGAATGCGTTCCAGCCAAAGCATTTGATAAAGGCCTAGTTGCAGGAGAATCTGCAGAGTCGCCTTCTGTTGGCGTCCTTGCGTTTTTTTCGAAATCAGCCAATCCAGAGTTGTTTGCCAGCGAACAACGCCATAAACAATTTCCTGGCAGAGACCACGGTCGGGCCCGGATAAACTCGTACGAGACAATTCGTCGTCGAGGAGGTTTTCGACAAAGTCTTCTCCGTCCATTCGGCGGAGCAAAATGCGAACGGCAATTTCTCTTGGTTTTTGAACAGCCACAAAATAATAATGACACTGCTGTCCGAGGACGCGAGAATTAAGGCAGTTTTCTGAGAGCGTCCATGCGTGCGCCATTTTGCGCAGTTGTCTCGTCGCGGAAAGTAACTAAGGTAAAACTATGAGAGAAGAGTTCGAAAAATTAGCTGCGGCCGGAAAATTACAGGCGAAACACATCGACCCACTTGTCATGCTCGCCGAAAATCGTTTCTGCACCCACAAAAGCTGGGGCTTTGGCCAGATCAAGACTGTGGACATCGTCTTTTCCCGCTTCACCATCGATTTCCAGGGCAAAGCAGGCCACACCATGGATCTCGCCTTTGCTGCAGAATCTCTCAAGCCGATTCCGAAGGAACACATTCTCGCCCGCAAAATCGCCGATCCTAATTCCCTTCGCCAAATGGCGGCGCTACATCATTTGGACCTGATCAAACTGGTGCTCGAGAGCTATGGCGGCCGTGCGACGATCGACCAGGTTCAGCAGGTGCTCGTCCCCGACATTATTCAGGATGACTGGAAGAAATGGTGGGACGTGGCCAAGCACGAGATGAAGAAGAGTGGCCATTTCCAATTGCCCTCAAAGAAAGCCGACCCCATCATTTATCAGGCAAAAGAAACGTCCTTGCAGGACCGTGTTCTTTCCGAGTTCCGCATGGCCAAAGGACTAAAAGCCCATACGGCAGTGGCTCAGGAAATTCTTAAGAACCTTTCTGATCTCAGCGACAAACAATCGGCGGTCAAAGAAGTCATTCAGGTTTTGAACGCTGAAATCGCCACGCATCAGCGCACGCAACCGCCGGTCGCGCTTGAAGCCATTTTCGTCCGCGAAGATCTGCGGGAAGGTGCTGGGTTGCCCGCGACGGACAATGAAGTTTCGGCGAAAGCCATTTGGACGCAGGAAGCGAATCGGTTTGGCCAATTGCTGGAGCAATTGCCTGCCGCTAAACATCGTCGGGCGCTCCAATCCTTCAAAGAAGCCAACAATGTGTTGTGGCACGAAGCCTTGCTCTCGTCGATCAACAGCGTTTCGAACAAGCTCGCGACGGAATTCGCGCACGCTCTCATCCAGGGAAGCAAGTTACAGCAGTTGAAAGATACCGTCGGTCGTCTGGTGGCTCAGCATCAGGCCAGTAGTGAATTGTTGCTCTGGCTCGCCAAGGAACGTTCGGATGATTACGCCGATATTCTCGGACCCGAAGTTTTCCGCGCGATGCTCACGGCGATGGAACGCGATCAGTTCAATGAAAAGCGCTCGAACAAACTGCGGGATTTCATTTTGTCCGATCAGGCGTTGATCACCGATCTGCTTGAATCCGCCGATCTCGAAGTGATTAAAGACGTCACTCGCACGTTGCAGTTGTCTCCCTCTTTCGATGACATGGACAAACGTTCGCTCCTCGCGCGCATCGTGAAGAGCTATCCAGCCGTCCAATCGCTGATCTCCGGCGAATCCAGCAAACAGGACACAAGCTATATTGTTTCGTGGGAAAGTCTCGAACGCCGCAAGAACGAATACAACGAACTGGTGCAGAAAAAAATTCCTGCCAATTCGAAGGAAATTGCGATTGCGCGCAGCTACGGTGACTTGCGCGAAAACCACGAATACAAAGCGGCCAAGGAAATGCAGAAGCTCCTCATGCGCCGTAAAGCCGAACTGGAACGCGATCTTGTCCGCGCTCGCGGCAGTGATTTTGCCAATCCGCGAACCGATGTGGTCGGTGTTGGCACGCGTGTGAACGTCACGGACCTCCAATCGAATCAGCAGGAAAAATTCTTAATTCTTGGCGCATGGGATTCTGATCCCGAGAAGCATATCGTGAGTTATCTCACGCCGTTGGCCCAAGCGCTCTTCAACAAGAAAGTGGGCGAAGAAGTGGAATTCGATATGGACGGTGCGAAGAAGAAGTATCGTATCGACGCCATTGCCGATTTTCGCTCTTAAGCCACGTCTGCCCGGATGCAATTGGCAGGCGTCACGTGCGGGGTTTGCCGCAACAATGTCATGTTGGAAACGGAGGCGACCTGGTGCGCCTCCTGTTCCACAGCCCTGCATCTCACCTGCCTGAAGCAGTCTGATGGCATTTGCCCGACCTGCCGTCGCACCTATAATCCTCCGGAGAAACATTTCGTTTTCTCCAAATTTTGTCCCGAATGCCTTCAACCTAACAATCAGGCGATTGCGGATTGCAAAAATTGCCGTGCGCGGACCCGATGGGATACAAAATCAGAATATGACGAATTCGTCGCTCAGATGCGACAATTGTCCAGGTGGTGGCGAATCCGTGGAATTCTAGAAATATTGTTGGGGTTTGTCTGCTTCCTTCCCATAGTAGTTTCTTTCTTGATCAACCGGCCTATTTTTTCTACGTGGTTGATTTTTGGTGGAATGATCTTCATTTCAGACGGCCTCTTTCGTTTTTGGCGGGGAAAACGTCTCAGCCATTTCGAGTAATCTGTGCTGGGAAGCAACGAGGCGAAAAGTGAATCAACTTGTTCTCGTGATCGTCTTCATGAGATAAATTTCCATGCTCCAGCCCGATGTAAAAAACACCACGGCAACGTCGTCTTCAAACGCCTCGGACGGAAAGTGGTTTGTGCTGCTGGCGGCGTTTCTCGGCTGGATGTTTGACGGTTTGGAAATGGGTATCTTCCCGTTGGTCGCCCGGCCGGCGTTGCAGGACCTTCTCCATGTCACCGATGATAAACTCGTCGGTTATTGGATGGGTTGGATCACAGCGGCATTTCTTGTAGGGGCGGCCTGCGGTGGATTTGCTTTTGGCTGGCTCGGAGATCGCATCGGACGGGTGCGTGCGATGATGCTTAGCGTTTTGACTTACTCTGTCTTTAGCGGTCTTTGTTACTTTGCAACCGTTCCACTGCACCTGGGCATTTTTCGATTTCTCGCCGCTCTCGGAATGGGCGGTGAATGGGCGCTCGGCGTCGCCTTAGTGATGGAATGTTGGCCACACGATAAACGCCCGATGTTGGCCGGCCTGATTGGCGCTGCTGGCAACGCGGGCTACGTGCTCGTCGCATTGCTTGGCGTGCAGTTCAAAGTAAGTGTTGAATCCTGGCGCTGGGTGATGCTCGCGGGAGCCGCGCCAGCCGTGCTCAGCGTGTTCATCAACTTTTTCGTTCCTGAATCCGAACGCTGGAAAGAAGCGGCGAAAAAAGATACCTCCAGTCCGCTCAAGGAAATTTTCTCGGCAAAACTTTTAAAGAAAACGCTCATCGCCATCGCCCTGGCGTCTGTCGCCTTGATTGGAACCTGGGGGTCGGTGCAATGGCTGCCGCTCTGGGCCGACAAACTGGCGGGACCCACGGTCACGTCCGCCAAAGCCTACACTCAAATTGCGGCAGCCGTTGGCGCGATCTTTGGTTGTTTCGGCGGTTCATTGCTTGGTGGAAAAATGGGACGGCGCTGGGCTTATTTTGTTCTCTGCACCGGCTCGTTGGCGATTTGCGCCTACCTCTTCCGTTTCGATCAGGCCTACAACGCCACATTTCTTTTCGCCGTTTTTTGGGTTGGCGCCCTGACCGCTTCGTTTTATGGATGGCTGCCCCTCTACTTGCCCGAATTGTTTCCCACTCGCGTTCGTGCGACAGGCCAGGGTGTCAGCTTTAATTTTGGACGCATCCTGGCGGCGGTCGGCGCCGTGCAAATGGGCAATTTGATGCAACACTACGAAGGCAGCTATGCAAAAGCCGGCGCGACCATAACACTCATCTACATCGTCGGCATGATCATCATCTGGTTCGCCCCGGAAACCAAAGGCAAGCCGCTACCGGAATAACCGGCAGCGCAGAGGCGATTTTTCGAAAAAAGGCTCTTTTTGAGCACTTTATGTGTCGTTAACGTTAAAGGAGTTCAAAAATTCGGAATGGGATTCTTCATTCCTGCAAAACCCAACTTTTTTTGTGACGCAAAAATAATTTTCCGGCGCTGGAATTTTTTAAAAGCGTCATAAAAAAGGTTTTCCTGTGCTGGAAAAAGTTTTTTGCGCCGCAAAAAAGTCATTCCACCGCCGGAAAAAGTAAAAAGTGCCGCAAAAAAAGTTTTTCAGCGCCGATTGGTGTGGTTTTGTTGGAGAAAAAAAAAGATAAGTGGGGGGCGGTTTTTTTTTTTTGCTTTCGCCCCCCTCTATATCACGGCGGTGGGAGGTTTCCTGGCATACCTGACCGAAATCAAGGCAGAGCCTTAGAATCGGGCGCGCTCCGGCTTGAACCGGTCATTCGAAAGGGATAGCAAGCCA
>CBHTTJ010000114.1:0-19437 GCA_966095605.1 uncultured bacterium | reverse complement strand
TAAACGACCGTTGAGACGGTTGAATCTGGCAAAAACACGGCCGACAACGTCCCTCGCTCAGCGGAAGAGGCACACGCCGATCCAACAAGGCTTTTAAAAGTCGGCGCAAAACTGCGGCAACTTTTTAAAGCCTTTTAAAAGACAAAGGAAAGCAAGGGTGTTGGTCGTCTTTTCCGGCGCAACGAAAGACTCCATTTTTGAAAGAATCAAATCATTTGGCTATTTCAACTGCCGGACCAAATCAGGAAAACGGCAATTTTCGCAGACCGCATTGGAGTGTTCACAAAAATCTCGGACGACTTGCATTAATCCCTGTTGCAGAGCAGAAGTGCGAAACAGTTTTGGACTACTGCCTCCCAGCAGTCGTTGCCGAGCCATTTTCAAAACGGAATTATCTTCCGCCACCGGCCATCCGAAGTAGCGTTTTTCCGCCTTCGCCTGTAGGCCCGCATTTTTGCCGACGATCGAACGAATCCAGAACCATGGCAGAATCACGTTGATCGCAAGATCGGTCACGCGTTTGTCCCCGATCATCGGCTGAGGCCGTGTCATAGGCGCGGAACGCAAGGTCCAATGACGATTCCAAAAATCATCGTTCTCCACCTTCAACACATTCCACAATCCCGGCAAAATTTCTTTCTCCGAAAGATCTTTGAGAAACCATTCTTCCAACTGGGGAAAAAACCGGTTCGACGTAAACCAATTCGCCGCCAGGGCGAGGCGGCGTTGTGGATGATTCGCCGGACGCAAGCCGTGGAAACGCCACACCGTTTTTGGAAGAATATAATCGGCATACTGCTCTCGCTCGCGCCACCAGACGTCCCAGACATCGCGCAAATATTTCCCTGTCGGGTTTTTCTTCCCGGAAAGCTCCGTGGGCAACATTCCGCTGACGCCCAGCAAACGCGCTTGTAACATCAGGGGCGTGGTCCCCTGCCCTTTGCCCAACTCCGGCAAAACTTCGGCCAACCGTTGCATCGGCCAGACATTGTGTTTGTAACCAAGCGCACGGAAAAGTCCCTCCCATAACGCCAAATCCCAACCGACCTGTTTGGCCCGACTTTGCAGTTCGTGCGCTTTTCGTTGCAGACGAATCATCGCCGCCTGGTGCAAAAGCTCGCGCAACTTTTCTTCCGGCAAATCACGTAACGGCGCACAGCAGTTTCCAGACAATTCGCTGGGCCACGTACTCGCGGCGTCGCTCCCGAGCCAAAGCGCCAATTCGTCGAGCGGAGCGTCCAAAATTGGTTTCATCGCCAACACGGGCAGGTTGGCGGGTGACGTTCCGTTTTCCCAAAGGACATGCAGGATGACATTTTTGAAATTCGGATTGGTGTCATGTCCGTGCCCGCGCCATCCGGCTGGATACAAATCGATCTCAATATCGCCAGTCTTTATCTCCTCACCCCATTGGATAACGGCACCGCGAAAATCCGGCCCTGACTCCCGATTCCAGAATCCCGGGTGAAGGATGCGCAGCGGCTTTCCGTCTAACGTCTTAAGTTCCGCCCGGAGCAAACGTTGATGGTGCCAGATGGCCTGGAGCAATTTTTCCGGAGGCGCAGATTGTCCCTCGCGGAGAAATGTGGCTGTGCTATTTTGCTCGCGCCAACAGGCATAAAAATCAGGACCCATAGAGGACACAGGCATTGCTTTTCAACGGTGCCTTTTGCAAAGTCAAGCCGGAGTTGGTGAAAGAACTTTGAACAGAACTGTTTCAGGTTTGTCGTGTTTAATAAATCGATGCAAAAAACATCATTAAAAATCGCATGCTGGTTCTGCGGCATCCTCTCGCTTTTTCTGGCAGTGACAGCCAGGGCGGAAGCCGATCCGCGTCGTGACCTCATTGTGCAGGCGGTGGAGAAAGTCAAAGACTGCGTCGTCAACATCAGCACGAAGACGCTTGTCCGGGTGCAGGATCCTTTCGAAGAATTTTTCGGCCAGTTCTACGGAAATTCCCAGCAGCGTTACCGCGAAAGCTTCAGCCTTGGTTCGGGTGTCATCATCGACGAGGACGGATACATTCTTTCAAACAATCACGTCATCGAACGTGCAAATCAGATCCAGGTGACTGTCGGGACAAATCTTTATAATGCGCGGCTCGTGGCTACAAGTCCGACCGTCGATGTTGCCCTGTTGAAGATTGATCCCCGGAACGGACAAAAATTTCAGGCCATTAAATTTGCGCGCGATGATGATGTTTTGTTAGGCGAAACTGTCATTGCGCTCGGCAATCCTTTCGGCCTCGGGTTCTCGGTCAGCCGCGGCATTCTCAGCTCCACGACTCGCCGCCCGGAAACGGATAAAGGTCCGCTGGATTACAAGGATTGGCTACAGACCGACGCGGCGATCAATCCGGGAAACAGCGGTGGCGCCCTGATTGATATTCGCGGAGAACTGATTGGACTGAACGTAGCAGTGTTTCGGGATCAAAACGCCCAGGGGATCGGCTTTGCGATTCCAATCAAGCGCGTCGCGGAAGCGTTGTCCGATATCTTCACTCCGGAAGAAAGCAATCAACAGCTTTGGTTCGGTGCGCGCATTAGTTCCAATGCAAATGCGTTGCGAGTTCAGAACGTTGAACCAGGAAGTCCTGCTGACAAAGCGGGGTTGAAGAAAGACGACACAATCGTCCAGGTTGGAACAAAGACGCCGCGCAACTTCATCGAGTTCGTCCTTGAAATTCTGAGTCGCAGCGGACGCCAGGCGGATGTTCCTCTTGTGATCAGCCGCAATGGAGAGCGCCTCAACGTGACGGTTCATTTAGTTCCACAGAAGAGCGTTTTCAACTCCGATTTGATTCGCCAGAAAATTGGCGCGACCTTTCAGGAAATCACTCCTGATCTTCAGCAATATCTCGGTTTGCCGGGGCAACAGGCTTTCATCGTGGCTGGTGTGGATCCAAACAGCCCCGCGGAAAAAGCCGGTCTCGAACGAGGTTTCCTCATCAATGCCATCGATGGCCAGCGCGTCGGGGATTTAGTGGAAGCGGCGAAACTCTTCTACAATAAGAAAATGAATGACAAACTGGAATTATCGATCACGGCCATTCGCCAGGTGCGCGGAAATTTTCTCCAGATGCAGCAAGGAACGGTTACCATAAAGGTTCGGTAGCAGAAAAATTTCGGAGAAGTCTATTTATCTTCGTAGAGCTACCGCTACAATGTCGCCCGCGATGGAGAACAACACGATGATCGAAGTGACGAATTTGACCAAGCGTTATGCTGGTCAAACGGCCATTGCCGATCTTTCGTTTACTGTCGCCAAGGGAGAAATCGTTGGATTCCTCGGACCTAACGGCGCCGGAAAATCCACAACCATGCGCATTCTTTCCTGTTTCCTGCCAGCGACGTCAGGAACCGCCAAGGTCGCAGGTTACGATGTTTTTACCCAGGCGGATGAAGTGCGTCGCCGCATTGGCTACATGCCGGAAAATAATCCCCTGCACCAGGACATGCGTGTGCGGGAATATCTAAAATTTCGCGCCCGGTTAAAAGGTCTTGGTCGCCAGAAATCACGCGAACGTGTTGATGTCGTGATGCAACAATGCTCACTCACGGACGTCAGCAAAAAGATTATCGGTCATCTTTCCAAGGGTTATAAACAAAGAGTGGGGCTGGCCGATGCGCTGGTCCATGAACCTGAGCTCATCATTTTAGATGAACCGACCATTGGACTCGATCCGAACCAGATTCGTTCTGTCCGGCAATTAATCAAAGATCTCGGACGCAAACATACAGTTTTGATTTCCACGCATATTCTTCCCGAGGTTGAAATGACCTGCAGCCGGGTGTTGATCATGCGCCAGGGAAAGATTTTGGCAGCGGACACCCCACAGAATTTAGAGAAGCG
Source organism: uncultured bacterium (assembly GCA_966095605.1). GTDB lineage: Bacteria > Verrucomicrobiota > Verrucomicrobiia > Limisphaerales > JACDHS01 > CBHWET01. Next base: position 15,585 of record CBHTTJ010000114.1, on the reverse strand, counting down.
CCACAATCAGAAAGGCCAAATCACGGCGGAAATTGCCGGCCCTGCGCAGGAAGTCAAAGAATGCCTCGAAGATTTACCGGACATCGAAAGCTTCGATATAGCTCCGATTGACGGCAATTATTTCCGTTGCATTGTGACACCCGTGAACGGAGCCGATGTGCGCCCGAAAATTTTTGATCTCGCCAAGGAACATCAATGGACCTTGCGAGAACTGTCGCGCAGTCGCTATTCCCTCGAAGATATTTATGTTCGCGTGACGCGTCCTGAAGCGGAGGAGGAAATTATCTGATGCAACCCTACCTCACGCTCACCCGCCGCGAATTGGGCAGCTATTTTGTCTCCTTGACGGGCTACGTCATTATTGCCGTCGTCGTTTTCATTATTGGGCTCAGCTTCTGGAGTATTCTGGAAAATTTGCAGGGCATCTCCACGCCAACTCCGATCACGGAAATCTTTTACCAGACGATTTACTTCTGGCTCGTCCTGTTACTTTCGGCGCCGGTCATCACCATGCGCCTTTTCGCTTTGGAAAAATATTCAGGAACATTTGAAACATTGATGACTACGCCCGTGAGCGATCTGCAGGTCGTTCTGGCAAAGTTTTCCGCAGCGATCATTTTCTACACCGTAATGTGGCTTCCTTTAGTGGGTTGCGTCCTCGTGCTTCGCTATTACACCAAAGATCCAATGGCTTTTGATTACGGAACCATCGGCAGCACCTACTTGGGCATTATTCTGATCGGCTGTCTTTTCATGTCCCTCGGATGTTTTGCTTCGGCCATCACCAAGAGCCAGATCATTGCGGCGATCGTCAGTTCCGCCATTGGCATCACCCTCTTCCTCCTGAGTTTCGTCGCCCAGCGAGTTGCCGTCACCAACAGCTGGGTAAACGAAGCGCTCAATTACGTCTCGTTGACCGAACAAATGGCAGATTTTGCGCGCGGCATGATTGATACACGATGGATTGTCTTTCACCTGAGTCTCACCATCTTCTTTTTGTTTTTAACGCTTAGGGTCGTCGAGAGCCGACGCTGGAAATAATGCCCGAACCCACGACAACAAAACCGAGTTTTTCCGCAGGACGCCGACTGCTGAACGGAGTCAATTTCTGTTTGGCAATCTTCGCGGCTCTGGCGTTGGTGATAATGGTGAATTATCTCGCCTCGGGATATTCCAAACGTTTCGAATGCAGTTCCAATCAACGCTGGCAATTGGCACCGCAAACCAAACGGGTTTTGGAAACCCTCACCAACGACGTGAACGTCACGATTTTCTTCGATGCCAAAGGCGAAGAAGAACTTTTTGGAATGGTGACGGGATTGTTGAAGGAATACAGCTTACGCTCCTCACATTTTAAAACCAAAACTATCGACTACGCTCGTTTTCCTGGCGCGGGCGAAGCGTTTCTGTCGAAATATAAACAGCTGGGTTCTCTGAAAGATAAGAATTTCGTTCTATTTGAAAATGAAGGCCGTTCGAAAGTCGTGTTTGCCAATCAACTCTCCGATTACGATATCAACAAACTGATTTCCGGCGAAACGAATGTGATCCCCAGGATCGCATTCAAAGGGGAGATGTTTTTCAGCTCCGCTTTATTCAGCGTCACCCACGCCCGCCCTTTTAAGGCGTATTTTCTCACCGGCCATGGCGAACATGATCCGGACAATGATCAGCAAGACCAGGGCTATGGAAAGTTCATGGCTCTGCTCAATGATGAAAACAATGTGCAATGGGAAAAACTTTCGCTCCAGGGCACGAATGAAATCTCTCCGGATTCTCTTTTGATTGTCGCCGGCCCGACAAAGGCGCAGATCCTTGAAGCGGAACGGGAGAAGATTGAAAACTTTTTAAAGCAAGGTGGTCGTCTGCTCGTTCTCGAGAACAATCTGATGCTGGGCGAAAATTCCGGAATCGAGAAAGTCTTGGCGAAATGGGGCGTAGGCGTCGCGAACAACCTGATCACCGAAGATGCCAAATTTAGTGCCGGACCAAATACTCTCCTCAGCGCCACCTTGAACGCTGAGCATGCGATCACCAAACCGCTTGCCGCCGAAAACCTGCAACTGCTCCTGATCTCTCCTCGCGCGATTGGAAAGGCAGCGGATGCACCAAAAAGCGCGGACGCCCCAAAAATTGAATGGCTGGCGCGAACAAGTCCGAACGCAGTCGGAGAATACGCCGGCGCGAGCCGTCCCACCAAAATGGCATTTCCCCTGATGGTGGCTGTTGAACAAGGTGGAATTAAGGGTGTAAACGCGGAACGCGGAGCGACCCGCATTGTCGTGATTGGCGATTCCCTCTGCTTCGATAATCAATTGTTGGACCTCGCCGCGAATCATTATTTCGCCAATGGCGTGATCAATTGGTTAACTGCTCGTCCGACAATCTTGCTGGAAAATCTGGGCCCTCGTCCGATCAAACAATACCAGATCATCATGTCACCTTCACAAATGAAGGTTATTCAATGGATTCTGCTGGCTGGAATGCCGGGAGCAGTCCTTTTCTGGGGTGGTCTCGTTTGGCTGCGCCGTCGGAGTTAACATGAGCGCGAAAACGACCTGGTCCCTCGTCTTTGTCGCGGCAATTCTTTTTGCTTTTATTCTCTTTTTCGAACGGCCCTACCGCGAACAGCGCTCTCGTCCGCCTGAGTTACACGTTCTGCCTGGACTGCAGATTACCAACGTCGACAGCATTCAGATCCAACCGTCAGGCCTGATAGATTTGCGCGTGGATCGCACAAATGCCGCATGGCAATTGACCCGCCCTGTTTCCTTTCCGGCTGATCGTCAAAAAATTGAGGAAATGCTACACACGTTCAGTCAGTTGACCTGGCAAGGCCGCATTTCCGCCGCAGATCTCCAAACTCGCGAGAATTCCTCAGAGGAGTTTGGCTTCGACACACCGCAATTCTCCATCGTCTTTTTTGAAGGAAAACATAAGCGCGTTCTCCAGGTCGGGAAAAAAGTGCCCGTGGGCGGCCAGGTGTTTGTGCAAGTCGTCGGCGGCGATGGCATTTACGTGGTGGATAGCCAGGTCCTTAATCAGATTCCACACTCAGAAGAAACCTGGCGCGATCATCGGCTTGCGAAATGGGGTGATTTCGCCTTCAACACGATTAAGACAAAGACGGGTAACAATTCATTCGAACTTCAATTCAATGTCACAAATTATATGTGGCGAATGATCCGCCCCCTCGAGACCCGGGCGGATAACGTGAAAGCCAATGATTTGCTGCAAAAACTTATCCCCCTGCAAATCACGGAATTTGTTTCGGATGATGCCAATGCGGATTTGGACAAATTCGGTCTCCTGACACCTGATTTGGAAATTATTTTGAGTGCCGGCACAAATGAGGTTTTCGCTCTTCAAATCGGCCAAAGTCCAACCAACAATCCTTCTTTGGTTTTCGCGAAAAAGCGCAACCGGCCCAATGTTTTCCTCATTCCGAAAGAGCCTTTAGCCGGCTGGCGCTTACCCTATACGGACTTTCGCGAGCGTCATCTTGCCACGCTTCCGGAAAAACAAATCGATCACATCGAAATCGGTGGCGAAGACAATTTCGTTCTGAACAAGCACACAAACGGAACGTGGCTGATTTCCAACAGCGCCACCGTCGCTGATGGCAGCCTGGTAGATGAATTGCTGACTCGGCTAAATCTCTGCGAAATCGAAGTCGAAAAAAATGTCGTCACCGATTTTTCAAACTACGGCCTGGAAAAGCCTCTTTTGCATTACACGCTATCAGTCTCAAACAAAACGACGAATCAGTTCCGGGCTGATCCCGTTACGGAAATTAATTTTGGGACGAATGGCGGAAAGATTTTTGCTCACCGCTCCGATGAAAGTTCCGTCTATTCCATCAAGGCAGAGGACTTCCAGTTTTTCCCCACCGCAAGCTGGCAGATGCGTGATCGTCGCATCTGGAATTTTGATTCTGCCGATGTGGTTAACGTTTTGATCCAGCAAAAGGGGCAAAGCCGACAGCTTATTCGCAACGCCAAAGGGGACTGGATTATCGCCCCAGGTTACCAGGGCATTGTGAATACCTTTGCGCTGGAAGAAGCGCTACATCGTTTGGGTGAATTGAAGGCAGTTTTCTGGACGGCTCGAGGTCAAGCCAACCTTGTGAAATACGGATTTAAGGAAGCGGATTATCAGATTTCTCTCCAATTGAAACGGAATGGAAAAATCGAAACACTCGACCTTGAGTTTGGGGGCATGTCCGAATTTCAACACCCTTACGCGGCCGTAACATTAGAGGGTGAAAAGCTGATCTTCGAATTTCCGTGGCCCCTTTATTATGACTTCATCGCCCATGAGTTAACCCTCACGCAGGAACTCCCTTCCAGGAAGAAATAATGTCCGATTCCCGGCCAAAAAGAATTTGGCGCCTCAGCCGAAGAATTTTCCGCTGGGTGAGAGTGTTCTTTTTGTTCGTTCTCTTCCTCGCCGTTTTCGCCGTTGTTTATCTCCACGAGATCGGGGTTCCCGAATTCGTTAAACGACCGGTGCTACAAAGAATTCATGAAGCGGGGTTTAATGTGGAGTTCACGAACATGCGATGGGCATGGCCTAATCATATCCTGATTGAGAATCCGCGGTTCTCGAAAACAAACCATGCTTCGTTCCAGATTTTCGCCGACACCTTTGATTTGAATGTTCACCAGGGTTCTGCGGCGAAGCGGCAGTTGCGGATTGAGTCAATGTCCTTGAAGTCCGGTCGCGTCATTCTTCCACTTTCCCAAACGAACAACCAAACCCTGATTTTAACAAACATCACTGCTGCTGTCCGCGTCTCAACCAACCACGTTTTTAGCCTGGATAAATTAAGCGGCGAATTCGATGGCGCTACGGTCCAGATTTCCGGGGCCGTCACCAATTACCCCGCCCTGCTCGACTGGCAGATTTTCCAGCCATCCAAAGCAACGAATGCCGCCAACAAGAAAAATCCGTTGCAACAATTCGTCGACACCTGGCATCGCCTTAAATTCTCTTCTCCTCCAGATCTCGTTGTAAAATTCTCCGGCGACGCAACCAGCATGGATAGCATCGCGGTCGACACGACTCTCTCGGCGAAATCAACTACTGCGACACCGTGGGGAAAGACACGAAACCTCGTCTTTCATGGCAGCTACGCGCAGAAACAAGTTGGTGACGAAAAGCAGCTCGCTGAAATTGCGATCTCCACCGACTCCATCGATACACCACATGGGAAAGCTCATGCCGTGGACGCCGGAGTAATTCTATTTGCGGATCAGGAAGACCTCTGGCGAACAAAACTTTCCTTAAGCACCACCAATTTGGATGTTCGAGATGTTGTGTCCGGCACCACGAATTTATTCCATTTCCAGAAATTGCAATGGCACGGAAGCGTGACGTGTACAACAAATTTGCAACTGCGAACGGCAAACGGCCAACTTCAATTGACGGGCGCTACGTCTTCGATCTGGGGTGCGACAGAAAAACTGAACGCCACCCTGGACTTAAAACATCTGACGAACGTCATTGCTTCCGACGAGAATTGGGCTTTCTGGCAAAGAATGCTGCCATGGCAAGCCACATGGACTGTTGACGCCACGAAAGTCAAAGCACCAAACCTGGAGATACAGCACGCCATGTGTGAGGGCGAATGGCTCGCTCCGAATCTATTGATCAGGCACCTCGAGACCGATCTTTACGACGGCAAACTAAGCGTCGACGGCAACCTCGACATCCAGAGCCGAAAATTCCAGACAAGATTAAAATCCGATTTCGATATAAAACACATTCTTCCTCTTCTTCCTGAACCCGGACAACGTTGGTTGAAGAAGTTTTCCTGGGAAAAACCACCGGAACTTGCGGCTGATATCAAAGCGGTTCTCCCGAGTTGGACCAATCATCACCCCGACTGGCAAGGTGAAGTTCTTCCCACCGTGGATTTTCATGGAAGTGTTTCCGTGACGAACGGTTCTTATCGATCCGTGCCCGTGGCGTCGGCACACACCGATTTTGCGTATTCCAACCTGACGTGGACAATTCCAAATCTGCGTATCGTCCGATCCGAAGGAGAGGTGGATCTAAGTCTAAGTTTCAATAAACGAACTAAAGAAAACCATTGGACCATTAATAGCACCATCGATCCGAAAGCCATTCGCAATTGGTTTCCGGAAGATGCGCAGGCCGCCTTTGACAAAATCCATCTTGGCGGCCCGCCGAAGATTCACGCTGAGATATCGGAGCGGGGATTTGATTTCAGCAAATGCGGCATCCGCGCCAACGTCGAAATCACCAACGTTACTTACGGTGATCTCTCGTTGGATCTGCTGCGCACTTCCCTCACCTACACCAATCAGTTCCTCGCGCTTTCCAACGCAAAACTGGAATACCGCGACCAACAGGTTACCTGTCCCAACGCTGAGATTGATTTCAAGGAAGGCCGGGTTTTTCTGCATGAAGTTTATTCCACCATGGAACCAATGCCGATCACTCGCGCCATCGGAAAGAAAGTGGCCGCCGCGATTGAGCCTTATCATTTTCACAAAACCCCCACGGTCTATGTCGATGGCAATTTCGTATTTGATCAGCCCGAAACAGCTGACATGCATTTTATCGTGGAAGGGGAACAATTTGAGTGGGGCCTTTTAAAAGCTGAGAAAGCCACCGGAAAAGTCGATTGGATCGGGGAACATCTTTACGTCACAAACATCAATGCCACTGCTTACCGGGGCGGCACTTTCGAGGGATGGGTCTTTGTGGATTTCGCGGCGCCGCATGGCAACGATTTCAAAATTGGCATCACCTTCACCAATCTCGATCTGCATACAGGAATGCTCGATCTGGGAAAAACCAACAAACTGGAGGGAACGGTTGATGGAAAGGTAAACATCACGGCGGCCAATACAAAGGATGACAAGCATTGGGAAGGTTTCGGTTGGATGCAATTACACGACGGACTGATTTGGGAGGTGCCCATTTTTGGCATCTTTTCTCCTCTACTCAATGCCGTGCTTCCCGGCAGTGGCAGCAGTCGTGCCCGCGACGCTTCTGCCACGTTTATCATGACCAATAGCGTTATTCGATCAGACGACCTTGAAATCCGCTCGACGGCGGTGCGGATCAATTACAAAGGCACGGTGGACTTCTCGGAACAAGTGAATGCAAAGGTCGAAGCTCAATTCTTGCGCGATGCCGGGAGTCTCGGACACCTTTTTAGTATCGCAATGCAGCCGCTGACGAAAATATTCGAATACCGACTGACCGGCACCCTCGACAATCCGGAGAGCGAACCGGTCTTTATTCCCAATATTCTCATGAAGATTTTGCGCCCTTTCGACACCTTGAAGAAGCTGCTGCCCGACCGTCAGGAGCCGTCCACGGCGAAGCCCGAAGGCCCCATCGAAGCCGGGAACTCTCAGTAATTTAGGCTTTGAAATTCCCTGCCGCGTCCGTAACGTCGCGCCTATGCGTCGTGTCCTTTTTTTAATTTTAGCCGCCACCGCCATGATGGATGTCTCCGCCCAGGCAGCGTCGCGCATCATCAAAGTGCTTCCTCACTATTTGGATTTAAAAGGCCGCCACGCATTGTCGCCGAGCCTTTTCGAGCGCGACGCTTATCAGTCTTATCTCCGCGGACATCCCAATGAATGCTCTGCCCTGCGCGTGAACGTGCAATGGAAATCCGATGTCGCCAAGACGCAGGAATTAAAGCTGCGCATCGAGCTTCGCGGCACCAGGGACAAAAGCATTCACGTCAAAACCGTGGAACAAACCGTTCACAAAGACGGATGGATCACCACCTGGTCTCCTGTGGAAATCCAGGGTGAAGAATACAAATCCTTTGGCGATCTGGTTGCCTGGCGCGCGACGTTGTGGGATGGCAACCAGCAAGTCGCGGAACAGAAATCGTTTCTCTGGTAATCCGCTTTTTATTTCGGCAACTCGTGACCTTCATGACTGCACGTGGGCGCAGTCCCGACAGGATTGATCTGGTAGGTTCCACCGGCAGGACAAACGGGTTGTCTGCGCATGTAGGCATTGGGTCCCCAAAGCTCTTGTCCGGTTGGCGTCGAGCCAATGTCTTTTTTATTCTCAAGAGCCCATTGTTCCTTGGCTCCGTCGATCTGGCGCAGATTGTTGATGCACGCGTTCTTTTGCGCCGTGGTGCGAGCCTTCACGAAATTCGGAACGGCAATGGCCGTCAACAGTCCAATCGCCGCTGCCCCGGGAATTAATGCCGCCTGATTCAGCGACTGATTTCCATTCGCGGAAACTTCCCAACCTTCATCCGTGTTCGCGGCGATGCTGAAGGAATACATCGGATTTTGGCCGGCGAACATGTTTTGCAATGCTTCGGTTTGAGGAGAATTCATACCGGATCTCATTGAAACTGCTGCCTTCTGCACGTCGGCGATTGTCGAGCCGAGTTTGCGACCGATAAAAAAGAAACTATTTCCTTTGGTGGGCAATCCCTTCGAGAGCTTTTGGTATTCCTCGCTCTTCTTCCATCCGGGCTTTTGTCCGCTCTTCACCGCGAGAGCTTCCTGAATTAACGCATCCGTTGTCGCGACAAAAAGATATTGGCCGCTCTGCGCGACGGTGGGTCGCAGTTGAATTGGCAATGGTAACGGGAGAGGCATGGTGCGCATCTTGAGATCCGGCTTATCGACACGAATCACGGAAGAATTCCCCTTCATCGTCGTATCGATTTGATTGAAAAGGGTGTCGTTCTTGACCTTGGCGATAATCATCAGCCCCGGTTCAGGCACTTTGAGCGCATTCGTGCCGAGGGGAACGGGAATTTGTTTTGCTTCGTCGAGCGTCAGCACGATTCCATATTCTCCGTCCAGAGAACCCAATAATTGCTCCAGCGTCATGCCAGTGCCTGCTGCAAATTTTTTTGGAAATTGATCCAGGGCTTGATTCGCCTCCGGAATGTTCAAATTCGCCACGCCGTTGGACAACAGCGTCCAGAGTTGCGGGACATCCAGTTCAGAGAAACCCGCCATCGCCGTGTTCGCCGGCAAAAGGTCCAGCCCTTCGAGTGTGTGAGGTTCCTTGCCAAAGAGCGACCAGAGGAATCCGCCTTTGTCGCCCTTGTAATGGTGCAAAATGAATTTGCTGTGATAAAAACCTTTTTCCTGCGCGATCGAGCTCATGCCCACGCCGCTGATCTTTTCGATGCCGCTTTCTTTTACGCCGCCTTCCACAACGTCAAAGACTTTCTCGATTTTTTCGCGGTCTTCTGATTTCACGTTCGGGAGCCCCATGAAAACATTCCGCAGGCGGCCGATATTTTCCGAGACACCTTTCAACCACTGCTCCGTGCTGAGATACATGTAAAAATCACCGCCCTTATCGAGTTTGGCCGTGACTTCATTGAAGCTGTTCTTTTCGGCAGAAACAATTGCTCCACCCGCAGCCGACTGTTCGCCACTGCTTTTGCCGCCTTGTTTGCAGCTGCTGGTGAGGAAAAGACCCGCGGTAGCGATAGCCACCGCGCCGAAAGCGATACTCAATTTTTTCATTTTAGCCCTGAGGCGATTTAAGAGAAGCAATTCTGGCGTTGGCTGGCGAGGAAAATGCAATCAGGATCATTCGTTTGTTCCGACTTCCTCCAGAAGCTGAAATTGATGTCTCTGGACCTCGCTTTATGCTTTTCCAATGACGTCCGGAGCCTCCGGAAACCGTCAGAAGTTTTTCCAGCGACGTCCGGCGCCTCCGGAGACCGTCAGAAGTTTTTCCGACGACGTCCGGAGCCTCCGGAGACCGCCAGAAGTTTTTCCAACGACCTCCGGAGCCTCCGGGAACCGTCAGAAGTTTTTCCAACGACCTCCGGAGCCTCCGGGAGCCGTCAGAAGTTTTTCCAACGACGTCCGGAGCCTCCGGAAACCGTCAGAAGTTTTTCCAACGACGTCCGGAGCCTCCGGGAGCCGTCAGAAGTTTTTCTGACGATGTCCAAAGCGTTCAAAATAAGAATATTACACAAAAACAACTAATTTCTCGTCGTTTTAGGCAGAACAGACTCATTTTTTCATCTAAAAGGGGGTTCTCGTCTCTATTTTCACCTCACGGTTTTCCGTCTACATTGTTCCCGTGCAGCAGGCGATGCCTTCAGTTGCCCCGGAACGACCACGTTCAATCGACGTGGTTCTGGAACCGTTACGGACGATAGCAAATCTCCAGGAAGCATCGCTGGGGCCGTTCGAGGCCAACGGCAAGAGCTATGCCCTCCCGAGGTTCTCCTGGCGCGACCAGCGGGTGAGTGATCCGATCCGGATTGGGATTTTTGCGGCGATCCATGGCGATGAACCGGCAGGCACCTTTGCCGTAGTCGACTTTTTGCGTGAGTTGGCGACGGAGTCGGAACTGGCCTTTGATTACGAAATCCATGCCTACCCCATTTGCAATCCGACCGGGTTCGAGGACAACACGCGGCATGCGCGTCATAGTTGTGACTTGAATCGTGAATTTTGGAAGAACTCTGCGAAGCCAGAGGTAAGGCTGTTGGAACAAGAACTTCGCACTCATCATTTCAATGGGATTATTCAACTGCATGCCGACGACACCAGTGATGGCCTCTACGGATTTGTCCGAGGACATACGTTGACAGAAAATCTTCTCCGCCCTGCACTGCTCGAAGCGGGCAAAATTCTTCCGCGCAATATCAATGCGTTGATCGATGGGTTCGCAGCTCGCGACGGAATTATTTATGACCTTTACGAAGGCGTGCTCGCATCGCCGGCCGAAATTCAACCGGTGCCATTTGAAATTGTTTTTGAAACCCCTGCGCTGGCACCCATGGACAAGCAAGTGAAGGCTTTGGTGGTCGCTTTGAAAACAATCCTGACCGAATACCGCAATTTGATGTCGTTCGCGCAGAATATCTGACGGCGATTAGCTCAAGGGGTCTTCAAACGGTAAAACTTTTGCCCTCCACCCAAAGGATCGGACACAAAAACATTAGTTTCGACAAGAGGCGCAGGAATATTGGTGACAACATTCCAATTCGTCGTTCCGATGGATGGAGCGGATTGAACCGTCAAACTTCGACCGGGCACCATTGCGACTTCAAAGGAAACTTTGTTGGAAACAACTTGAGGATTGTCGATGCGCGGCGGGGGAATGAATTCAATGATTAACTGTGGCGCGTCGACTTCCGATTCGCGCGAACCGAAACGACGCGCGGTATAAGCAACATTTTCACTGTCGCTGATCAGTATCCAGCCATAATTGAGCTCCGGCGAATCCAACCACAATTGCACATCCGCTACGCTATTGGAGCTCGTCGGAAAAGTGTACTGCGGATTGATGACGCCGTAAATGTACTGCGAGGAACTGTCCGCAACCTCATAATCGATTCCGGAAGCGCCGCCCGGAACCGCCCACGAATTTGTTGTCAGTGCCAGGCGATAATTCCACGTTGCCTCTCCGATCGTTGCCGTTGTCCCCTGCCCCGGTCCACCAGGACTTCCTTTGTCCCCTTCACCCCACGGACGCAGCACTCGAAAAGTGCGGAAGGTCGAAGGCGCCGGTGGTTCACTCGGTTCACCCACCACGAGAACGACGAATGTAGCCGATGTAATGGTTGAGCCCGCCGGAATTTGGCTGGCGACATCGAAACGAAAGAGACCGCGATTACGTTTTAGCGAACTGTTTGAACCGGAGTTAACAAACAACTGTGCGCCGATATTGTTATTGGGAGCGTTTTCCAAAATGCAGGTGTCATTCGTTGGCGTCAGCGTAACCATGGCGGCGCCGGCCTCCAGGCCGCACGCGCAAACGAAAACAAGCAGAACAAGTTGGAGATAAGACAATCGCAATGCGAACAATAGAACCGACAATTAAATAAACGGCAACTCAGGCATAATGGTTGTTCCATCAATCGACGATCCACCGACGATCAATCGTTCCGACGCATTGGCATAACCCGGGATAATCTGGTTGAGCTGATTTTGCGTAGCACCGAGGTGATCGCGGATAATTTTTCCAATGACCTGGCGATAATCAACGCAACGTTTTAAGTAGCGTCCGCCAGCCCCGAACATGGACCCGCTTTGGCCGGTGTTCCAAATGACTGAATCTGACGGTGTCCCGCCAAACAGGCCGTAGGTATTTCCTTTTCCATAGCCTTTAATGCTTCCTCCGGCCAGGAACATCACGCCGGCTTCAGCGTGGTCGGTGCCGAGCGAACCGTTCTGAATCGTCGTCCGTCCGAATTCGGACATGGTGACGACAATCAAGTCGTCCCAACTGACTTTTGCTCCCGGTAAAGGATTGGTCCCATTTTTTCCGTAAATCTTGAAAAACTTTCTCAGACCGTACATCGCCCAGGCGATACGGCGCTGGAGATTTGCGTGTGTTCCCGTGACGGCGCCTTGATTGTTGTGCGTGTCGAAACCACCAAATTCCGTCCCGGCAACAATGGCATCGGTCTTGTTCAGAATCAGCGCGGCCGCCTTCAGGTTAGTGAAGAAAGAATAGCCACCGGTATCGATGACATATTTATTCGTCGCCCCACTGCGACCATTGAGGTTCGCACCGCCGTTCTTTGAGTTCGACGTTGGAAACAAATAATACGGGGCATCGCCGTCGGTATCGACGTCGTCGAGATAGGTGTTGCCGCTGTCTGAGAAATCAATGGACGCAAAAATCGGCAGAGTGCTGCTGAGATTCTCGTATTGGAGTTCCAATAAATCGCGATTCAGTTTTTCCGGGAAAGGATAGAGATTCGCCGCCTTTAACGCGCTGTCGGCTTTATAGTTTCCTGAGCCGGTGTTCGGAACCCCCAGCAGATTAAACCGGGTCGGATCGGTCAGATTTGTCATCGCCGCCGCGCTTCCCTGCAAGATCTTAGGCAAGGCGGATTGAACAGAAACGGCGGTCAAGGGCGCTGAATTTGCGAGACCCGATTGGATCATGGCGCGATACAAAATTCCGTCGGTCACCAGTTTTGCATTCGGTGCGCCCGTCTCCCAATAATTTTGCGAATCGAAATGCGACCGCGACTGGTTCGGATAACCAACGCGATGAATCATCGCAAGTTCACCGGCGTTGTAGATGGGCGCGAGAAATTTCAACGATGGATGCAAGCCGGTGAATCCATTTCCTAACGGAATAGCATTCGCGTAGGAAAAAGTATCGTCACTGGAGGTGCGTCCTGTTCCGAGGTAATCCTTAAATTGCGTGGGATCAAAGCAACCGCCCGTGGTGCTTCCGTAAATACCACTGCCCGTCGGGGCATCCGGATCTTTTGGGATATAAATATTGGGACGGTTCGTTGTGTTGTACGCAGAATCTCCGTGAGGAATCACGGAGTTAAGCGAATCGTTCGCACCGCGGAGGAAAACAAACAGCAACTTCTTTCCATTCAGGCCCATGTTTCCCTCGGCGAGAGCTCGTTTCACGACGAACGGAATATCGGTGAGCGTCGCCAATGCGATGCCCGCACTGATCTTGAACGTGCGATCGAAAAAACCGCGCCGGGTCATGATGTGAAAGTTCTTCATATTACTGCTCGTTAAATCGTTGGAAGCTCATCAGCATCGCCACCATTCCACGCACGCGATTATCCGCGTTGCTGGCACTCAAAGCACTGAAGGCCGAAGGAAGCAAATCGTCGCCGGTGTTCAGGAAATTAATCGCCGCGTTTCGATAAAGCAGGAGGTTCCCCTTCCCTTCGCCGGGATACAAAATGCCCAAAAAATAATCGGCGACATCCGCCGCGCTCGTGAGGTTGCCGGGCGGATTCAGTGTCGGGAATTTTGCCCGCATCAACGCAGCGGGATCCGCCACGCTCTTATTCCCGCCTGAAATTGAATCGTTCTTGCTGCTCGAAGAATCCGCGCTCCCCATCAGATAGCTTTGCACAAAACGAATGCGTTCCGCCAAAGTTCCACCGCTGATCCATCCGGGCGCATCTTCAGGATAACCGTTGGGATCATTTCGATCGAAGAGCAACATGCCGCCCATGCGATTCAAGGGATAATTCAAAGTCGAAATAGTGCTTCCCGTCAGGGAATAACCATCGGTGTCGGAGCTGTAACTTCCGGGCAGATAAGTTCCATTCGTGCTGGTTCGCAACGCTCGAATCGCACTCACACAATACTCCAGCGGAGTTTTCACTTTTTGTGCGGCAGCAGCCTGACTGCGGAATAATTGCGAATTGAAAATAGTTTGCAGGATCGGACGGATTTGTCCCTTCGGACTGGTGTTCTCCCAGGTGACCATGCAGTCGTGCACCAGTTTTGCTTCCGCTGACATATTGGGATCCGTGTAGTCGTAGGTGCCGTGCTCAAAGTTGTCGTGCACGAACAAACGACAAAGTTTCACGCTGATAAATTCCTGGGTGAACGGCAGATTGGCCAGATGAGTCAGCACTTGATAGCCGTTTTGAATCCCGTTTGTTCCTGTCCGTGCTGGAACATTCAGCTGATAATTCACACCTGCCCATGGAGATCCGAACCGCGCTGGAACCGTTTTGTTGGTGAAGACAACCTGGTTACTCACGTTCTGGAACGTGGTGTTATAAATGAACGACCAAACACCCACGTTGGTCATGACGGAACCGCTCAGAGCCGTCGCGAATGGATTCCCGGCCTGATTGGGAGCCACTTTCGCCACGCGCCAACCCGCCCAACAACGCGACATGATGGTGATGTCGTTCTGATCATACCCATTGTCGACACCCATGGTGAATAGCTCCATCAATTCCCGTGCGTAGTTTTCATTCGGAATTTTTCCGGAACGACCGTCGCTGCCCGCAGTATCGAGGTAAATAATCATCGCGGGGCTTTCGGCGCTGACTTTAAGCAAGTCCAGGAAAGTGCACTGGGGATTCATCAACGCTGCGCGCCACTTCATATTTTCCCAAAGCTCGAAGGCCGCCGATTGTCGATCTTCCATTACCCCATCGTCGCCATTGTAGAAACCATTCATGAACGTCGACGACTTTGAATACTGCGTGACGAAATGATTTTCGAGGAATTGCAGGAGGACTTCCAGCAACTGGCTCTTCGCTGCAACCGCCCGCAAAACATGCCACGCTTTAAGATCTGCGATCGTCGCATTGGTGCTGGCATAGTTGGCGTTCGTGGAAACTGTGGTGATGTAATTTGTTGTCGTAACACCATTCGTCGTCGTCACCACCGAGTTGGTGTTCGTGGTGTAGGTGTAGCTGGCAATGTACAAATCGATGACGTCGCTTGGGTAAGCGAACTTGGATTCGATCCACGCGATGTTGGTGTGCGAATTTGTGACGTTTTCTGTCAGCAATTCAAAAGCGAGTTGATTCGTGATGTACGCGTCCACTCCGCTGGCGGTGATCGTTTCAAGATCATCGGGAGTTGGGCCGTACGCGAGTCGATTCAAAACCGTTGCGGTCATCACGGCGTTGCTGCTCGTCGGCGTTCCCTGCACGACGTAAAAATTCTGGGGCACGGTTTCCTTGGCACGCCATTCGTAGCTTTGTGGCGTCAGAACATTCGTGGAATCCGTTGGGAAGCCAACGCCCACGAAACGAATCGCGTCTGAGATCACCACGTTCAAATCGGTCGAGGTATCCGTGATGCGCACATTACCCGAGGTTCCCGACAGAAAATTATAGCGGCC